>JADZCJ010000048.1 GCA_020851635.1 Anaerolineae bacterium
CGAATCTCCACAAAATGCTTGGGACAAAATAAAATTCGCGTAAATTCGTAATGATTCGCGAGGATTCGCGTTTTCCAGTCTCTGGCTCATTCAAGCAAATTCGGGAAATTGTAAATTTACGGATCCTCAGTGATGCGTTCGGACAGTCCGGAACCTTTTAGCCGCGTCTTGCCTTGATTTCGGCAATGATGGCGGGCACGACCTGATGCAAATCTCCGATCACCACATAGTCCGCTTTGGACATGATGGGCGCATCGGCGTCGGTGTTGATGGCGAGGATATGTTTCGCCGCTTTTGCTCCGACCATGTGCTGGATCGCTCCGCTGATGCCGCACGAGATATACAGCTCGGGCGCGATGCGAGTCCCTGTCTGTCCGATCTGGTCGTGATGCGGACGCCAGCCGAGCCCCGTGACGACGCGCGAGCCGCCCACCGCGCCGCCCAACAGGTCCGCCAATTCCTCGAGCTCTCGAAAACCCTCGGCGCTGCCCACCCCGCGCCCGCCCCCCACAACCACGCGCGCGCTGGCAAGCGAGACCTTGCCCGCTGCGGTTTCCACGCGCGCGGTCACGCGCGCGCGATAATCGCGTTCGGACAGCTGCGGCGCAAACGACTGCACCGTGACGCGCGTCGGTTCGACAGTCGCAAGCGGAACAGAATTGGGCGCGATCGTCAAGAGTTTGCTCGTCCCCGTCAATTTTGCCTCTTCGAGCAAACTTCCGCCCCACCTTAGCCGCGTCACGATCAAATCCGCGCCGGGTTGGACGTCAGTACAATTCGCCGCCAACGGCAAATTCGCCCGCGCCGCGACATGCGCCATAATCTCGTTGCCGCGTTCCGTGCCCGCCGCTATCACCGCTTGGGGCTTGGAATTGTCGAGCAATTCGACCAGACAGACCGCATACGCGGCGGGAGCATAGGTGTCCGGCTGCGCCAACTCGGCTGCATATAGGACCGTCACGCCAAACTCACCCGCGCGCGCCACAATTTCGTCAGCCGCAGACCCGACGAGCGCGCCATGCAGCGGGACATTCATCTTGTCGGCGAGCTGCCGCCCCACCGTCAACGCTTCGAGCGATGTGTCGTCAATCCTGCGGTTTGAATGTTCGATAAAAACCAGAATCATAGTAACCCAAGCCGTTCCAGCACATCCACCACACGCGGCGCGGCGTCCGCGCCTTTGCCAAGCATCTCGGCTTGATGCGTTTGTTCGGGCGGCAGTTTGAGCTGCAGTTTTTCGAGTCCGCCGTCGCGCCATGCGAGCGATGACGTGACGATGGGTTTCTTTTTCGCTTTCAAGCGTCCCGGCAGAGAGGGATAGCGCGGCAGGTTCAATCCCTCTTTGACCGTGACCACGGCGGGCAGGGGCAGTTCAAAAATCTCCATGCCGCCCGCCGTCTCGCGTTTCGCCGTCAGCATGTTTCCATTCACCTCCAGCCCCTTGACGCCGGTGACACAGGGCAGGTCGAGGGTGTGCGCGACGCGGATGCCCACCTGATAGCCGCCGCTGTCTGCCGCTTCGTTGCCAAACAAGAGCAGATCAAACGCCGCGCCGTCGGCGCGAATGGCGTCCGCGATTGCGCCCGCCGTGGCGAGCGGGTCCCATTCGGGCGCGTTGTCGTCCGCGCCCGTCACGAGGTGTATCGCGCGATCTATCCCGATTGCCATCGCGTCGCGCAGTTGTTCGGTCGCGGGTTCGACCCCCAGCGTCAGCGCGACCGAGCTGCCGCCGTATTTTTCAACCAGACGCACCGCTTCCTCAACCGCACATTCTTCGTGCGGGCTGATGGTAAAGCCCAGCAGGCGCGTGTCCAGCGTCTGCGCATCGGGCGTGAGCACAAGCTTGTCGCCGGTGAGGGGCACGCGTTTGATACAGACAAGAATGTTCATGGGTCTTTACGCTTTCACCCGCTCGTTGCTTGGATCAAAGAGCGGGGTTGCGCCAACCGCCGCGACCGTCACAGGATACTGTTCGCCAAAATATTCGACCTTGAGTTTGGTCCCCGGCTTGGCATAGGCGGGCGGGAGATAGCTCATCAAAATATGTTTGCCGATGGATGGACCGCCGCCCGCGCTCGTCACATACGACCGCCGCCCGTGCGCGTCAACCAGCGGCTCGCCCTCGAGATCGAGTATCGGCTCGCGTCCCATCATGTAGCGTTTGACTCCGGACGCTGACGTATTATCATCCACGGTCAGCGTGCAAAGGACAGCTGCGGGTGGCTTGGCGCGCTGCTCCAGATAGGCAGCTTTGCCGATAAAGTCCTGCGATTTGACCTGCGGGCGCTGCATCCCCGCTTCCACCAGGTTGTATTCCTGCTCCAACTCGTTCCCATAGGCGCGATACCCTTTTTCGAGACGCCCGGTCGTTGCATAGACGCCGATCCCCACAGGGACGATGCCGAATTTCTGTCCCGCTTCCCAGACCAGATCCCACAACCGCGCGCCCTGCTCGAACGGCACATACAATTCCCAACCCGATTCACCCACATACGAAATGCGCGACGCAAGCACGCGCACCGTCTCGATCTCGAGCCATTGGCACGTCCCGAACGGGAATGCCTTGTTGGACAAATCGGTTTCGGTGATGGACTGCAAGAGCGCGCGCGCCTGCGGGCCCCAAACGCCCAACGTTGCCCACGCAGAAGTAAGGTCACTCAATTGAACGGTGCCGTCCTCCGGGAGATGGTCGGTGAACCATTTCTTGTCGCGCATCCCGTCAAACCCGCCCGTGACCACACGATAATGGTCGGGCCCGAGCCGCATGATCGTCAAATCTGCTTTGATGCCGCCGTGCTCGTTCAACAGCGAGGTATAGACCACGCGCCCGACCGGCACATCCATCTGCGCGACCGCCATTTTCTGCATATAGTCACACGTGCCGGGTCCCGTGACATCAAAGATCGCAAACGCGCTCAGGTCCACCATCCCGACTCGTTCGCGCATCGCCAGATGTTCGGCGTTAATGATCGGCGACCACCAGCGCGCGTCCCACTCGTTGGCGCGGGGCATCGTGCGGTCGCCATAGCCGGTGAGCAGCTTGCGGTTGGACTCGTACCAGTTGGGGCGTTCCCAGCCCGCCGTCTCGAAAAATACTGCGCCCAGTTCTCGTTCGCGGGTATAGAATGGCGAGAGCCGCACCTGTCGGTTCGTTGACCACTGTTCGCGCGGGTGAACGATGCCATACGTCTTGTTAAAACCCTCCGCGCTGCGCGCCTTGGCGTGGAATTTTGTCTTCTGATGATCGTAAAATCGCGCGATATCCGAGCCACTTGGGTCAATTTCGGGATTGCCGTTCGTCATCCATTCGGCGACCGCGCGCGCAATCCCCGGCGCTTCTTTGATCCAGACCGCCGCGACCGACCACAGCCCTTTGACCTCGGGCGTCTCGCCCAGGATCGGAAACCCATCGGGCGTCAGCGAAAGCAGTCCGTTGATCGCATAGCGGATGCCCACTTGTTCGTTGCCGAGAATGTCGGGCATGAGCTCCAGCGCCTGTTCCATCTGCAGATCAAAATCCGGTTTCGTAAAGGGTAATTCGGTGGGCGACAATGCCGCTTGTTCGATGGATGGAATATCGTCCGGTTCCCACAAGATCGGACGATGCGCATACGAACCCACTTCCATATCGCCGCCGTGCTGACGCTCGTACATGTTCGTGTCCATATCGCGCACGATTGGAAATTCGATTTCGCCGACCGTATTCGCAAACTGCGGCACGGGACCTACGCTGATCATTTGATGCACGGCGGGCGTGAGGGAAATGTGCGCCCCTGCCATGCGCGCGATGCGCGGGCTCCAGATGCCGCAGGCGATAATGACCGTGTTGGCATGGATCGTCCCTTTGTTTGTCTGCACGGCGCGAATGTGTCCGTTCTCGACCTTCAGCCCCGTGATTTCGGTGTTGGGAAATACCTGCAGCGCGCCAATGCCCTGGGCGTATTCGCGCATCAACGTTCCCGCGCGCAGAGAATCCACCGTGCCGATGCCGTGCGTATAAAAACCGCCGAGAATCACATTCGAATCCAGAAACGGCACGTGCTGCTTGACCTCTTGCGGCGACAGCAGCTCCATCTCTTGAACGCCCCACGATTTGCCCGACGCGACGCGCCGCTTGAGCTCTTCCATCCGTTCGGGCGTGCGCGCAACTTCGATCCCGCCGCTGCGCGTAAACACGCCGAGCTCCTTGTATTGTTTCACGCTGTCGAGCGTGAATTTGCACATTTCTTTGGAATGGTCTACGAGGAAAATAAAATTCGAGGCGTGCCCGGTCGAGCCGCCGGGATTGGGGAGAGGACCCTTGTCGAGCAGGACGATATCGCGCCAGCCCAACTTGCTCAGGTGAAAAGCCATGCTGTTGCCGACAATACCTGCTCCAATTACGACGACGTTAGCTTGCGTGGGGAATTCGCTCATAATATAGCTCCTGAGATGGCTTGCTCAACCGAGATGCTTCTCGTAACTGCCAGAGATGCTTGCCGCGGATCATCGGCGAGGGATGCCTTGAATGATATGCGGATGCAAAAATGCCGCACGTCTGATTTTACTAGAGGAGAATGGACTGCACAAGGGTACATCACCCGGCGCTGTGCGCTAGGGACAATTGCCCCGAAACGCGTGGGATAAAGCATCCGAATTTGGACAGGGGTTCGAACGAAAATGCGCCGAAATCGTGTAATCTGGTTTACTCTTTTTTGGGCAAACTTTCCGCCGTCGTGGTACAATCAAGCCGTCGTGGCGCGCGAATTGGGCGCCGCCGACGAAATGGGAGAGTTTCAATGGCTGTCGAGACACGGACATCCGACATTTTTTATAAAATCGCGCAGCTCGCCGTCGCGAGTGGTGACGAACCGGACCGCCAAGAGTTGTTTCTTGCGCGCTTACTGGAACAATTTACCACGGCGGATGCGGCGAGCATCTGGTTCTATTTTCCCGACCAATCTGCGCTGATATTTGGCGCCGCGCGGGGCTATCGGGAACCGCCGCCGGACCGGATCGAGCTGCCCTTTGGCGCGAACGCCGAGCGCTCCCGCTTAACCGGACAGGCAATCCTCAAGACAGCGCCCTCCGATGCCGCGACGCGGGACAACGAAATGTCGTTTCCACAACGCGCCTTGTATCAGGCGGCGGGCGTCGAGCATCCCCACAGCGCCATCGGCGCGCCGCTGCGCGTGGGCGAGACCCGGCTCGGCGTTGTGGTTGTCGAGAATCTGACCCGTGCGGCACAGTTCACCGCCGATGATTTGAAATGGCTGCAAGTCGCCGCCAATTTCCTCGCGCTCTCGATGTCACATGCGCGCGTGAAACAATCGCTGCGCGAGGCGCAGACCGTTATCGAGACGAGCGGCGTCACCCGCGAGTCCATTGCTTTTTTGGCGCACGAGATGCGGACACCGCTCACATCAATCAAGGGTTCTGCCACCGCGCTCATGATGGAGGATGTCGAGTTCGAGCCGGCAGCGCAGCGCGAATTCTTGGAGAGCATTGATCGCGAGTGCGATTCCCTCATCGGGTTGATTCAAGACCTGCTCGAATCATCCGTGTTGGACGCCGGGATTCTGGAAATCGAAATCCAGCCCGTGCGGGTGCCGCGCATCGTTCAAGGAGTGATTGACGAGATTCGTCACACGACCCTCCGTCACCGTTTTGTAGTAGAGTTCTCGGGCGAGATCCCGCCGGTTCCCGCCGACCCGGTGCGCCTCGCGCAGGTGGTTCGCAACCTGCTCGAAAACGCCGTCAAATATTCGCCGCAAGGCGGATTGATTGTCGTCCATGGCGAAACCCAGCCCGGTCAAATCGTCGTCAGCATCGCCGACCAGGGGATAGGGATTGCGCCCGAGCATCTCAATCGTTTGTTTGAAAAATTCTTTCGCGTCAAGACCGGCGCCGCGCAGGGGACGGTCGGTTCCGGCTTGGGGTTGCCCATTGCGCGCAGTATTGTCGAAGCGCATGGTGGGCAAATCTGGGCAGAGAGCCAGTTGGGACAGGGCACAATATTCTATTTTACCCTGCCGCTGGAACAGCCGCACATTCTTTCGGAGCGTTCGAGGCAGATAGATAATGAATGAGAAAATTCTCGTCGTTGACGATGACCCGCGCGTGGTGCGTCTCGTAACCCAGGTGCTTGCTGCGGTGGGCTATCGGGTGCTGGACACTTTTAGTGGCGAGCTCGCGCTCGAGCTGGTTGCGCTCGAACAGCCGGACCTTGTGCTGCTCGATATCATGCTCCGCGACGGACCCGATGGCTATGCCATCTGTCGGCGCTTGCGCGAGTTCTCGGACGTCCCCGTAATCATGCTGACCGCCAAAGCGCGTGACGCAGACAAGATCGAGGGGTTTAACGCAGGGGCGGACGATTATCTGACCAAACCATTCAACTCGAAAGAGCTCCTGGCGCGCGTGCGCGCGGTCTTGCGTCGGACCCAACGAAACGAAGAGACCATCACCGCGCCGCGCCATTGCGGCGAAATCGAAATTGACTATGCCCATTACGCCGTCCGCGTGCGCGATACAGCCATCGCGCTCACGCGCACCGAATTTGCGCTGCTGCGCGAGTTGATGCTCAACGCAGACCGAGTCGTCCTGCATCAGGATTTGTTGACCAAGGTCTGGGGTCCCGAATATCGCGATGATATTGATTACTTGCGCGCTTATATTCGCTATCTGCGACGCAAAATCGAGAGCGATCCCGGAAGCCCGCGCTATATTCTCACCGCGCCGGGGATTGGCTATATGCTCAAATGCCAAGACCGGACGCCGGACGACACTTGACATAATAGGCACACGCTCACGACTGCAGCCCGCGCGCTGCGTCCCAAAAATCATAGATTTGGGGCGCAGCGCGTTTTTTTATCCTTTTTTCATGTTCCCCCGGACTTTTGTATGCCTTTCTCACCGTAAATCGAGTAGAGTGCAGATGAGTGCCCGACAGACCGCGAAAAGCAAGCGAATTTTTTTCTTGGGCTTGATTTTGACGGCGGTGGCGTCATTTCTCGATTGTCGGGCGCTCTCCAATCTCAAGCTCAGAACACAATCTCAAAAGGGCCTGATAGAGTTGGTCAAGGGAGACCAAATGAAAGCGAATCCAACGCTTTTCAAGCTAGACCGTCGAGCGGAACTCGCAACCCCGCAAACGCCCGGCGAGGATTTGGTCAAATGGTGGCGCATGGTGCATGTCGGAGACATCATGTCCAGCCCTGCCATTTGCATTGATAGTGAGAGCAAACTGCCCGAAGCGGCGGAATTGATGCAAGCGCATGAGGTGCGCCGTTTGCCCGTGCTCCGAGAACGGGAACTGGTTGGAATCATTACTCTGGGAGATCTGCGCGGCGCGTTGCCCTCCGAAGTGACTACGCTCAATCGCAGTGAACTCGGATTCTTGATGGACCAGGTCAAGGTGGAGCGGGTGATGCGCCACCCGGTCATCACCGTGACGCCCGAAACCAAATTGGCGGACGCCGCGCGCCTGATGGTAGAGCATCGCATCAGCGGACTGCCCGTCCTCTCTGCGGATCATGTCGTGGTCGGACTCGTGACCGAATCCGACATCTTTCGCATTTTGATTGACATGCTCGACCCCGAGAGCGACGCTTAACGGATTGCCGATAGAGGTCCGCTTTGTCGCAGGCACAGGATATTCTTGAACATGACACGCGAACGACACGAACAACCAGTTCAGTGGCCCAAACTCAAGCCGGCTCCGGCTGTCGTGGCTCTGTATACCAGTGATGCCCGCGCCATTGCAGAGATCATTGTTGGCAATACGCTCGAATGGGCGAGCGCGCGATTGCAGTGTGAGCTCGACGAGGTCATCCAATCTCTCAACAATGGTGACCTGACCGTGCAGCGTGAGCTCAAGCTCGGGCTTGCCCATTTTGTCGCCGAGTATCTCGGTTTTCTGGATCGCGATGTAAAAGCGGTCTATATCGCCAACTCTGCCGACCCCGACAGGGATCGGACCCGGGACACGGCGCCCCCCTTGATGATCCAGCTCGTCGTCTATGCCGAGCCCAAGACCGCTGCGCTCGCATCACTGATCGGCGCGCTCAACCGTGCCCTCACCGCCGTCCTGCAAGCATCCGTCGCGTCTGTCGGACACGACCGCTTTCTCGACGTGCAGCTCGTAAACGCCGCGGACCGAGAAAAGCTGGCGCGCTATGCCGCTTTGCTGACCCCGCCCATCCAATACGGTATGCGAATCTGGGAGCGCAAGCCATCCGCTCCGGGTCCGCGGGCGCGAGTCGCCTTGTCCGGCGATGGCAAACCGCTAACAGTCAAATCCGGGCGGACAGAACAGGTCATGCCCGACCCAGCTTTACAAAAAGGTTGACATGATAATTTCAAAACCGATCGCGGTCCAATCCCGGACCCGAGAATCCAAGAACAAATCCAAACCCTCCCGCCGCACGGCGCACCTCCGCGCCATGCTCACACAAGAGCTCGAGGGCTTGACGGAAAAACTCGACGCACAGGCGACCGCAATGATCCCGGAAGCAAACGGCGAGAGCGACACCGCGGACCTCGCCAGCACTTTTGTTGGACAGTCCAACCTTGCCGCCACGGAACGTCTCTTGCAGGGCAAAAAGCAGGAGGTCGAACGCGCGCTGGCTCGCCTGGAAGAGGGGACCTACGGTTTGTGCTCACACTGCGGCGTCGAGATTCCCGAAGAGCGGTTGATGGTCATGCCTTCGGCTCTCCTGTGCATTGACTGTGCGCGGCGTCGTGTGCCGGGTCGCGCGAACTAGGGTCATCGCGATCACGCGCGAACAAAAAAAAAGAAAAAGACACTCGTCGAGCAATCGCTCGACGAGTGTCTGCTTTTATCAGACACACCCGTTCCTCTCACACCCTGACAACCTCGACCGAACAGGTCGCGCGGGCTGCGACTGCGGTCGAGACACTTCCAAGCAAAAACCGCTCCAGCGCGCCAAGCCCCCGCGCCCCCACAAAAATACAGTCCGCCTGCCAGACCGCTGCCTCGCGCAGCAACAGCTCTCTGGGGTCCCCCTCGAGCACAAGCGTAGACACATTCAACCCGCCCTGACGCAGAGTGTCGGCGGCAGCTTTTGCCATCCGCCGGACCCAGGCATGTTCATCCTCATCGCCGGCATCTGCCCATTTACGAGGTCCCGGGGACATGGGCGCATAGTTCAATGACATGTGTTGGTCCAACGCCGTGATGATGCGCGCCTCACTGCCCGGAGGCCAATGACGCGCGGCAACGGCGGCAAGGGCGCGTTCCGCATCTTCGGAACCATCCGTGCCGACAATCAAACGGATCGGACGAGAGCCGTCGTGGACTTGGGCGCGTCCGATTCGCACCGAACAATGCGCGTGTTCGAGGACTTTGTTTGATACGCTGCCAAGCAGAAACCGGGTCGCCGGAGATTGCCCTTGCGAGCCGACGACGATGAGGTCTGCGCCCCATTCCCGGGCTTTGAGAATGATTGTCCAACTCGGATTTCCGGCAGCTGCTTCTGGCTCCACGTTCCAGCCCGGAAACATTGTCTGAACTTGCCGACTCGTCTCTTTGGCTCTTTCCAGCGCCTGCTCCACCGCTTGTGCCGAAGCTTTATGCGCGCGTTCGATTGCCTTGGCAATCTTTTTGGGCATCACCGGCACACCGTTGTCCGATTTGGGCGGGATAAAAACATCGGCGACGGTCAACACGAGCGCCCGGGCTGTCACGGGCAGACCCGCGCGTTCCAGGTCCCTGATCGCCGCTTTCGAACATTCCGAACCATCATGTGCTGCTAATATTTTCATTCTTGCGTCACATTAATCGCAGATTTGTCTCCGCCGGGCTTGCGGGCGGGCGCTTGCATTACAATACCACGCGACGTGATTTCGCGCCAAATCTGAATTCAATCTCGAATTCGGATGGACACACTGTTCGGCTCATCGCGCGGCGTCAACACCCGGAACCTCAGCCACGCTCCGATGCCCAGCAGGACGAGCCAAAACCCGACCACCAGATGATACCGGATCTCCCACAACGCATTTAACATGACAAACACCTCCTTGTCGTGTCTATGCTTTCAATATAACAGAACCGGCAAGAGAATCACACATAAATCTGCGATTTCATGTGAAAAAAACATGAAATTCGGCATGGAAACTCGCGCGATAAAACAGTATTTAAGTATCGACTTAATTAAGTAAATGGTTTATAAGGTCCTCAATGGATCCCTTCTCTGCCCTTGCAGACCCGACACGGCGACAGATTGTCGAGTTGCTGGCGAGTCGGGGTGAATTGTCGGCGAGCGAAATCTATAAACAATTCCCGACAAGCCCCCCGGCAATTTCCCAACATCTCAAGGTGCTCCGCGAGGCAAAATTGGTGGATATGGAAAAAAGGGCACAACACCGTATTTACCGGTTGGACCCCGACGGCATGGCACAGGTCCAGTTGTGGGTGGACAAAATGGCAGAGCAGGTCAATGCTCGCTTTGAGCGGTTGGACGAATTGCTGCAGGCAGAGCAAACCAGAATCCAAAGAGGAGATGAGAAAAAATGAACCAGACTGTCATCAACGCCGAACCCGACAGGCAGGACTATACTATCACCCGCGAGTTTGACGCCCCGCGCGAACTTGTCTTTCGAGCGCACGTTGACCCCGGGTTGTTTGTGCAGTGGATGGGTCCGCGCGGGCTGCAAACCACGCTCGAACGGTTTGAACCCCAGTCCGGCGGCGAATACCGCTTTGTGCAAAAGGACGCAGAGGGCAACACCTATTCCTTTTACGGTGTATTTCACGACGTCACCGCCCCCGAACGCATCATTCAAACATTCGAATTCGAAGGGCTGCCGGAGCGCGGGCACGTGTGCCTCTCGACTCAGCGGTTTGAAGCGCTGCCCAACAATCGCACCCGCCTGACCATCCTCGATGTCTACCAGTCCGGCGCAGACCGCGACGGGATGCTCGCCTCGGGCATGGAATCCGGGGTGAATGACGGCTATGAGCGGCTCGACGAATTGCTCGCAAAAAAATAAAATTGCCTGTTATCACAAAAAACACCAGCGACAATCGGCTGGTGTTTTTTGTGATAACGATATCTTTTTATTTTGCGTTCGCCAGGACCTCGGACATTTTGTCGAGCGACTCGTGCATCCCCGCATAGGCAAATACCGCCATCGGGCTTGCCGTCCAGTGCGATTCGGTAATGATCAGCTCGGTCAATTCGCCCTTGCGAATGAATTGGATGACCGTGTTCATCTCTTGAGGAAAATCCGGCGGCAAACCCAACGTCTGGGGGTTGACGCGCGTGCCGTCCTTGTCGGACATGCCCTGCGTAAATTCGAGACGTTCGTACGGCACGATCTTGGTATAGACGCCCGACGTATAGCTGTCTTGACCGCCTTGCTCGGCGGGAGCGCGCATGCTAAAGATGAACTTGCCTCCGACGCGCAGGTCAATTTTTGCCGAGGGCGAGGTATAGTGTTTTGGACCCCACCAGCGCATCACATGCGCGGGATCGGTCCACGCCTGCCACACGAGCTCGACCGGCGCATCATTGATGCGCCGAATGACGAGCCCCTCTTGCGGCGCGGTCTTGTCAGGAGCCGTCATGTGCCCTCTGCAAACCCGCAACCTCGGTCTTGTTCATGCCCAACATCGCCTGCACCACGCGCTGTGCCTTGGCGGGGTCGGGTTTGCTATCGCTTTCAGCATTGACAACCCTTCCCCGCGCGTGCTACAGTCAGTGCATGTCCAAACGCGCCTATCTCACTCTCGATCTGCTCATCGAGCGCGCCGGAGACAGCTACCGCGCCCTCATCGTTGACTCGCCCGTCGGGCAGGCGAACGCCGCGTTTGCGTCTCCTTTCCAGCCCCCGGAACTGGACTCGTTTATGGCGCGCATCGGTCGCCGCGCCCCCATTTCGGGCGCCAACGCCACGCCCGAGGAAATGCTCAAACAGTTCGGCAAAACCCTGTTCAATGCGGTCTTTCACGATGAGGTCTTGACCAGCTTTCGCCGCAGCCGTGACGCCGCCGACAATGCGGACAAGGGCTTGCGGATCAAACTCCGTCTTGACGAGGTTCCCGAACTCGCCGACTTGCCGTGGGAGTATCTTTACGATGCCACGCGCGAAAATTTTCTCGCGCTGTCAAGGGAAACGCCCATCGTCCGTTTCCTCGCTCTGCCCGAACCTGTCGAACCGCTCGCCGCACCCTCGCCCCTGAATTTGCTCGCCGTTCTCGCAAGTCCCACGGATTACGAGACCCTCGACGTGCAAGGCGAATGGCGTCGTCTACAGGATGCCACCCTCGAACTGCGCGCCGACAACAAACTGACTCTCACGCGCGTCGAGCCGCCCACCTTTGATGCCCTCCAGCGTCAGCTCCGCAAGGGCGACTATCACCTCTTGCATTTTATCGGTCATGGCGAATACGACGCCGCGACCCAACACGGCGCATTGGTGTTCGAGGACGCTCAAAAGCAGGGGCGCGCGGTGCGCGACGAACTCGTCGCCACGCTCCTGCATGATGCCGATTCGATGCGCGTGGTCCTGCTCAACGCCTGCGAGGGGGCGCGCACTTCGGCAAAAAATCCGTTCACGGGTGTTGCGCCGCGTCTCGTGCAAAAAGGCATCCCCGCCGTCATCGCCATGCAGTTCCCCATCAGCGACCCTGCGGCGATTCTATTCTCGTCCGAAGTTTATCGCACTCTGGCGGACGGGTTTCCGATGGATGCGGCAGTCAACGAGGCGCGCCGCGCCATCTATTTTGGCGGCAGTGTGTTGGAATGGGGCACGCCGGTCCTTTTCATGCGCGCTGCGGACGGCACAATTTTTGCCGGGGAGGATGAAATGGCAGACGAGAAAAAATCTGGCAAATCGGGCGGCGGTATCAACATCGGGGGCAACGCGCGCGTCAGCGTTGGACGTGATATGATCGGCGGCGACAAAAACGTGCAAGGAGACGACATTTTCGCCGAGGGCGATATCAACACCGTCACCATCGGCGCGGGCGCGACCGTCGGTCAGGTCGCCGCGGGACGCAACAACACCCAGATCAATCAGGGCGCAGACCTCAAGGACCTCGCCGCGTTGTTTCAGACCGTCTACAAACAGGTGGATGCGCGCCCCGACGACCCCGACATTGACAAGGACGAGATCAAGGCCAAGGTCAAACAAGTCGAGTCCGAAGCCAACAAGGGCGAACAAGCCAACGCCAAAAAAATCGAACGCTGGCTCACCGACCTCAAAAACATCGCCCCCGACATTCTCGAAATCACCGCCGCCGCGCTTCTCAATCCCATCGCCGGAGTAGCCCTCGCCGTCGCCAAAATCGCCGAACGCTTCCGCACCACGTAGGGGCGGGGTTTCCCCGCCCATTTCCGCGCGAATTTCTGTTACGCTTTACGTAACGACGAATTTGGTTCTCATTGGCAAAGATTCGCGTTGATTCGCGGGGAGAAAACTCTTTCGCTAACTCGAATTGCATCGGTTAACTTGCTTTACTAATGTCTTCCCCCACCCCCCCCGACCCCAACACACCGCCCCCGAACGATGCAGCACAACCAAAACCCTCTCCGCGCGATGACCGCGCACCGACCGTCGTTGGCGACGTGAATCGCGTCAACGTCGGAGCGGGCGCGCAGGTTGACCAGCTCGCCGTCGGTCGCAACATCCTTCAGGCAAAAATCAACATCGGCTCGTTCGTCGTGCCCGTCCGCTTTTTGCTCGTTCTCCTCGCGGTGGCGTTGGTCCTCGCCGTGGCGGTCTGGTGGATCATCACACCCTCCCAAATGGCAGAAGGCGCATCCGCATCGAACGTCGCCATTGTCCAGTTTGGCGAGCAGGATGCCAACGGCAATGTGACCAACTCGGCGCAGGGGACGTATCTTGCCGACTGGCTCTATAACCGTCTCAATTCGGAACTCGCGGACCTCGATCCTGCCGACCGTCCCACCATCTGGCATCTGGCGACCGGGTTTGATCCCATCCATCTTTTTCAAAAACGCACGACCGCGCCCATCTTGAACCAGGCGGACGCCGAACGCGTGGCAAAACAGGTGGACGCGCGCATCGTCATTTACGGCAACCTGGTGCCCGGACAGAGCACGGTGAGTTTTGTCCCGCAGTTTTACATCGAACAGCGCGCGGGCGAAGCGGACGAATTGAGCGGCAGCCAGCAGCTCGGTCAGCCTATCCCCATGCCCGACCCGGTCAATGACGAATATTTGCGAGCGACCTTGCAGCCAATTGGACGCGCCCTCGTCTGGTTTTCGCGCGGTCTGCAAAACGATTTGAACGGACGCTATGATCTGGCGTACAAGGTGTTGAAAGAAGGAGAAGCAAATCTGGGGGATTGGGACGAGAATCAGGGCAAAGAGGTCTTGTATTATTTTATCGGGCGCGAAGCGCTGTTTCTTGCCAACTGCGAGAGTGACGCCGCGCTGATTTTCAAACCGGGCGCGGGCGAGACCGCCGTCCAACTGGCACTGAACGACGCCGAACAAAATTTCAAGCGCGCGCAGGACATTGCCTTACGCAATGGGCGCACCTACGCCCGCGCGGACTTTGGGTTGGGACAGGTCGCCTTGCAGCGCGCCCAGCGCCTGTTAATTCCCGCCGGTTCCGCGAACGCGGGGCAGTGCCGCATCAACACCCCGGCCGCAAATCTGCCCTGTCCGCAAGCTCCCGCGCCGCCGACCGACCCCGCCATCCTGCAAAACGCGCGTACCGAGCTCGACCGCGCCATCGTCTTTTTAGACCGGGCGCGCGCCGAATTGCCCAACCCCGCCCCCTCCCGCCTTGACGGCAGAATCAGCGGAGCTCGCGCCAATGCCGACGCTCTGGTGGGACAATTATTGCTGCTCGGGCAAAACCCGACGGATGCCGAACCCTATTTCCAAAACGCCGCGCGCGCTTTGCTTGGACTGACCCAAACCACACCGGCAGAGGACAGCCGTACCCTGGCAGTGGCGTGGCTGAGTCTCGGCGCCGCACAGCGCGCCAACGGCGTCGCACATTTGATGCAGGGGGATTCCGCGTCGGCGCGGGCGGAACTGCAAAATGCGGTGGACAGTTTTGCCGCCTGCGTCAAAATGATTCCGGCAGACGAGCCGGACGTCTTTTTGCGCTCGAATGTTTTGCCAAACTGCGTCTGCGCGCAGCAGAGCACGCAAAATATGCTGGACACCGTGAAATGAGGTGACTCGTGAGACTCTTGTATTCACTTGGCATTCTTGCCCTCGTTGCTGTATGTGCCGCTTGTACGACGACCCAAGGCGGCGTGACGCCTTCAAGACCTGCCGTCCAGATTCTTGTCCCTGCCTTTGGCGCGACGTTCCTCGAGGGACAACCCGTCGGGATTCAGTCTGTCTCGACCGATCCCACCGGCATCACGCGCGTCGAACTGAGTATTGACGGGCAGCCGGTCAAGACCGATCAGGCAGTTACGCAAGGACAGACTCAATTCAATGTGGTGCAGGTATGGACGGCACAAGGCGTCGGCGCGCACGCCGTGCTTGTGCGGGCGTTCAACACCGCCAACGTTTCAGCCGAAGCATCCATCCCCATTGCGGTGAGCGCGGCCATCGCCGATCTGCCAACAGCAACTCAAGCGCCGATTGTCATAGTGGTTACCGCGACGCCGCCCCAGCCGACTGACGCGCCAATCGTCTTTGTCCCGCCTTTTCCCGCAACACAAACAGCTCTACCGCCCACGCTTCCGCCGCCCACCCCCATACCACCCACGCCCATCCCACCCACGCTCCCGCCGCTTGTCTTTCTTCCCCCATTTGATGGCGGAATGAATGTGGTGGTTGATTGGGACGGCGAACAAATGCAGCTCGAAGCGACCGCCAACGACACCCTCGTCGGCGGTGACGATGGCGACGGTATCGCCTATATCGAGTTTTTTATTCAGGATTTGCAGGGCAATGTGATTGCGACCAAACGCGAAAACAACAAACCCTACTGTTTCTTTGGTGAATCCGATGGTCAGTGCACGTTCGGGCGACAGGGTGAACCAAATTTCCGGTGGAGTCCCGACAAACCGATTCAGAGCGGTTGGTATTTTATTCGCGCTGTGGCGCACACCCGCGACAATCGCATCCAGGTTGCCGAACGTCCGCTCTATGTAAATTTGGGCGACGCCCCCCCCGAATCGCTTTTTGTCAATCTCACCGAGCCGAGCAATTTCAATTTGGAAAAGGAACTGACGATCCGCGCCGAGACCGATGGTCCCAGCTCCAATTCCGGGATTGACCATGTTGATTTCTTTGTCGTCACCTATGACAGCAAAATCGTCCACAAGCGCACCGAACAGTCTGCCGACTATTGCGGTTTTGGCGGCGGCGAAAACAATCAACCCTGCAACACCTACAATTTCAAACAAAACGGTCTCAAATGGCTCAACGGCGACCCCGTGTTTCCGACCCAGTATATCGTGCGCGCGATTGCCTATGCCCGCGACGGCGCCATCGCCGCCAACACGGTCTTTTTCCAGATTGACCGTGTTCAATAGATCACCAAAAAAACCGCCGACCTGCATTTCAGGTCGGCGGTTTTTATTTGTCTGTTTCGCCCCATTGTTTCACCGGATTCTTCAAGACTCCGATCGGCGGAATCTCGATTTCCACAATATCGCCCTGTCTTAGCGCCGCTTCTTGCGGCACAATGATTCCCGTCCCCGTGCACAAAACGCTCGCGCCGGGGACCGGGTTGTCGCATACAAGATAGTTGATCAATTCCTCGAATGTGCGTTTCAAGCGCGAGGTGTTGGACGATTCCTGAAAAATCACTCTGCCCTCGCGGATGATGCGGCAGTGAATCTCCAGCTCGTACGGGTTCGGCAGCTCGTCCGGTGTCACAATGCTCGGACCCAGCGCACACGCCCCGCGAAAGATTTTTGATTGTGGCAGATACAGCGGATTGTCGCGCTCGATATCCCACGCGCTCACATCATTCGCAATCGTGTACGCAATAACGTCGCCGCGATGCCCCAGCACCAGCGCCAGTTCGGGTTCCGGCGCGGTAAATTTTGAATCGCGGCGGATGCCCACCGGTTGATTCGGTCCCACACAGCGCGTCGTCGTCCCTTTGAAAAAGATTTCGGGACGCGGTTCGCTGTGCGCGCGGTCATAGATTGATTCGCCCGTTTCGTTGTCGCGGAATTCCGCGCTCTTTTTATACGTCACCCCCGCCGCCCACACTTCCGGCGGCATCAGCGGCAGCGCCAGATGCGGCGCGTACAGATCGCGCGCGGTATCCAGCTCGCTCCAGCTATAGACGGCGCGCGGCTGTGCGCTCAATACGCGCTCGACAAACTCCGCCAGCAGCAGACCTCCCGCGGCGGCGTTCTCGATAAAGTCATTTGTGCTTTTGAGACCCACCTCGGGCGCGGTAATATCAACCACGTTCTCGTTTCGAACCAGACCGACACGATAACCCAGATTGGGTCGCCAGAATTGGACAAGTTTCACGCGGCGAATTCTAATACAAGTGCGGGGAAAAAAACAGAGGGTAGGTCACCGGTAATTCCGCAGCGCCGGCACCTTCCACGCCGTCAGCCCCACCAGCACAATCGTCGCCGCGCCGCCCAACGCCACCGCAATCGGCGCGGTCAAGATCGCCGCCGCAATCCCCGCCTCCAACTCACCCAACTGCGGACCCCCCATAAAAAAGATCATGTTGATGCTCGTCATGCGCCCGCGGATATAGTCCGGCGTCAACAACTGGCGAATCGTCGAGCGCAAAATCGCGCTGACCGTGTCGCTTGCGCCCACGATCATGAGAAAAAAGATCGAGGCGTAAAATACATTGGACAATCCAAAACAGATCGTAGCCGCGCCATACACCGCCACCGCAGCCAGCAGCACCATCCCTTTGGCTTTGATATCCCCATACAGCGAAACGATAAATCCCGTAATCACCGAACCCGCCGACTCGGCGGCGGCGAGAATTCCAAACCCCTGCGCGCCCACCTTGAGAATGTCCGCCGCAAAAATCGGCAGCAGCGTGTTTGCGCCCGAAAAAAACGTCGCAAAAAAATCCAGGAGCATCGTGGAAAAAATAGTGCGTTCCTTGAACACAAAGCGCAGCCCTTCGAGCATCGTCTTGACATTCGCTTCGCTCGCCTTTAATTGCGCGGGCGTCGGCGTTCGCATCAAAATGATTGCGCCAATCAAAGCAATATAAGATAACCCATTGATCCAATAAATCAGTCCCACCCCATGGCGCGCGATCAGCACGCCCGCAATCCCCGGACCCAGAATCGTCGCAATTTGAAAGACCATGCTGCTCAACGTGATCGCATTCGTCAGGTCTTCGCGCGGCACCAGATTGGGCGTCAGAGACTGGCGCGAGGGCAAATCAAACGCCGCCGCGCCCGCATTCACAAATCCCACGCCATAAATCCACCACACATTGACAAGCCCCAAAAAGGTCACGGTCGCCAGCACAAACGCGCTCAACATCATGATGCTCTGTGTCACGACCATCACCTTGCGCCGGTTGCGCGTGTCCGCAACGACCCCGCCGACCAGCGAAAAAAAGACAATCGGGATCAAGCGCGTCAACCCCAACCCGCCCAGCGCCAGCGCCGAACCTGTCAATTCATACGTCTGCCAGTTGATGGCAATGTTTTGCATCTGCGACCCGGCAACGGAAATCAACAGCCCAAACCACAACAGCCGGTAATCGCGATGCCGGAACGCGCTCCAGGCGCGTCGTTTCTGCGTCGCTCCTCCTGCGGCACTCGACCTCATTTCAACTCCCCCTCCTCGACAGAGCGGCCCTTGGGGGGGGGTGAATATGTCTTATTTCCACCGCGTCAATATCCGTTCGCGTTGAAACAACCTGACCCCGAGCCGCAGGATCAAAAGGTCCAGCGCTCCGACCAGCACGGCGCCCAACAGAAAGGTTGTCGTATTGAGCAGGATCAGCCCTGCCGTTTGCGCCACGCCGAGAATCACGATCGGCAGGACAATAAACCCGCCGATTTGCTGCACCGCGCGCGTGTCGTTGACCCGCGCCGAAATTGTCACCGCAATGCTCACCGACAACAGCGACAGCAGGGGCGCAAGCACGATCATTGCCACCAGCCATTTCGGATTCAACAACGCCGAGTAAACGCGTTCACTCGGAATCATAAAGCGCCCCAGCACAAGAAACACAATATACGCCGCCCAGGTCGCCCCCAGCGCAGGCACGACCGCGGACGTCGCTTTGGCAAAGAGTAATTCGCCGGTCCGAATCGGCGTCGCCAACAGCGGTTCCAGACTCTTGTTCTGCTTTTCACCTACGATGCTTTGTCCCGCGATGGACATGGGAATCACCAGCGGCATCATCAAAAAAAAGGTCAGAAATTGCTGCAGGATGATAAAGACCGTCACCTCACCCGCCGTCCAATCGCGCAGCTCGGGCATCATTTGCAGTATCTGTCCCAAATCGCCCGAACTGCTCGACATCGCCGGCTCCGACTCGATCAGCCGCCCCAAAAAGCCGACCCCGATCAATGGGAGGGTTGTGATCAAGAGCGGCGGCAAAAAAATTGCCATCAACAACCCGCGACTTTTTGAAATTTCCTGCATTTCCCGTCGCAGCACCGCAGCGACACGACTGAAATTCATCATCAACCCTCTTTTCCCACCAAATCCAGATACACAGCTTCCAGCGACGCGCGTTCCTGCCGCACCTCCAAAATTGCCGCGCCCGCCGCGACGAGGGCATTCACCACCTGCGGCGTCATGCCTTCCGGGTCATCCAGCGCAATCGAAATACTGTTGCCGTTTCGCGTGACATCGTGCGCAAAGGGCAGCGCTTGCAGCGCGCCGATCTGCGCGTCTGTCAGCTCGCGCGCGCGAAACAACACCCGTTGTCCATACAACGTGCGGCGGAGGTTTTCCGGTGTGTCCACCTGGATCAAGCGCCGCTTGAAAACTCCAACCCGGTCCGCCAGCCGGTCCGCTTCGTCCAGATTGTGTGTGCACAGAAAAATTGTGCGCCCCTCGCTCTTGAGCTCTGCAATAAAATCGCGCACCACTTTGGCGGACTCGGGGTCCAGCGCGCTCGTCGGCTCGTCAAAAAACACTACTTGCGGCTCGTGCAGCACCGCGCGCGCGATCGAAAGTTTCTGTTTCATCCCTTTCGAAAAATTGCCGACCGGTTCCTTGCGTCGGTCGCCCAATCCCAAAATGTCCAGATACCGCGTGATTTGCCGATTGCGCGTCGTCGCATCCAGCCCGTGGAGCCGTCCAAAAAAATCGAGGTTTTGCACCGCGTTCAATTTTTCATACAATCCGGGCGTTTCCGTCAAAATGCCGATGCGCGCGCGAATCTCGTCGTCGTCCCGCCCGACTCGAAAGCCCGCGACCGTCGCCTCGCCCGTTGTCGGTCCGATTAAACACGCCAGCATCCGCATCGTCGTCGTCTTGCCCGCGCCGTTCGGTCCCAGAAATGCAAAAATCTCGCCCGATTGAACGGCGAGATCCAAGTCCTCGACGGCGGTGAATTTGTCAAACGTTTTGCTCAGGTGATGGGTTTCTATCATGGTTCGAGACCGGAATCATAGCACAAATCAAGATACGCTCTTGTACAGACGGTGACAAAATCCCACGACGCAGGTCCCTTTCGAGACCAGACCTTGCCGCGGAGCTTGGTATCCATCACGCTCATTTGCTCAACACCACGTGTTGGTCCAGCGTCACAAAATCCCCAATCCCGCTCCCGTTCTCGTCCAGCGCCTGCAAGCGCGCAAACGATGGGTCAGCGGAATCGTACCACCCGATCAACACCTGATACTCTCCGGGCGGCACATCGGGCTTGATTTCTACTGTATACGGGTCGGTCAAAAATTCCCCTTCCACCCATGTATCGGTCGGACGCCCGCCGTTCAGCGGCTGCGAGTCTTTTTGTGCCACAGGCGGCGGCGCACCGCCCAGCAGCTGCACAAAGACCGTATATGGTTTTTCGGGCTGCCCCAACGCCTTCCAATACAACGTCACCGTCAGCGGCTCACCCGCTTTCAGTTCCGTCGCCGACAAATCATACCCGACCAAGCCGATAAGGTTGTTGAAATTCGCGTCCTGCCTTACTTGCGGTGTCGGTTCGGTGAAATTGCGGTCGGTCCTGGTCAGGACAAACGGTTGCTGCAAATCGGTGACGCGTTCGTTCCCCTCCGCCGCGAGTTTTAGCGAGAGATTTCCGTTCCACGCATTCCCATCCGGCGGCGCCTGCACCTCGTACTGTCCGCGCACAAATTCCCCCGCGCTCCACTGCGAGGTCGGATACGCTGCGTTCGCCAACGGCTGCGGCGTCGAGAACGCGTCCCCAAAGCCCAGTTGGAATGTATAGTCCGCGTCCGGTTTCTTGTCGGCGCGCCAAAACAGCGTCAGCGGCACACTCTCCCCCGTGCTTGCCCCTTCGCGTCCGATTTGATACCCGAGCAGCGTGAACGGTTCAAGCGGCGTCGAAAGCGAGTGTTGAATTTTCAGGTCAACGACCTGCGGCTGCTTTTCCGATGGCAGAATCTTGATGGGACCCACGCGCACGCTCTTGCCCAACGGCGCGCCGTTCGGAGCCAGCATATCCAGCCCCGTCTCGTTCTGCTTGGTAAACATCGTCACCGTCGCGTAATAATCGCCCGCGGGCGTTCCGGGTAACAATTCCGCCACATACTCTCCCGCGACGATTTCGCCTTCCTTCCATCGCATCGTCGGATAATTCAACCCGGCGGGACGCCGGTCCACCTTGCCCCAGAATGTCCCGTTCTCGTCCACGATCCGAATCGCCACATTGTAATCATCGGGCGTCGTCTCGAGCGCCTGCCAAAACAATCGCAGCGCCGCGCCCTTGTCCGCGCTGGTAGCTTTGGGTTGGTCCCAGCCCAACAACTTGAACGTATTTTGAAAATTTGATTCCTGTGCGTTTGCGATTTCCGGCGTGGAAGGCAGTGGGGCAAATCCATCGGGAAATGTCCAGTGCCGCAGCCGCACCTGCCAGAAAGCCGCGTCCTGCGGTTGTTCCTCCCCGCGCGACGACAGTAGCATCGGAACCACGCCGTTCGGGTCTGCCACCTCGTCCTGCCACAATACCACCCACGCCCCGCGCTTGCCGTTCAACCCGCGATTCAATTCATTCGCCGCCTCGAACGTCAGCACATTGTCCGCGTTGAGCGTCGCCTCGTCGGGCAAGCGCAGCTCGGGCAGTTTTGCATCTTGATAATAATAATCAAATGCGGGGAACAGATGCCCGCTCGTCAGCACAATCGCCTCGTCGTCCTGCGCGTGCGCCGCAATATATTGCGCCACGCCGCGAAAATCCGCTTTGGTGAATGCCGGGTCAAAATACGCGTTCGAAAGCGCATACAACGACGAGAGGACAAGAAAACCGAGGGTTACGACCATCGCCGCCGCCGCCGCAACCTTTGTCAACACATTTTTCGACCGCGCCAGCACCAACAAACTCGCCAGCCCCGCCCCCAACAGCAAATAGAATCCGGGCGATGCCAGCATCAAATACCGCGCATTAAATTTCGGATTCCGCGAAAACAAAAACAACAGCAGCACCAACGGAATCACCAGATACAACAGCGTAAACACAAGCCCATTCGCTGTCGGCTTTCCTTCACCCTTTGTCCTTCGTCCTTCGTCGTTCGTCCGTCGTCCCTCATCCTTCGTCGTTCGTCCGTCGTCCGTCGTCCCTCGTCCCTCAACCTTCGTCGTTCGCCCTTCATCGTTTGTCCTTCGTCCTTCGTCCTTCGTCCCCAGTCTAGCGTCCACCACCACCGCCGCCACCGCAATCGCCAGTCCCGCCAGCCAGCCGAGCGCAATGTATTGTGCGATCCCTTCCAGCACCGATTCCCCGACCGCAAAATTGATGGCGATATGCCGCAGCGCCTCGTCCAGTTTCAAATCGCCGCGAAAATAACTCGCATCCTCGCCCAGCCGATTCAGCATAAACGGCACCCACGGCAAAAACGCTACCAGAATTACCGCAAACGAAACCAGGATTGCCCGCAGCGCCTTGAGCTGATAACGAAAATTCGCCCACAGCGCATACACGATCTGGAACGCCAACGGCGCAAACGCAAAATAGTGCGTATACACCGCCGCGAGGTTGGCGACCACAAACACGATCCACCACCGCCGACCCCCTCCCGCGCCGCCAAGCCCGCGCAGCAGCGCATAACTCGACAACAGACCGAGAAACGTGATCAGCGTATACATCCGCGCTTCTTGCGAATACCACAAATACAGCGCCGACAGCGTCGCAATCAATGCCGCAAACAAAGCCGCGTTTTGCCCAAACAACCGCCTGGCGGTCACAAACATCAGCGGCACGATGAGAACCCCAAAAAACAGCGACAGGAACCGCACCGCAAATTCCGAATCGCCCGCCCCCGTCATCCACAAATTCAACAAATAATAGTACAACGGCGGCTGGATATCCGCGGCCGTGCGCGCCGTAATCGTCGCGAGGTCAAATCGCGCCAGATACACGCTGAATGCCTCGTCATACCAAAAACTTTGTTTTGCCAGCTCGAACGTCCGCAGCCCGAATGCCGCCAGCGTCAGGACCGAGCCGACCCACAGAGAACGGTTCAATAATGTAGACACAGTAGAGTCACTCTCTCCATTTTAAATACTCACTCCCCTCTTTCCTGAACTCTCCCAACTCTACCCACGTCCCGTCCACCACCTTTAGATTTGACGGTTCGACCCTCTCCACCTTGAGCCGCGAATCTTTATCATTCCAATCAAACCCGTCCACCACACCCACGCCGAGCCGCACGCGGTCGCCCCAGTCCAGCGGTATCGTTTTCCCGACCACGATCTCATCCTGCTTCCATGCCGCGCTCGGATGCCAAAACAAAACCGTCATCGGAAAATTAAAGTCCGCGAGCGGCGCGCCCTCCTCGTCCGCCAGGAATGGAAACAAATAATAATTCTTGTCCAATGGCTGCAATCTCTGCCAGTATGTTTTCAGATACGGGCGCCCGTATTGGTTCTCGGCAATATCGTATCCGAGAAACCGCACCTTGCCGCCAAAATCAATCTGCGCGGGAAATTGCGGCGTCACGTTCGGCGCGCGAAACAACGTATAAAAATCATCGGGCAAATTCTGCGGCGGCGCATTCCGTCGCAGCAGCACATACCCGTCTTGCGCATCCACGACCCCGAACCCCTCGTCCAACAGCTCGTTATACCGCACCCGAAACTCGCTCGGTATCCCGCGGTCCGACTCGTTCACATCCAGCATCACATAATCCGCATCCTCGACCACGGGGTAACGATACAAATATTCGCGGTGGCTCAAATGCGGGTGCAGCGAAGGCGTCGTCGAAACTTTGGCGCCCGGCGGAATCTGCGCCGCAAATTTGGCAAACAATTCGTTCCGCGCGGTAATTTCCGGAAACGTATATGCGCCAGCCACCGGCGTATACCCCACCACAAGATGATACCCCAGCGCCAGCACAAACGCCGCGCCCACCACCGTCACAAACGCATTCGCAATCCCGCGCCCTTGCAGTTTTCGCGTCAACCACGCGCTCCCGCCGATAGCTGCCAGCACAAAATACGGGACCACCGGCGCGGCATAATGAAATGTCCCCGAATATTGCGCGGGATAATTGCTGATCACATTTGCCAGAATCAGCGGCGAGCCGAGCAGCAGCGAAATCGGGTCCAAAATGGACACAAACCCCGATGACGCAAACAACTGTGCCAGATACCGCAGCCGTTCCGGCAGCAGCAGTCCGCGCACCACTTCGGGACAATCCTCGCTCACCACATACCGGCACGTATACGGCGACCGTCCCAGCGTATTGAATTGCGGAATGATCACAAACACCGTCACCACAAACCAGACCACCCCCAGCGCCGCAAAAAACATCGGCACCCTCGGCGCGCTCTTTAGATACGCGAGGAACCGCGCAGGCAAGGTTTTCCAATCAGCAATCAAAAATCTAAAATCAACAATCGCAAAATATCCCCCCATCATCACTACCAATAACGCCACCTCTTCCTTGACCATCAGCGTCCACAGCGCCAACACCGCAAACCAGCCCCACTTTTTCTCCAACCCAAAATGATACATAAACAACACGAGCGCGGGCACGAACGTTACCGCGTGAAATTCCGCGAGATTTGCCGCTTGCAGCGCGGGAAACAGCAAATACATGGCGGCAAACAACACCCCCGCAAACGGCGCATGCCATTCGACCCGTCCCGCGATGGGCGCGAGTTTTGCGTGCGCAATCCAAAACACCGCCAGCGCGCCGATGGCGATCACAAAACTCTGCAAGATCAACAGCGCTTCGACGCTGTCATACAAATAAAACACGGGCGAGATCAAAACAAACAACGGCTCGACATGGTCCGTCAGCCGCACGCTCTGTTCGCCCGTCCGCCGCGTAAACTCTAACGCCCTTCCCTGCGACGTGTTCCAGACCGCCTGGTCTATCTGCCCCAGGTCCGACGCGTTCGTCAAAAACGCGCGATGCCGCCTCACCGACAGCGCCGAAAAGTAAATGCCATACGCAAAAATCAACACCCAAACTATGGCGAGAGCTGCAAAATAGGCGCGCGTTTTCATTTCGCTCGTAGGGGCGGGGTTGCCCCGCCCTGTATCTCCCCGCCCTGTATCTCCCCGCCCTGTATCTCCCCGCCCTGTATCTCCCCACTCTCATCCCGGGTCGGTATCTGCTTTGCCTCGCGCGGCTTCCATGCCACCGCCAGCGCGACGCCCAGGAATTCCCCCGCAATGCTCCATATCCGCGCGAGAAATGCAATCGCCACCGCAACGGGCGGCGGAAAATATGCCGACAAAAAGTAGGCGAGGGTCGCCTCGCGGAACCCCAATCCGCTTGGCGTAATAAACGACGCATACCCCACAAAATACGCCGCCGCATTCATCCCGATAAACGCGGGCAGCACCTCGATCGAAATATCCGTCATCGAGCGCACAAACAACCAGAACGCCAGCCCGTTAAGCGTCCACATGATCACCGAACAGACCGGCGGCACGAGGTTGTGCCGGAACGTCGTCGTCACCCGCGGCGCAGTGATTTCCGAATTGCGTCGCACCTTGCGCACAAGCCATGTCGTCACGTTCAACATCAACCGGAACACGGCGGGCATCGCAAACAACAAAATCATTGCCGCAAACGCCACCGCCACCCACGGGATCGCTTCGGGCGGCAGCGGCAGCAGCGTCAACCCATACAGCGCGGCGACCGACAACGCAATCCCCGCATACACCGCCTGGCTCAGCACCACGTTCACTTTGGAGACCCCCGCGCCATCCGTCAGCATCATCATCGCCGCCAGTTGAAACACATTTCCCGGAATAAAGCGCGCGAGATTAGAGATGAACCAGGCATAGATCGCAAAGCGAAACGAAATTGAATTTCCCAGCGCGCGCAAAATCCGCCGCCATGCCTCGACCGCAAAACTGCGGCTCGGCACCAGCAAAAGCGTTGACAAGACCAGCAGCGGCAGATTGAAATCGAACGTATACCCGCTTTGACCCACCTGTGCCCAGGTGCTCCACAGTGTGCGTCCCAGAAAGATCAGGATCGCAACCGCGAGCGCCCAACCAACCGCGCGCCGCCACGTCATATTCTTCAACATTGTCATACGTTATTTCCGAATCATCACAAACGGTCCAAGCGCCAGCGTCACTTGCGGCTGTGTCACGTTTCGTCCAATCGAGACGGTCGCGGACGCGTGCGCGTTCAAATCTTCCACCGCTTGCCCGGGATTCAACCCTTTGATCCCGACAAAGGCGTGCCCCGCGCGAAACTGCCCGCGCAGGTCGCCCGCCACGCCCAGCGCTTGCAGCGCGCCGAACCCTTCGGGCGTCAGATTCTGCGATGCATCATCAATTGCCGCTCCGGCGACGATTTCCCCTTGCGCCAGCGACTGGACAAACTCTGCCATCCTCGTCGAAGCGTTCGGGTCGGCAAACGTATCGAACGAACCCACCGCGTCCACCGTGCCCGTCTGCGGATTCACCGCGACGAGATGATACCCGCGCTTGTTCGGGATTTGGCTCACGCCCGCCACATAAATTTCGCCATACTTGCCCGCATCAAACCCTGCCCCCGTCGCCGAAATATCCACCGGCGAAGCCACGCCCGTCCCGCCAATCGTTCGGTCATCCATCGCCGCATCCTCGAGCGCCACCGCGTCTGACCTAAACTCTATCGAGTCCAACCCGGCTTTGACCGCGCCTTTCGGCGCTTGTGCCGTATATTCGCCCCACGTCTCGCTCACGCGCCACTTGGCAAGATATTCTCCGTTCACGCGCAGCTGCACCTCTTGGTCGGGTCGCGCACCGCGCAAGCGAAACGTCAATTCATAATCCGCGTCGTCCAGCGGCAGCCACAACCGCGAGCTCTCATTCATCCCCCAGCGATAGCCGAACCCCGCATTGTCCTCTTGCGCGTGCCCCCAACTGTCGTCAAAATTCAAGCGCGCCGCATCCGATGCGGGGTCTACCTCGGTGCGCGCGGAGGCAGGGTCTGCCATCACGCGATACACCGCGCGCTCTCCATCCGCATACACCTCTTGCAGTGGAAAATTCTCGCGCACAAACGCCATCGTCTCGGGCGCGACCTGCGGCAAATACACGCTCACATATCGGATATCGAAAAAGCGCAGAAAATTCTGCGCCGCGGCGCGGTCGGCCTCCAACTGCGTCTCGTCCACCGCGCGTCCCTCCTCCAGCGCATTCAGCGTACGCAAAACGGGCGCTTGATCAAAATAGCGCAGCTTCAAATCGGGAAAGCGAGAAGTAATCCCACCCAAACGCCGCTTGTGGTCTGTCGTCTGAAAGAATTGTGCCACGTCGTCCGTCTCGCCCTGCATCACAATGCTCCCGCGCCAGCCTAGCGGCAGTTCCAGGACCGTAAAATCGCCCGGCTCGTCCCTGATCGTTTCAAAAATCGCGGGCGGCTCGATTTTGGTAAGCGGAATCGGCGCGACCAACTGTTCGAAAACTACAAGCCCGACCAGTGCGGCGAGCGCAATTTTTCCGACCGCGCCCCGCGCATTCCACAACGCGAAAATCCCCCACGCAAACAACGGCAGCAGTGTCAGCATCAACATCACATTGAACCGCGCAGGGTAGCGGTTGGCGTTCACAAACGGAATCATCCGCAGCAGCGCAAACGGCATCGGCACTTTGGTGTTTTCACCGCCGACATACAGCGTCGAGCCAAACATCAACAGCCCGAACGCCAGCGCGCTCAAAAGCCAGAACCACGCCGCGCCTGATTTACGTCTCGCATAAAACCCAATGGCGACCAGCGCAATCACCGCCCAGCCGATGAACGCATAACTCGTGTTGGCGGTCGTGATGCTCTCCGACCACGCGCCGAGCAGGGGATGTTGTCCCGACGGCAGAAAAAACGAAATCGGTTCCGCCGAAAAAATCTGAATCCGTCCCACCCCCGCCGTGAGATAATACCCGTAGCGTTGAAAATCCGCCGCCAGCGACAACACCAGCGGCAGCATCCCCACCAGCGCCGCCACGCTCACCACCACCAACTTACCCACCACTCCCCAAAAAACGCGCGCGCCTGTCCTTTCGAGATCGTCAGCCCGCGCAGGCTGTTTGGGCAGAGAACTGTCATTTCGAACAGAGTGAGAAATCTCACGCGGGTTCAAGTGACATGTTCTGTGCGGGCGCGTTTTCCGCCCGGAGAAATCGCCCCCGGTTGATGTCATTTCGACGGACGTTTTCCGCGCCGAGAAATCTCTCTTCCCCCCCTTGAGAGCAACCGCGAGATACACAAGATAAAACCCCGTCAACAGCGCCAAAAACGGCACAAACGTCAACTCTGTCCACGCCGTCAAAATCAAAAACAGCGCCAACAATCCCGCATCACGCCATCGCCCGCGCGACAGCCGCACCAGATACAAGGCATAGAACGGCAGCCACTGGTTGCTGATGAGCATAAAATGCCCCGCCACCACATAATTCAAATGCCACGCCCCAAACCCAAACAGCGCGCCCGCCGCCACCGCCGCAATCTCCCATAGTAACGACTCTAGTCCTTCATCGCCCGCCCCTCGTCCTCCGTCCTTCGTCCTTCGTCCTTCGTCGCCCGTCCTCCGTCCTTCATCGCCCGTCCTCCGTCCTTCGTCCTCCCTCCTTCGTCCTTCGTCCTCCGTCCTTGGTCCGCTCCCGCCCCCCATCACCTCGCGCACAAACAAATACGCCCCGAACGCCCCCGTCACCAGCGCAAAATACACCATCGCGTTCTGCGCCGGGATCACTCCAAATGCCAACTGCAGAGGAATCGAGAGCAGCCCGTTCAGAAAAACCGGCGTATACGCCACCAGGTTCAGCCCGAACGGATAAAACAAGTAATCCGTCGTGAACGGCGCACGCCCCAGGTCCAACAGCGCATAGCGCGTCCACCAGAGACTCCACGTTTGCGCGGGTCCGTCCGTATCATGCCCCGGAATGTGGGTCGAAAAATTCAGCGCGAGTGGATAGGTGAGGACCAGCGCGAGGAGCAAATAAAACGCGAGGATGGCGAGGTATTTTCGGATGTCTGCGTGCTTCATTGCGGGTTCAAGCGTGCAAGCGCAGATGATAGCACAAAATCAAAAAACCCCATTTCCGACCGAGAGGGAAATGTCCATCCGCTGCGCGGACGCGGGTGTGACGGTGTATGTCGCCAAATGCCATTGACAGGACATATCAGAGGAGGCGAGGGGCGGTAACGTATCGAGAACGCATGCCCGCCGCACAATCCCGAGTTGCAATTTGGTAAATTTCCGAAAAAATGCGTTGACTTTGTGTTTCAACAGCGCGATAATGCCGCAACTAAAATAAAGTTTTTTTGGATTCGTCGGCTCAACTGGAGGCCACAATGCAACGTCAACATGTCTTGGCCGCACTTGCTGTCCTAGTTCTTGGTATCGTTGGGTTTTCGCAATCTGCTCAGGCGCAGGGCGGTGATCGTATTCGGCTCTGGGTTGAAAATACTTCGGATGGGTGCGCCAATATCTATATCTATGTTAATGCCCCCTGGGGTTGGCCCTATCTGGCTCTGAATAGCGGGGGTGGTGAGGAAGCGCCGCTGGAGGCGTACGAAGTCCAACCCAAGATTGTCTGTCCCTTGAAGAATCGCGGTGTGCGGCATGTTGACTATACTATGACCGCCCGCTTCTCCGACAGCTATGTCGAATCCCGACGATTCTACTATGATGCCAATGGAAGTTTCCCCACTTCAGGCGCTATCCCTCCGGTCGTTGTGAATCCGCAACCAGGCGGAGTCCCCCCGGTCGTTGTGAATCCGCAACCAGGCGCAATCCCCCCAATGCAGGGAGGGTTCTTTTACGCCAATCCGCCGGTGATTGCGCCGGGTCAATGTTCTCTTTTGCGTTGGGATATTGACGGGGTGCGACAAATCTACTTTTCCGGCATTGGCGTCACCGGACACGAGGGGCGCTGTGTCTATCCATCCACCACGACGACTTTTTATTTGCGAGTCATCCGGTATGATGGGACCGAATTTTATCCGACGGCTACCGTATATGTGGCTACGAACCCCTATCCCTGTCCGCCATACTGCAATGTGCAGCAGACGTGTCCGCCTTATTGCGGACCAAGCACCGCGCCTGTGCCTGTAAGCGGACCGATTGATGCGATGGGTGAAAAACTGATGAATCTGGATGGCTATTGCAGCGCGGTTTATGGCGGAGGCGCGCGCGCCAGCTTTACCAGTAAAACGGATGCGTATACCTGGGGCTGCTACAGCGGCAACTCACGGATCGGCGGTATTGACATGAATGCGGTCTGCCGTTCCCAGCACCCAACACATCCTCGCGCGGTCATGACCGATCGCGGTAACATCTATAGTTGGGTCTGTCGTCCTTGAGATTTCGCCGGCACGAACAAGACCCGATCCACAACTGAATACTGTTGAAAGAAAACCCCGTCGGATGGTAGACGGGGTTTTGCTTGGTCTGCTTTAGGGTTCGTACAAGTATAACTTGCTTGCCGAAACGGAAACCAGTGTTAATCCCTGGAACGCGAATCGGCGCGAATCGTTCGCCAAACTGCGACTTGGCACGAATCTCCACAAAATGCTTGGGACAAAATAAAAGTGGTCTGACCCGATGCGGCATTTTATGGGATTGGCGCATACGCGATGTGCGGGGTCTGTCGCGCCAGATACTCGCGAACGTTGTATGGCAGTGCGCCCGGGTCGGGCAAGCGCGGATTCTCGACGAGACGCATGGCGCCCGAGAGGTTGCTGCCAAAACGAGCATCGGTGATCTGGAATTCGATTTTTCCGCGCGCGCCCGACAACCCTTCGCGAAAGCGACTGTCCATCGTAAAGGTCGAACCGGTCAGCCAGTAGCCGACGGTGTTGCCGGTAAAGTAAATGACATTACGCACAAAGACATTTCCCTCGGTTGCCACAGCTTCAACGCCGTTCCATTCCGCCGCCAAGTTGTTTTCGACAAAGAAATTATAGTGACCGCCGCCTCCGCCGGGCAGCTTGTTATTACAGATCACAAAAACCCCGGTCCCGCCGCTGATCCAATTCCCATGTCCGGGTAGCCCAATCATATTGTTCCGTGATGCGCTCCCGTCCGCCGCATATGTGATGGCAACCCCTGCCGAATCGCAGCCATTGCACAAGTCTCCCGTGCCGGGCACAAGCCCTTGACGAATATTGTTTACGATGACATTGTCAACGACGACATTTTCACTGCCGCCCGCAATAATCAAGCCAAAAATATTTCCGTTCAGCCGACTGTCAGCAACGAGGGTGCCTGTATTATCCAAGAGGGTAATCCCCGAGACCCCCGCGCTGTGGCTCGCCCCGTCCGTGCTGCCATCGGCTCCTACAATCGTTACCTTTTCGATATGACCATTTTTGACATTCGAGAAAAGAACTCCCCCGTATTTGGGGTCCGCAAAGATGTGGTTTGTGATATCGGCGTACCATTTCCATTGGTCTTGAGCCAGCGTGCTTGTTTGGATGTTTATAAACGCAACGCGGGGCGAATCCACACCTTCTGCGCTGATGCCGTATGTGCCTGCGGGAGGAATGATCGTTGGGGGATTGTTGATGTCGCCGATGATCTGGACGTTGGCTCGCAGAATCTGAAACCTCAAGTTCTCGTACCGGGCGCCGGCGATCAATCGAACAGAGCTCCCAAGTCCCACAATTCCGTTATTCCGTGCCGCCAAAGACCGCGCGGCATCCGGATATAGAACCGCAGCAGGTCCGCGCGCAAATGGGGCGGCGGCTTTAGGCAAATCAGAGCCGGGAGGCGCCGACGGGTCAACGGCGGGGGTGACAGGGGCCGGGGCAGAGTTTGAATCGTCGGGCGAATTGCGCGCAATGGAAACTGCGGGACCCGACACCAAGAGACGATATGTCACCGGGATTGCCATCAAATTGCGGACGACAACATAGTATGTTCCGCGTCCATTGAAATGACCAGCCCAGGTGAGCGGGCGGTTTGGGATTCCGCCCGCTCGCGTGATTTGTCCAACCGACTGGAGCCGCGTGCCCCGTAACCAGCTTTCGATCTGTTCCGGCGTATAAATCGTAAAGCGGATGTCTGCAAGCCCGCTATCCGTCAGTTCAACCAGAATTGCGCTCCCTTTGCGACCATAATCAAAGCGATACCATATATCGGTCCCTGCGGCAAGGGTGCGCAGCGCACCATCGGGCGCTATTGCGGTAGCCAGGTCGTTCCCGGAGGCAAGAGCAGCTTGGGGCAGTAACAAGAGAATGCCGAGCAGCAACTGGGCGGCAATGACAGCATTTCGCACGAGAGCATCCCCCTATTGTGATGTACGAGTGGCGCGCCGGCAGCGATCTATTGCTGCAGCAAACTGGGCAAAAACTCTTCGCAGAATGCCGGGTCCTTGGACTCGCATGTCTCGAAATCAAACTCGTTGCCATGACATGAGGTGCAAAAATCTCTCAAGCGACTGTTGACTTTGGCAGAATCAACGGTGATGGGTATCGAAACGTCGGTCTTGTTTGTCACGCGGGCGTACCATGTGCCCGCACCGGGCGCGCGTCCCGTCCAAAAGAGGTCTTTGCCCTCGTTGCGATTCTTGGACCCGAGCCCCACCGGTTTCGAGCCCCAAAAGTTTGTCGTGTCCGGCGGAAAGATCGCCAGCTCGATCCCCTGTTGTCCCCCCGTGTCAACCCACACATAGAGCCGTTGGCGGGTAAACATCTTGTACCATAGAATTTGTCCCGGCTCGATATATTCCATCGTGCCATTCGGTTCCTGCGCGGCTTCGGGAAATACCGCGCCGGTTCGCGGAGCTTCGGGCGCGGTTGCCGCCGCGGGCGGTGGCGCCATCGGCGGGGCAGGTTGGCTGACAGGCGCCGGCTTGGTCGTGTCCCCTGTCCCAAACGCAAAACTGAGATTGGGCCGATATTCCTGTCCGCCGTCCGTCGCAGTCCGTGTGACCAGATTATAGGGCACCGAAAAATCGTTATCGTTTCTCAGTTTGAAATACCACGTGCCGTTTTCGCGTACCGAGCCGCTCCACCATAGGTCGAATCCATTCTCCCGGGTCCCATGTCCGATTGCGTTCGCGCTTTGAACATCGTGCTGTTCCGGAGAATATACCGACAATTCGAGCCCGGCTTGGTTGTGGCTGTCCACGCCGACGGTCAAACGTTTGATCTCGGTCTCGGTTTTGAACCAGACCGTCGAACCGGGTCCGATATGCACCCACGTGTTTTGCGCCGCTGCCACATTCACGGTCGCCGGATCATCCATCTGCGGTTGTTTGCCCGCTTTGTTGCCCTGATTCGCAAATGCGGTCAGGTTCTGTTTCATTTCGGCGCGGTTCGCCGCCAACGGTCGCATCAAGCTCGATGCTTGAATCACTGACACGGCTTTGATGCCCTCGACGGATGTCTCACAACTTTCGTTTTCAAGTGGATTACAACCAAAAGTAGTGGGTGTCAAAAGAAAAGCGCACGCGACGGCGGCAATGATGGCAAGGAATAAATGACGTCTCGAAAACATGACAAACTCCCCCTCTCGTCAGCATCAAATCAGAATATGAAAAAAAAGCGCCCGCTGCCCGTGCGGTGCGGGCAGTGAGATCGCTTGCGAAAATGGCAGTTTGCCTGAAAGCAAACCGGTTCTTGCGGTTATGATACACAAACTCGAAACCGTTGACAAGACCCCTTTTGGGCGATTATGGCTTTTGCAAGAGGTTCCTATCCTCCCAGATACTCTTCTTCACTCACCTGTTCCATCCAGTCCACCACACGACCATCGAGGTGCTCCTGAACCGCAATGTGCGACATGGCGGTGGTTGCCGTCGCGCCGTGCCAGTGCTTTTCACCCGGTGCGAACCAGACCACATCCCCCGGATGAATTTCCTCCTTCGGCCCGCCCTTGCGCTGCGCCCAGCCGCACCCCGAGGTCACAATCAGCGTCTGACCCAGCGGATGCGTGTGCCATGCTGTCCGCGCTCCCGGCTCAAACGTCACAGCCGCGCCGCGCGCTTGGGCGGGATCGGGCGCCTCAAACAAGGGGTCAATCCGTACAGAACCCGTAAACCAGTCAGCGGGTCCTTTCTCCGAAGAACGTGATCCAATCCTTTTGATGTCCATCCTGGATACTCCTCTCTAACAATGATACGACCACTCGTATTTCAGGTCTTGTTAGCACAAATTTCTAAATTTGTCCCACTGGACCATCTACATCTGGCAAACCCATGTATTGCTCTATCTGCTCGTTGCACGTGGGACCAACTTGACCGTCGCGGCCAGTGCCTGCGGCGTCAGCGTTGTGTTGACGATATTGGCGGCATAGCGGCTGTATTTTTTGCGATACACGTCATCAATCCGGTCGTGGATCTTGTCGTCTGCGCCCACCTCTTCAAAACGCACATCCTTGTCCACTCCGCTCGCTTTGATCCGACCTTCATGGCACGTCAAAACGCCGCGGAACCAGTCAGAGTCCCGCCCGTTCACCGACCGCACATACAGGTCGTTACCGACCCGCACAACCCAAATTGTTCTTGACTTGCGCATCGTCCCGTCCTTTCGGAGCGACGCGATTTCCAATTCTTCTGCGTTTCCTACCTTGTCGAGCTCACTGCTCGTCCATGTTGTCATTGCCGTGTTTCCTTTCTACTGTCGGTTGCGCTGACCGCGCTCGCGGCAGCTCTCCCTTTGTCCTTGTGTACCAAATCTCTTAGCGATCGATCATCCTCTGCGAAGCATCCCCGTACCGGTGCCCTTGCACGCTGATCTCGGAAGCGGAGCGCTCAATCTCTGCCAGATCGTCCGGCGAGAGTTCGACGTTCACTGCGCCCAGGTTCTCTTCCAGACGGTGCAGCTTGGTCGTCCCGGGGATCGGCATGATCCACGGCTTTTGCGCCAGCACCCACGCAAGCGCAATCTGCGCGGGTGTCGCCCCTTTGCCCGCGGCAATCTTTGTTACAAGCTCCACCATCGCTTGATTTGCTTTTCGGTTCTCGGGTGTAAAGCGCGGGACCGTATTCCGAAAATCCGTGCTGTCGAACGAGGTGTTTTCGTCAATCTTACCCGTGAGGAACCCTTTGCCCAGTGGGCTAAAGGGCACAAACCCGATTCCCAGCTCCTCCAGCGCCGGCATGATCTCTGCTTCCGGCTCTCGCCACCACAGCGAGTACTCGCTCTGGAGCGCGGCGACCGGCTGCACCACATGTGCGCGGCGAATGGTCTTGACCCCCGCCTCCGAGAGTCCAAAATGTTTGACTTTGCCCTCTTGAACGAGATCCTTGACCGCCCCCGCCACCTCTTCAATCGGCACATTGGGGTCAACCCGATGCTGATAAAACAGATCGATCCGGTCCGTCCGGAGCCGCTTGAGTGATGCCTCCGCGACTTCCTTGATGTGCTCGGGGCGGCTGTTCAGCCCACTGCCCCGCGTCCCGTCAGGCGCGATATCAAAACCGAACTTGGTTGCGATTATCACCCGCTCGCGGACGGGCTCAAGCGCCTTGCCTACGAGCAGCTCATTCGTAAAAGGACCGTAGGTCTCGGCGGTGTCAAAAAATGTCACACCGCGGTCAACGGCAGCTCGAATCAAAGCAATCATCTCCTGCTCATCACCCGCCGGGCCAAATCCAAAACTCATTCCCATGCAACCCAGCCCCAGAGCTGAAACTTCCAGACCGCTCTTGCCCAGTTCGCGTTTTTGCATTTTCCAGACTCCTCTCCCGGTCATCTCCCGTACCCTACCAACCACACCCCTCCCTCAAACTCAAACCGCTCCAACTCTTCCAAATTCCCCTCAAACCACTCGCGCATCGGGTTCGGCGCGTCCGACCCCTCATCATACGCCAGCCAAATTCGCGGCCGACTCGCCGCCGCCCGCGCAATCACCCCCTGAATCGCCTCATCCCACCGCGCCGGGTCGCGGCTCAGCCCGTACCATTTCAACGGCGCGCGATTCGCATTAAAAAATACCCGCGCTTGCCCGTCATCATTCAATACGAGCACATCCTCCCGCGCCGATTTCTCCTCCAACGTTCGCAATAACGCCGCGTACCCTGCGCTCGCTGCCAAGCGCGGGTCATCCGCATACCGCGCCAGCGAAAATAACGCCAGCCCGACCGCGAGCGCCACCGCACCCACCAAAACCGGCCGTGACACATCCTTACCCCGCCCCATCCGCACCAGCAGCCACGCGCAGCCCAGCATAAACGCGCCGGTCAACGCGACCACCAACCAGTCCACCTGCATCTCTGCCGGTGTCGCTCGCATCCACGCCACATCCAGATTCGTCGCTTTGAGCGTCTGCCAGTGTCCAATCAGCGGCGAAAGCGCAGGCACAAAGATCGCATCCCAATTCGGATTGTCGGAAAGCGTCCCCGCGCGCATCTGGTAGGTCAACGAATTGACCGCCACCCCCGCCAGATCGTTTACCACGCTGATCACGACCAGCGCCCCAAAAACAATCCGCAGAGCCGCAATCGCCGCGCCCTTGTGCGGCTCCAACACCAACTTGACGAACGGCGCGCACAACAAGACCAGGTAGGGCAGTGTGGGCAACAAAAATCGCGCGCCCCAATTCGTCCCCCCCCACCAGTAATACCACGCCGAAAACACCAACACATGAAACCCGACCAGCGCGCCAATAAAAATCAAGACCCGCCGCCGCTTGACAAAAAATCTCCACACCCCGTACGGGACCGCCGCCAGGAACGGCGCATACACCAACAACCCCTTGCCCGGGCTAAAAAGCAGCCCATACGCGCCCAACAAAATGTTGTTGCTAAAATCTTCGTCCGCCCGGTACCCCGTCGTCAACGCGTTCCCAAAGCGCGCATAGTTATACATCAACACCGACAGCCCCAACACCACAACCGGCGCGAGAAATGCGATGACATCACGCCAGGTCCCCGCAAAATAAACTCTGCGTCCGCTGCGTCCCGCCGTGAGTCCCGGTCCCACCCACTCTACAAACGCATACCCCGCATACAACGGAACCAACAGCACATTCGTCGTCCGCACCGTGATCGCCAGCCCCAGCAGCGCGCCTGTCCACAGCGCATACCGCGCCCCTCTTGTCTCGCGATACCGCACACAAAAATAAAACGCGGCAAACAACGTCATTGCCGCAAACGGTTCGCTCCAAAACTCTTTGGCATACACCCACGCGGGTGTCGCCAGCCCAAACAACAGCGCCGCGATCATCCCAACGCTTGCGTCAAACCCCATCCGTCGCGCGGTCAAATACAATACCGCCGCCGTCGCCGCCACCGCCACCGCGCTCGTCAACAGCGTCACCTGCATCAGCCCGCTGAACGGCACATACAACGCCAGCGCATACAGCGGCGCGGCAAACAGCGACGTGCCATACCCGTATTTGCTGTATACCTCACCATCCGGCGCGGCAATGCTCTTGGTCCCAAAAAACGTCCACATCTGGTCTGTCGCCAAATCGCCGCGTTTTACAAAACTCTCGGTCACGGCAAACATGGACAGCCCATCCGACGACGTAATCCGCCCGTTGAACGAAAACAAATAGACGCCAAACAACAGCAGCGCCAGCATCAGCGCGATCGCTCTATCGGACAAAACCTGCCGTGCGGGTGATGGTCCGGGTCCCATTTCAAGCTTTTTCTCGCGCGCCGACGCGCTCATACACCTGAAAAAACTGCTCTGCCACGCGTTCCGGCGTAAACCGTTCCATCACCCGCGCCCGCCCCGCCTGCGCCAACCGCGCCGCATAGTGTGGCTCGCGCGCATAGCGTTCCAAAGCATCCGCCAGCGCGTTTGCGTCCCGTTCGGGAAACAACAACCCCGTCTCCCCATCGCGCACAATATCCGTCACCCCCCCCGAGTTTGTCGCAATCACCGGCGCGCCGCACAACAACGCCTCTGCCAGCACCAGCCCCATCCCTTCGCGCACCGACGGCAGCACAAACACATCGCATTCCGCATACAGGGCAGGGAGCTCGCTCTGCGGCGCGAGTCCGAGAAATTGCACAAAAGCTTCCAATCCCGCTGCCCGCGCCTTTTCCTGCAAACTCTGCCGTTGGTCCCCGTCCCCCGCGATTTTGAGCCGCGCCGCGATTCCCCTCGCGCGCAAAATTGCAATCGCCTCGATCAGCGTTTCAATATTTTTCTGCCGTGTCAGCCGCGCCACCGCCAAAATCTCAAACTCCTCGCCCTTTTTCTTGCTTTCGGGCGCTTGAGCTTGCGCAAACAACGGATTCACGGGCATCGGAATCACTCGAATCCGTTCGGGGTCCGCGACCCCTTGCCGCGCCAATTCTTTTCGCAGATACTCGGACCCGCACGTGATCGCGCTCGCCTGTCCAAACGCAAAACGCGCGAGTGTTTTTGCCCACCCCGCGCGTTCCAGCTGCGCCACATCCGTCCCGTGCGTCGTAATCACCAACGGCGTCCCCGTCAGTTTCGACACGACCGCGCCGACAAACCCGCCCGGCAGCCACCAATGCGCGTGAATCACCTGCGGTTTGTTGCTTGTCACCGCGCGCCGCGCCGCATGCAAATACGCCCGCACAAACTGTGCAAACCGTGTCTTGCCTTTCGTGTCCCGCGCCACCTGCTCGTGCATCACCCCCGTATACGCCAGCGTCTCGTCCGCCTCGCGCGCATAATGAAAGCGTGTCACGCAAATGCCGCCCACCATCTCCTTGTCTGCCACCCCCGCCGCATGTGGCGCCACGACGAGCATCTCGACCCGTGGTCCGAGCGCCTGCCCTAGATGCAACAAAAACGCGCCCAGCGGGTCAGCTGCGGCGCGCGGAAAAACATGGGTCAACACGACAACGCGCATAATCTATTTTTCTTCCTCACGCTCGCGCAGTGCTCTCTCCATATCCTCCACGCGGTCCGACTGCGAAACCACCAACTCTGCCAAAAACCCGCCGATAAACAACAAAATCCCGGCGATCAAGATAAACCCGGCAAACGTAAACAACGGTCGCTGCTGCATATTGCCGGGCGTATTGAAATACAGAATCGTCAGATACCCCCAGATCACAAACGCCGAGATAATCGCCAGCGCGCCCAGCCCGCCAAAAAACAACATCGGCTTGCGTGAAAACGTCATCAAAAATTTCACGACCAGCACATCCAGAAACGAAATCGGGATGCGCGCAAACCCGAAATTGCTCTTGCCCTTTTTGCGCGGGTAAAAATTCACCGGCACTTCACCAATCTTGTACCCTTTTTCCGCCGCAATATGCAAAATAAAGCGGTGCCAGTCCGACCGCAAATGCAGATCGTCCAGCACCTCGCGGCGAAACGCCTTGATCCAGTTCATATCATGCGCGTCCAAATGAAACAGCGCGCGCGACACTGCGTTATACACCTGCGAGGCAAACATTTTGCCGTCGTTGCGTCCCTGCCGCCAGCCCGCGACCACATCATACCCTTCGTCCAACTTGCTCAGCAGTTTTGGAATATCCTCTTCCGGGTCCGATTCCAGGTCCGCGGGCAAAAACACCACCACCTCGCCGCGCACGTGGCGAAACCCGGTCCGCATTGCCTCCGTCAACCCGAACGACCGCCGGTGCCGGTACAACCGCACAAAAGGATATTGTTCCGCCGCCGCCACCGCCTCATTCCACGTCGCATCCGTCGAGCCGTCGTCCACAAAAATCACTTCGGCGTCCAGCGCGTGCGCGCGAAACGTGCGCGCCAATTTTTCCATCAACGGCGGCACATTCCCCGCCTCATTCCGTGCCGGAATAAACACCGACAAATAAGGCTGTGCCGATGATGCGGCCGTGTCGAGCAAGGGAGCTGTAAGGGTCCTTTCCATCTCTATTTGCAAGATTATATCACGACCGCTTTCTGCCACCCGCGCACCGCATTGATCCGCCACAGCGCGCGCGCGTCAATCAACTCTTGCCACGTAAATACCCGTTCCCGAATCTTGTTCTGGTCCAGCAGCGCCGCCCGGAAGGTCCCGTTCAAAAGCCCGCATTCGACCGGCGGCGTAAACAATTCCTCCCCAAATTGCGCCACGACATTCCCATTGCACGTCTCCGTCATCTCGCCGCGCTCGTTCCACAACAGCACGTCGTCCGCCGTCCCGCGTCCCGCGAGCGCGGCATCATACACCTGCCTCTGCGTGGTTTTGTGAAACAAAAACTTGTCACTCGCCTGCACGGGACCCTGCGCCAAAACCAATCGCACCGGCTCGCTCTGCGTTCCCAGGGGCTGTGCCGACAACGTCACCGCCCCATCCCGCGCCAGCAGCAGCCGCACCTTGTGCCCGCTGCCGTCGAGCATCGCCGCAAAACGCTCCAATTCTGCAACCACCCGCGCCTGCTCGTACGCAAAATCAAAATAGTCCGCCGAATCCCGCAGCCGTCGCAAATGATAATCGAGCAGCCAATAGCCCTCTTTCGGCGTGAATCGAAATGACTCGAGCAGCGAAAACTCTTGCGGCGTTTCTGTCAGCGCCCGCGCCTTGTGCCGTGTCTCGGCATACTCGTCCGTCGCCGTCGAGTCCCACACGATTCCCCCGCCCACCCCATACTCTGCGCGCTCTCTCTCCCTGTCCACCACCGCCGTCCGTATCGCCACATTAAACTGGGCGCGTCGCCCGGGCGCAACAAAACCAATCGCCCCCGTATACACCCCGCGCGGTTCCGGCTCCAGTTCCGTAATAATCTGCATCGTTCGCGCCTTGGGCGCGCCTGTAATCGAAGCGCACGGAAACGTCGCACACAATATCTCTGTTAATGTCGCCTCGCTCGTCGCCTGCACCGTCGAGGTCAGTTGCCACACCGTCGGATACCGTTCCGTCTCCCACAAGCGCGTGACATGCACGCTGCCCACATCCGCCACGCGCCCCAAATCATTCCGCGCCATGTCCACGATCATCACATTTTCGGCGCGATTCTTTTCCGAGTCATACAGCCAATTCGCCTGCGCGCGGTCCTCGCGCAAAAAACGCCCCCGCGGCGCGGTCCCCTTCATCGGTTTCATCGTCCATCGGCTGCCCTCGCGCCGCAAAAACAGTTCCGGCGACGCCGAGCATATCGCATAACGTCCCGTATCCGCAAACGCGGCATAACTGTTGGGTTGCGCGCGCAGCAAATGCAAAAACAGGTCCCACGGTTCGCCGCGGAACTCGGCGCGCAGCCGCATCGTATAATTCACCTGATACGTGTCGCCCCGCGCAATATATTCGCGCACGCGCGCAATCGCATCGTTATATGCCTCGCGCGTCACATTCGGGGTCCAATCGGTGTTCGAGAGGGGGGGGATTTTGCTCGCAGAAATGTTTGCGAGCGGAAAAGGAATCACGCGCGGCGCGTCATACAACCCGAACCACATCAATGGAAAATCGGTCGGCGCGTGCGCTCGCAGCGCGGCATCGAACGCGGGAGCCGCTTCGTAACTGATAAATCCTGCCGCGTAACCGTTTTCTTGTCTGACAAACGCTTCGACCCGTTCCAGCGTCGGCAGCGCCTCGTCGAGCGTTTGGGCGCTCACTATCTCGCGCGGCGCGGCAAATTCCAACCACTCGTTCCGCAAAACGTCGCGCAGAATCACCGTGCCCCTCAATACGGTTCTGCTCCTGTCACGATGGGCAGCGCGGGGTCGCGGCTCCATTCGCTGAACGACCCGGTATACATGCGCGTATTGTCATAGCCCGCCAGGTGCAGCGCAAAAATGTCTGCCGCCGCATTCACGCCGCTGCCGCAGTACGCCACGATATCGTCCGCGCCGTTTGCGCCCAGCGCGTCATAACGCTTGCGCAGCTCGGACACGTTGCGAAAACGAAAATCGCTCGCCGACCGCAAATTTCCCGCGACGGGCGCATTGCGCGCGCCGGGAATATGTCCCGCGCGCGCATCAACCGGCTCGCTCTTGCCTTCGAACCGTTCGGGCGCGCGCGCATCCAGGATCAGCGTCCGCCTGGCGCGCGTCAGCGCAATCATCTGCTGCTTGCTTACGACCATGTTCGGGTTCGCTTGCGCGCGGAACGTCGCCTGCGGAAAGGTCGGTATCTCGCTCGAAAGCGGACGTCCCTCCTCAACCCACTGGACCAGTCCCCCATCGAGCAGCGCCGCTCTTGCATGCCCGAAATAGCGCAGCAGCCACCACAACCGCGCGGCGGTCGCGCCCCCCGCATCGTCATAGGCGATCACGTGCGCGTCGTCGCCGATCCCCGCGCGCCCCATCGTTTCGGCAAATTCCTCCGTCGAGGGCAGTGGGTGCCGCCCTGTCGTCGCATCCGGCAGAGGCGCCGCCGCAAGGTGTTCGTCCACTCCCAGAAAAATCGCTTGCGGAATATGCCCGCGCCGATAATCTGCAGCGCCTTTGCCCGGCTCGGTCAAATACCACCGCGTGTCCACCACGCGCACGTCCGCGTCATTCAAATGATGCGCAAGCCATTCCGTAGATACAAGATCACTCATTCAATTATTCCTGTAGAAATCGCGCATGGTCTCCACCACGCGCTCCATCTGCCCGTGCGTCAATTCCGGATACAGCGGCAGCGAAAGAATTTCCCCCGCCGCGCGTTCCGCTTCCGGAAACGCCCCCCGCGCATATCCCAGATCCCTGTATACGGGCTGCAGGTGCAGCGGCACCGGGTAATGGATCCCCGCCTCTATCTCTTGCGTTTTCAGACACTTGAGCAATTCATCACGTCCCCGCGTCCGGATCACAAACAGGTGATACACCCCTTTGATGTGTGCGGGTTCATAGGGCAGCACGATTGAATCATCCAGGTTTGTCAGCAGTTCGGTATAGTAATCGGCATGTGCCCGCCGCTGTTTATTCCATTCGGGCAAATGTTTCAACTTGGCATCCAGAATCGCGCCCTGTATCCCATCCAGCCGGTAGCCATATCCCGTTATCTCGTGTTCGTATTTCGACGTGCGCCCGTGGTCGCGCAACATCCGGATTCTTCCTGCCAATTCGTCGTCATTCGTCACCAGCGCGCCCGCGTCGCCGTATGCGCCCAGGTTCTTGCCGGGATAAAAACTAAAACACGCCATCGTCCCCATCGAACCCGCTCTTTTTCCGCGATACGTTGCTCCGTGCGCCTGTGCCGCATCCTCGATCACCGGAATATTGTGTTTCCGTCCAATTTCCAAAATCGGGTCCAGTTCCGCGGGTTGTCCGTACAAATGCACCGGGATGATCGCCCTGGTGCGCGGCGTAATCGCCGCTTCCAGCTGTGCGGGGTCCATGTTGTATGTGCGCGGATCAATATCCACAAACACCGGACGCGCCCCTTGCAGCGATACCGGCTCTGCCGTCGCCACAAATGTATGCGTCGTCGTAATTACCTCGTCGCCCGCGCCCACACCCAGCGCAATCAACGCCAAATGCAGCGCCGCCGTCCCCGAATCCAGCCCGATCGCATGTTTCACCCCGCAAAACTCTGCGAAATGCTCCTCAAACTGCTTTGCTTCCGGTCCCAAAATAAATGCTGTCCGGTCAATCGCTCGTTGGATCGCCGCATCAATCTCCGGCTTGATTGTCTCGTACTGTGCTTTCAAATCCACCAATGGAATCTTTGACATAAATTCTCATGTGTCACCGGCAGGACAAATTTATAAATTTGTCCCACTCGCGCTATCTCTTGAACTCGCCCACACCCACAAACTGCCATTTGCCGTTTGGCGCGCGCACAAACACCCCATCCTTGCCCACGGCTGCAACCACATGGCGCGTGTTTGGGTCAAACTCGACGTCATAAATGACCGCAGACGGGTCAATTTTGACCTCTCCTTGCAGTCCGCTCGAGTTCGAGGCGCGCCGCTTGATGGTGTCAGGATAAACCCAGTACTCGACCCCCCAAGTCAATGGGTCTTGATAGATCAACTGCTTGGGCTCTTGAAAATATCGTCTCTCGCAGTCAAAATCCAGTCGGCGTTCCGTATTCATCTGCTGCCATGTCATGCCGCCGTCTGTGCTGCGAAAATCAAACGCATATGTGCCTGCAATGAGCGCATTGTCCTCTATTCGCAAACACACAATCCCGGAGGTCGGTAGTGCCGCGACCCGCGCCTCTTGCGTTTGCGCTGCTTTTGTCGGAGCGAGAAAAATACGGGTGGCTGCTTCCGCCGTCCGCGTCGGCGCTTGTTCCGCAATGCGTGTCAGCGTGGGCGGCGCGGGCGTCGGCGCGGGACTGTCCGCGAGCAGCGCGACCAGCGCCAGTGCCAGCGGTGCCGTTTTCAAAAACATGTTTGGCTGCCCACGCCACTCGAACGGGTGCTGCCAGATCATCCATGCAGCGGCGAGCGCGGGCAGGGCCAACAGGTCCGTCGCGTCAAACGTCGCTTTGACGGGCAAATTCGCGGCGACAAATGCGTTCACCGGTTCAATCAATTTCACCGCCGCAAACACCCCGCCTGTAATCGCTATTGCCAGGGCGCCCACCCACTCGACGCGCTGTATCACAAGCGCAAGCGGCAGTGCCACCACAAAGGGGATAAACACCAGTCCCGCAGCATCGCCCAACTTGCCGCTGAACCACGAAGGATAAAACGGTTGCAGAACTGCCGCGTTCACCGTCAACAGCGCAATCGCCGCCAGCGCCGCCGGATGCTCCAGCGACCCAATTGCGCGCGCCCACCCCCCGGGGAATCTATCTTTATCGCACCAATGTCTCATCCTACCGCCACCCTCTGCCTCCGTGAAATCACGATCGCCAGTAGTCCTACCCCGATCACCCCCAGCGCGACCAACCCCAGGCACGCCAACAGCGCAATTCCGCTGATATCCTGCTGCACCCGTCGCACAATGACCTCGCGATACTGTGTATCTTGCGGCGCAAACGCAAATTGAAAATCACTATCCACCTGTGATGGAATCACCGTATCCACAAATTTCGTCATAAACATCCGTTTTGTCACAAACGGCAGCAGCGCGGAGCCTGCGGGCAGCGCGGATGCGTCCACCCAATCCGCATACGCCACGCGCGAATCCCCAAAAGCATTCTCCTTGTTGACGCGATGGTCTGCCAGCACATACAAATACAACGTTTGCGAATTCTCTGCGTTTGCCGACGCCCGCATCGGATACACCAGCTTGTCCGAATCAAACGAAATCGTCAGTGGCTGTAAATCCCCCCCCAACTCCTCGCCCGCCACGTCGGGCCTCATCCGCACCGCGACAAACGTCCAATTGTCCTCCACATACGGCTGCATCAGCGCCGTGACGCCCTCGTCCATCTCAAACCCGTTCTCATCCAGCCAACCCTGCAGCGCATCCGTATCAATCGCCGCCAGATTCGCCACGTCGAACGGACCCACGGTCTGCCGTGACAGGACCGACACCGGCGGCGCGCCCCTGACCATCGCTCCCGGCGCGCCCGCGCCCACACCCTCCGTGCCAAGCCCCCAGACCCACTCGATTTTCTCGCGCTCCAGCGGCTTGGTCATTTCCGCCAGCTCGTCAAACAAATCCAATTCCGCCAACTGCACCTCGGCGGGCGCGGGCACGGGCATAATGATCGCCGCTTCTTTGGATGCGCCCAGCACCCCCAGCGACATGACGATATCCTCGCGCTGTCCATCCCACCGCACCAGCGCCCGTTCCTGCCCCACGTTCACCTCACCCTCGCGCGGAATATAAATCCCGCACCCGCACGCATACGCGGTTGACGCACTGAACGCAGCCAACATTACGCCGACGGCAATCCCAATCTTGAGCAATAGGCGCATAACGACACCTCCTCCCCGCCGATAATATTGTAACATTGAACCCAACCCGCAATAAAAAAACCGCCATTATCCCGTACGGCGGTCTATAAAAATCTGTTGCGTGCGCGCTGTAACAAATCACTCCCCTCGCCCATTGGGAGAGGGGGCGGGGGTGAGGAGGCGGGGTGGCGGACATCTCAAGCGGTCAGCCTTTCAGCGATCATGCGCTATAATAAATCGCATCGCGAACCGAACGTCCGATGAAAAATTGAGCCCGAACCGAAAGTGAGGAACCAGAAAACATCATGCCGGTAACCGAATCCGGGAGCCAACCCGCTCCCCAAATAAAAAACCTCAAAAACCTTTTACAATTTCAACCCGCTTCCATCGTCAGCCGGGTCCTGCTCAAAAACCCGGGTGGCACTGTCACCTTGTTTGCGTTTGGTCAAGGCGAAGGGCTAAGCGAGCATACCGCGCCTTTCGATGCGCTCGTAATTTGTGTCGAAGGTGACGCACAGATAGTAATAGCGGGGAACCAGTACAACTTGCGGGAAGGCGAGACCATCACCATGCCCGCGAACCAACCCCATGCCATCCACGCCGCCAGCGATTTCAAAATGCTCCTGGTCATGCTCAAGACATAAAGAGGTCAGGTGTACGCGCGCCATTCCTGCGGACCATCCGCTTGCTAACTCCCCTCGCCCATTATTCCATCTCACCAAAATTGTTTGACAATATTCCTGACCGTACGGGAGCGGAAATCGCGAATCTTCGCTAATTTTCACATTTATTCGCGAAGATTCGCGTAGATTCGCGGTTAAAAATGTTAGGCAAATAAAGCTACCCGGAATAGGAAAGGGGTGACGAGTCGAGACGCGTCTGCTATCTGCCATCTGCTATCACGGCGCCAACCGCTCTCGCACCCAAACATCCCCCACGCCCCGCGTATATTGCAGCCGGTCGTGCATTCGGTTCTCGCGCCCCTGCCAAAACTCAAATACATCCGGGATCACGCGATATCCGCCCCAATGTGGGGGACGCAAGACCCGGTTCGGAAACCGCGCTTCCAATTCTTTGACGCGCGCTTCCAGCACATCACGGTTCGGAATCACCGCGCTCTGCGGCGAAGCCGCCGAAGCCAGCTGGCTCCCGCGCGGGCGCGAATCAAAATACGCGTCCGATTCCGCCGCCGCAATCCGTTCCACGCGCCCCTCGACCCGAATTTGGCGATGCAGTGGCTGCCAGAAAAAAACCAGTGCCGCAAACGGATTGCTCTCTAGCTCTTTGCCCTTGCGGCTTGCATAATTTGTAAAAAAGACCAGCCCCCGTTCGTCCATCTCGCGCAGTAGCGCCACTCGCGCCGAAGGTTTCCCGTCCAGCGCCGCCGTCGCCACCAGCATCGCATTCGGTTCGGGCAAATTTTCCGCAAACGCCCTGTCCAGCCACTCGCGAAACAACGCCAACGGGTCTTTCGGCGCATCCTGTTCGTTCAAGACGCCCGCCCTGTATTCGATCCGCAAATTTCGTTCGCTGTCGCTCATATGCTAATCCGGTCGCAAGCCCCGCGCATAGTCCGGAATCGCCGTCACTCGATTCACCACTCGCGCCGGGTTACCAATCACCACCGCGCCGTCGGGCACATCATGCGTCACCATCGCGCCCGCGCCCACCAGCGCATTTTCGCCAATTACGACGCCGGGAAGGATCGTCACGTTCGCCCCGATTTTTGCGCCGCGCTTGATGTGCGCGCCCTGCAGATGTTCTTTGGCTCTTGGCGAAAGCGGATAACGCGCGTTCGTAATCACCACGTGCGGACCCAGCCAGCATCCGTCTTCCAGAATAGAATACTCGGGCACAAACACCCCCGAATGGAGCCGCACATCATTCCCGATCCTCACATGATGCTCCACAATCGAATGTGACCCGATGCTCACATTGTCCCCAATATAATTTTCCTCGCGCACCAGCACCCCGTGCCCCGTCTGAAAATCATCCCCGATCACATTCCCCGCATAAATCACCGTGTGCGAACGGATCACCGCCCGCGCCCCGATGCGCGTCTCCACCTCGCCCGCCGCCATACCACGCGCCGGTTCACCGACAATGAAGAACGCGCCGAGAGTGGGTTCATTCGCAAAAAACACGTTCGGAAAAATGTTTGAATCCAATTTGGCCTCGATTCGCAAACATTCGCGCAGATTAGCGTTTCCCGACCTGACTCACAAGCCCCTCGTCAATTTTCACCGCCGCCCCCCCTCGCCGCAGCGACTCTTGCGCCGCTTCCAGCACGCGCACCACGCGCAGCCCGCTCTCTCCGTCGGTGCGCGGCGTCTTGTTCTCGCGCACACATTCCAGAAAATGCGCGCACTCGTACTTGAGCGGCTCGGTCAAATCAATTTTCGGAATCGAAATATCCCCACTCCGCACACGCAGTTGAAATTCCCCAAACGCGTCGCCGCGTTTGTAAACCCCTTTATCATAAATTTTCAATTTCGCTTCCGGGTCCACATCATCATATACAATCATCTTGTCCGAGCCGACCAGCGTCATCTGTCGCGTCTTGCTCGGGTCCAGCCACGACGCGTGAATGTGCCCGATGATATTGTGAGGAAAATTCAACAGCGCAAACACCACGTCTTCGACGCCCGGGTTCACATACGTCGCCCCGTGCGCCGAGACCGAAAGCGGCATGTTTTTTAACAGCGCGAGCAAAATCGAAACATCGTGCGGCGCAATGCTCCACAGCGCGTTAATGTCCGACTGCACCCGCCCCAGGTTCACGCGGTTCGAATAGATATAAAACAATTCCCCCAGCGCGCCCGCGTCCAACAGTTCCTGTATCTTCCACACGGCGGGATTGTACTCGAACGTATGCCCCACCATCAGCACCCGTCCGCATTTGCGCGCCAGCCCGGTCAATTCACGCGCCTCTGCGCTCGACAGCGCCAACGGTTTCTCCACCAGCACATGCTTGCCCGCCTCTAACGCTTGTGAAACAAGCAAAAAATGCGAACGCGCCGGTGTCGCTATCACCAGCGCGTCCAACGTCGGATTCTCGATCAATTCGCGCGCCTCACGCGCCGCCTGTTTGATCGTTGGATACAGCCGCGTCGCTTCATTCAACCGTGCCTCGTCCGCATCCGCACACGCGGCCAGCCACGCCTCGGGCAGTTGGTGAAAATTCCGCGCCAGGTTGGGACCCCAATACCCATACCCCACCAACCCGATCCGAATCCGCGAGTCCATAATCCTTAATCGGAAATCGAAATTCGAAATTCGAAATTCGAAAATCTGCAATCCGCAATCACTGCGCCATTTCGCGCATCGGAATCAACTCCATCTCTTCCAGCTTTTTCAAAATCTTGTTTGCCGATTCCTCGACCGTCTCCCTGTCCGAATGATACGTCACTTCGGCGTTCTCGGGCGCTTCGTACGGGTCGCTCACGCCCGTAAAATTCTTGATCTCGCCCGCCAACGCCTTTTTATACAACCCTTTGACATCCCGTTCCGCCAAAACCGGAATCGGACACTCGGCATACACCTCGACAAAATTCTCGACCTTGCCGCGAATCTCGTCCCGAATTTCTCGATACGGCGAAATCGCCGCGGCGATGGCGACCACCCCGTTGCGCGACAGCACTTCGCACACCCAACCGATCCGACGGATATTTGTATCGCGGTCCTCTTTGGAAAAACCCAACCCCTTGGACAGGTTCTCGCGCACCACATCCCCGTCCAGCACCTCGACCTTCATCCCGCGTTCGCGCAGTTCTTGCTCGATCACGCGCGAGACCGTCGTCTTGCCCGCCCCGGATAACCCGGTAAACCACAATGTAAAGCCCTGATGTTCCACCGTTCGATTCCTCTCCTTTTATCGAGTAGCTTTTATTGACTGACACAAGGAAACGCGAATTTCGCCAAACTGCGGCTTGGCGCGAATCATTGTTACGCTTTGCGTAACGACGAACAAGGATCAAGATTAGCCCAAATTCGCAAAGATTCGCGTTTACCTCCGAGTTGTCAAGACCGAATCCCGCCAGAGTGACGACCCATCTTTGCAAAAATTCGCGCAGATTCGCGGTTTCGCCCCGCAGACAATCCGAAATGCAGGACTGTGCGTTACGCCTCGCTCCGAATGATCTTGCCGATCATATCGCTCGGCACATGCAACCCAAACTCATTCAACACCGTCGGCGCAATATCCACCAACTTGCTCCCCTTGAGCTCGCGCCCGCCCAGGTTTCGTTTCGGGTCAAAGTAAATATACATCCCCATCTGTGCGTGATTCGCGTCGTCGGGTCCCGTATCATTCTCGAACGTATGCAGCGCACCATGTCCCAGCGAACCCACCCCGCGCCAGTATAAATCGCCCCATATCACGATCAGGTCAGGGGCGATATTGTTCGATTTCACATAAATGTCCTGCGGTTTATACGCGCGCGTTTTCATCGGCTTGCCCGTGTGGTCGGGCAGCGCCTCGATCTTGGCGATCAACTCGTTCCGCACGTTTTCATACTCGCTTTGCGGAATAATCCCGTTCGGCTCGCGCCCCTGCACGTTCATAAAGATGCGCGAATAATAACCGCCTTCGCCCCACACCCGCGTCTTGTCCCAATTGATTTTCGCCTTCGACAGGGGAATGATGCCTTCCGGTTTTTCGTCCAGCAGCAGGTATCCTTCGTTCACCAACCACTCGTTCACGGCGATACCGCCGTCCATCCGCTTGGCTCCGTGATCGCTCATCACAATCACGCTCGTCTCGTCGTCAATCAATTCCAGCGTCGCGCCGATCTGCTTGTCCAGCCACACATAATAATCGTGGATGCACGTCAACAGCGGATTGTTCGGCTCGTGTTTCATGTGCAGCGGGTCGTGATATTTCCAGAACCCGTGATGCAGACGGTCCACGCCGATCTCGACCGACATGAAATAGTCCCAGTCGCGCGTCTTGAGCAGGTGATTGATCACCTTGAACCGCGCCTCGGTCATCTCGTAGATTTTTTCCAAAAGCCACTGCTTGTTTTCCGTGCGAAAGTTGTCAACGTCCACCGCATAATTCGGCGCGACATTCAAGATTTCGTCACGCAGATTTTCGGGATACGTAAATTTGCTGTTGACGTTGGGCGAAAGAAAACAGCCCACCATCCCCCCGTTCACCTGTCTGGGCGGATACGACGGCGGCACCCCGATCAGATACGACTGCTTGCCCAGCCGTCCCAAATAATCCCAGACGGCGGGTTCGCGCACCGAGCGCGCGTTGGCGATCGTCATCTTTTCATACGAGTAATCGGCGCGGTTCCGAAACCCGTAAATGCCGAGCGTCCCCGGGTCTTTGGACGTCTGCGAGCACGCCCACGCCGGGACTGTGATGGGAGGATAGACCGATTCCAACTCTCCCCACACTCCGTTCGACATCAGATAATTCAGATTCGGCAGCTCGCTGCGATACTGTTGAAACACCAGCGACGGTTCCGCGCAATCGAGCCCGATCACCAGCACCCGCTTTTTCTTGCCCTTGCCAAATTGAAAATTAGCCATCCGCTATCGCGCCGCTTTTTTCCGCGCAATCCCGTCAATCAACACCTGCGCTACTTCGGGACGCGTAAACTCGGGCGGCAGCATCTCGCCGCGTTCGAGCATCTGCCGCACCTGTGTGCCGCTCAGCACGATATGGTCCTCCGCGCCGTGCGGGCAAGTCTTGGACGACACAATCCCTCCGCATTTTTTGCAATAAAAAGTGTGCTCGAACTTGAGCGGAGTGATTCCGATTTCCTCGGGTGAAAATTGGTCAAACAACTTTTGCGCGTCATACGTGCCGTAATATTTGCCCACCCCCGCATGATCGCGTCCGATGATCATGTGCGTGCAGCCATAATTCTTGCGGCAGAGCGCATGAAAAATCGCCTCGCGCGGACCCGCATACCGCATCGCCGCCGGAAACACCCCCAGCAGCACGCGGTCGGCGGGATAATAGTCGCGCAGCAGCGATTGATACGATTCCATCCGCACATCGGCGGGAATATCGTCCGCTTTCGTTTCCCCCACGAGCGGGTGCAAAAACAACCCATCCACGATTTCCAGCGCCGTCTTTTGAATATATTCGTGCGCGCGATGAATCGGGTTGCGTGTCTGGAATGCCACAATCCGTGTCCAGCCATTCTGCGCAAACATCTTGCGAGACTCCAGCGGCGTGTGCCGAAATTCCGGAAATTCCGTCCTGGCTTGATTCGGCATGTCTACCAGCCAGATGTCGCCCGCCAGATACACATCGCCCTGTGCGTACAACCGCGCCACGCCGGGATGTTTGTCCTCATCCGTGCGATACACGTTCTTGGCTTCATGCGTCTTGTCGTAATCAAACTTTTCTTTCAATTCCAGCAGCCCGACGAGGTGTCCGTCCGACTCTACCAGCGCGATATCCTTGCCGATTTCATACGTGTCCGCCAGCTCGCGTGACACGGGCAGGGTGATTGGAATCGTCCACGGCAGCCCGTTCGCCAGCCGCATCCGGTTCACCACCGACTCGTAATCCTGCTTGCCCATAAACCCGGTGAGCGGACTCATTGCGCCCACCGCGATCATTTCCATGTCCGCCAGGTTTACCGAATTGAGCGTGCGAAAATGATGCGCCGCTTTCGCAGCTTCCGCCCGCGCAATCATCTTGTCCTTGTCCGCGCCCGTCACGACGCGATTGACGAGCGTCCCGCCGTGCGGCGCGATTTCTCCGACATAATTCTTTGCCATTTTGTTATTTGCTCTCCACTCCCTCTAAAATTGTTACAACCACTCTACTTGAGCGTAAATCTCTTGCATCGAAATCTCCAAATCCAACGCGCGCAATTTCAAAACCGCATCCAATCCTTCCAGCGTCTCCAACACCCAAAAACGCCCTTCGCGGCGATACGATTCAATATACGGCTCCCTTTGGTCTATCATCACATAATGTTCCAGCGATGGGATGTTGCGATACATCTTGAATTTTTCGTTCCGGTCAAACCCCGCCGTCGAGTCCGACAGCACCTCGACCAGCACAATCGGATTCATCACCGTCTCTGGCTGTCGCGGGTCCGTTTGCGCCACCCCGCACACCAACATCACATCCGGATAAACATATGCATTGTGTCGCTCGATCCGCAGTCGCACATCTGCCATATAGGCAGTGCATCCGCGCGTGCCCGCTCGCTGACGCAGAGCAAGATAAACATTTCCGGCAATCAAATTATGATTACGAGACGCGCCCGCCATCATAAAAATTTCGCCGCGCCAATATTCGTGTCTTTCGCTCGCCTGCTCTTCGAGCATCAAATACTCCTCGACAGAAATGTGACGTTTTGCGTCGAGCATCGTGCTTGCCCTTCACTAATCGAAAATCGAAAATCGAAAATCGAAAATCGAAAATCGAAAATCGAAAATCTTCAATCCCCAATCACCCCAGATACCCCAGCCCCGCCAACCTCTCCTCGATCTCTTTTTCTTCTGCCGCCGAATACTCGCCATCCATTTTGTTCTCAAACGCCGTCTCGAACGCATACTCGGGCGCGCGCGCATCCGTCAGCAGCTCGTTCAGCACCCTTCCATCCATGTCGCTCGGAATCGCTTCCCCCAACATCTGCAAAACGGTCGGCGCCAGGTCAATCAACTGCGGCGTAGCAGGAAATTTTGCGTGCGACGCAACCCCCTCACCGCTCCCAATCAAAATCCCATCCATTCGGTGCTGCCCCGAAGTATCACTTACAAACAACAATTGATTTCCGACCTTTTCCACCACGTTTTTGACTTGTCCGTTCGCCCCGCGCCAGTCCACAGCCGCAATATGATACGGTCCGTCAATCAACCCGATCACATCCGGCGCTTCTTCCAGCGCATCCCCGTTGTAAATCTCCTCGCGCCGATACACAAAATCAAAAATCGGACGCGCGGTCTCGGGATCGCGCAGTTCGCGCATCGCGGCAATCACCTCCGAGCGCGCTGCCTCGTACTCTGTCGGGTCCACCATCCCCTCCGGCTCGCGCCCGCGCACATTCAAATACACATTCCCCATCGTCCCTACCGCATACGCTTTTGTGTGCGCCCAATCCATATTCCCATACGCCATCGAATAGTGCAGGTTCGATTTCAATCTCGGCAGCGCCTCAAACACTTTGGCTTTGACCGCGCCCAACAGCGGATTGTTCAACCGTTTCACCCCCGCCCGCATGGCTGACGCGAGCGTGCCGCTTTGCTGTTGTTTATATGCCAAAATCCCGCGCTGTGAAAAATACTGGTTCAAATACACCGCGTGCGTCAACGGTCCAAACCCGTGGTCCGACAGCACAATCACCGTCGTCTTTTCGTCGGCGTATTTTTCCAGAATCCGCGCATTATATTCGTCCAGATAGGCAAAACAGTTGTTAATGACCTCGCCCCATTCCCCCGCTTCATTTTCGTCATACAGGGGATGCGTCGGGTCCTGATACCGCCAGAACTTGTGACACAAAATATCCGGCGCGCGATGCACCAGCATTCCAAAATCCCAATCCGGGTTCTTGTCCAGCAGCAGCTCGAATGCGCGCGTCTGCAGCTCGCTCATCCGCATGACCCGCGCTTCCAATTCGCCCAGCGACGTCGGACCCGATTCGCCGCGCTCGATATCCACATCAATAATATATTCGCCCAGCTCGGTCAGCAGCTCGTCTTTCAATTCGGGCGGATACGTGAATTGACTTGCCAATCCCGGCGTCATCAGTCCGCTCACCAACGCGCCATTGATCGCTTCTACGGGCCACGTCAGCGGCACATTCACCACCACGCATTTTTTCTGCCGGTCACTCAAAATGCGCCACAACGTCGCCGCGCGGCGATGCGACGCATTGATATATTCCAACGCATACGAATTTTTCGCGCGCTGATAAAAACCATACAGCCCGAATTTGCCGTTCTGCTTGCCCGTCGCAAACGCGCTCCACGCCTGTTCGGAGGAGGGCTGAATACAGGAACGTAAAATCGAGCGCGAACCATTTTCGATTAACTTGCCCAGCGTTGGGAGTTTGTTTTGCGCGAGCAGCGGGTCGAGGAGTGTCCACGTTGCGCCGTCCAGACCCAGCACGAGGACACGTGTTTTGGAGCTTGCCGTCATTTTTACAACATTGCGATTATAGCGCGTCCCCTATCAATCGAGAAATCCAACCCCTACCAATCTAGTAGACTAAACTCTACTCTACCGGCTCCACCCTTATCACCCCCACGCTCGCCGCAATCTGCGGCGCGGTCAAAGGCACGTTCAACCACACCTGCGACACCTCCGTCTCGGACGCCATCTCGGACGCCGATCCCGGCAGCGCGCCCTTGACCCCAATCACCGCATGTGACCACCGAAATTTTCCGCGCAGGTCCTCTCGCGCCCCAATCGTCCGCAGCGCCTCCACCGCTTCCGCCGTCAATTTTTCTGATGCCTCATCACTCGCCGCGACCGCAACCAGGTCCCCTTCCGCCACCCGATTCAAAAACTGCGCCATGCGCGCCGCCTCGCGTTCGCTCAAAAACGTGTCAAAATTCTCGCGCGCCTGCACCTGTCCCGTCTTGGGTTCGATGACGACCACGTTATACCCGCGCGCGTTCGGCGATTCGTCCACGCCGTTCACAAAAATATGCCCGAACGCGCCCTGCTCTTCGCCCGCGCTCCGCACCACAATTGACACCTTGCTATCCGACAGGTCAGTCACGGGAACCGTCTCATCAAATGTCAGCTCGACCGTGTTCACTCCGCTCCTCAGCATACGCGTGGGCAGAGTTACATTGTATGCCCCATTCTCTATCGGAATCGGATTTACGTGCCCGATGTCCGTGCCGTTCACCCGCACCGCCAACCCTTGCCCCTGCGGCGGATACGGGCGCAAATCATTCAGCGTCAATTTCATGTCGCGCGGCTCACTGATTGGCAGGAACAATTTCGTCGCGTTCCGCTCCACCCAAAACGCATCGCCTCCCAACGCTCCCCAGCCCTCACCCAGATACAATCGCGCCAGCGGGTCATTCGGACGCAAGACCAGCGTATCGTCCGCCTCCGTCTCGTTCACCCGATACACCGCCAAACCGCGCCCGTTCTCGTAACTTTCGCTGATTTTGGTCAGCGGCAACACCTCTTCGATGTATGTGCGCGTGCGGTCTGCCACGTCTCGATTTTCCTCTTCAAACGGCGCATGCCAGATCACAAACCGCGTCCCGAAAAAATCCAACACCCTTGGCGCCAATTCCTTGTCCCGTTCCCGCGTCGCCGCATCCACCGCGTGCCCTGTCTGGATTGCAATCAACGAGTCCAGCACCGGCGCTTCCGCAAAATACTGAAACTTGAGCTCGGGATTGCGTGACGTGTTCCCGTTCAAAATCGGGTGCTGCTGTGTCGTCTGATACCACTGCGCCAGCATAAAAATACGGTCAATCGGACCCTGCGACCCGTTCCGATAGCTCCCCGTCACCCGAAACCCGTTCCGCCATGTCAGCGGCAGTTCCATCACCGAAAAATTCCCTACCTCTTGCCGAATCTGCGAATAAATCTCCGGCACCCGAAAATCCGACAGTGGCATCGGCGTCGCCAGATTCTCAAACAAAATCACCGCGCCCAACACCGTCGCCACACCCAACAATCCCGTTCTATGGTCTCTTGCCTCCAATCTTCCACTGCCCGCCATCTGCCGTCCGCCATCTGCCGTCCGCCATCTGCCATCTGCCGTCCGCCATCTGCCATCTGCCGTCCGCCATCTGCCATCTGCCGTCCGCCATCTGCCATCTGCTATCCTGCCCAGCACCCACGCCATCCCATACCCCACCAACACCGCCAGCGCCAGCGTCAACATTACGCTCCAGCGCGACGGGTAGCGGTTCCCCTTGATGAGCGGAATGTCCAACAGCGCGTCGAACGGCATCGGCAAATCAAATTCCGCGCCGCCGAGCCGCAGGGTTGGTCCCAGCGCAATCAACCCAAATACCAGCGCCCACACACCCCAGATGCGCGCCGCTTTGACCTTCCACACCGCGACGATGCCCAGCGCGAGCGCGACAAAACCCAGATACATAAAATTGATATACGGGAAATGGAATTGTGCTTCCAGCCCACCGAACAGCGGATGCAGATGCGACGGCACAAAAAATCCGAGCAAATCCGCCGAAAAGATATTCGCAAACCCCAATCCCTGTTGGATAAAATCGCCTTCCGCCAAAATGTCCGACACCATCGCCGTCAGAATTGGCGCCATCGTCACCGCAAACGCGAGCGCGGCGAGACCGAGGTTCAACATCGTCTGCTTATATCTGAATACCCGAAACCGAATCGTGACCAGCCAATAGAGGAAATAGGCGATAGTGAACAAAATGAGGAATGACGCAAAAATAAACTCGCTCAACGCTTGCGCCAGCAAAAACACCGCCAGCATCACCCCGTATTTGTACGGCGGCTTGGGCGTATCAAACAGCTTGATCAAAAACAACACATAAAACGGAATCCACTGCGACGACGCGATATTAAACTGTCCCAACGACGCATACAAAAACTTGCTCGCCGCAAACGCATACACCAGCCCCGCTGCAAACGCCGCGCACCCCCGTAGTAACGACTCTGGTCGTTCGCCCTTTGTCTCAAAGCGCGCAGCGCCGAATCGTCCTTCGTCGTCCGTCGTCCGTTCTTCGTCCTTCGTTCGTCCTTCCTCCTTCGTCCTTCGTCGTTCATCGCCCAACATATAGTACGCCAACAGATACATCCCAAACCCGCTCAGCGTAAACGACATTACCAGATTCACGTTCGCCGCGGGGATCAGACCAAAGCCAAATTGAAGGGGGACCGCGAGGAACGCGTTGAGGTAGGTGAGGGTATAAAAGCCGAGGTTCAGCCCGATCGGATAAAACATATAATCCGTATAAATCGGATTCGTCCCCGCATCGAGCAGCGCATAGGGCACCCACCACAGATTCCACGCCAGCGCGGGATCATCGCTCCCGTCGCCCGCCACATGTGTGGTGAAATTCAATGCCAGAGGGTATGTTAAAACCAGCGTGAGGATCAAAAACGCCGCCAGTACGGCGATCTCACGACGATATTTTTGCACGTTACGTCTATTTCCCTACATATTCGAGCTTGTAGATCGTCCCCGGCGCTTCGGGGTCTGCCTTGCCGCCACGCATGTCCGCAATATACAGCGCGCCGTCCGGTCCGACTGTCACCGCAATCGGGCGGTCCAACCCACCCAAAAACGGCTTTACCGTATAGACGGTCTCACCCTCTTTTTGTTCCGGCGCCACCCGCGCCACCTCACGATACTGCATCCTCGAACCCGGCTGCCCCCGCCAATACAGCGCCGTAAAGATATTCCCGCGATACTCGGCGGGAAATTGCTCGGCGTCATACACGGTCACTCCCGTCGGCGCGGTATGCGGCACAAAACGCACAATCGGCGCTGCCGTATCCGACCACGGGGGAGGATACCCGAAAAAATAAGGATAGCCGTAATCGCGTCCCGGCTCTACCAGATTCAACTCGTCGCCGTCCGGCGCCGGAATCGTTTCGTCGCCATTGTCCGTCGCAAACAATTTGCCGTCGCTACCGAACGCCAGGGCATACGGATTTCTCAGTCCTCGGGCGAACAATTTGGGATTCTTGCCGTCTGCGTCCGCCTGGATCACTCCCGCAAAAAACCAATCGTCGCGCGGTTGCCCCTGATACGAATACTCGTGATTCTCCAGCGTCAATTGTCCCACGCGCGGACCGCCGATCGCAATATACAATTTGCCGTCCGGTCCGAACGCAATTCCATTGTTCGAATGTTGAATGTCCAGCGAAAACAGCCCATCCATGATAACCTTGTTCTCGTCAGCCACTCGGTCGCCGTTCGTATCGCGCAGCGTATTGATTTGCCCCCGGCTTGCAACATACAACGTCCCATCGCGCCACGCCAGCCCGCGCGGGTTCTTGAAACCTGATGCAAATACCGTTCGTTCCTCGGCGCTCCCGTCGCCGTTCGTATCGCGCAAACGTACAATGTTCCCATCCACCAACTCGGAATAATACAGATTCCCGGCATCATCAAATGCCAGCGCATTGGGTTCTTGCAGTCCCGTCGCAAACTCGCGAATTCGAAAGCCCTCGGGCGTCACAATCTCTGCCATTCCGGGATGTTTGTTTGCGGTGGTCGGAGCAGGTGCCACAGCGCGCATCATCGTGGCGCCCCAGAGCAGCAGCAGCAAGCTCACAGCCGCGCCAATCCCGATGCCCAACGCCAATTTTCGCCGCGTCCGCCCCAAAACAAAGATCGCAGCTGCGCCCCCGGCAGCCAGCACACCCACAGCTAATCCCACCAGCTCGCCCGTTGCCAGCGCGCGCAAATCGAGCCCGATGGGCAGCGCGCCAAAAAGCTGCACTGCCGCGCCGCTCGCCAAAAAAAACAACGCGCCGAGCGCAGCCACCCCTATCACCGACCACAGCAGGGCAGCGCGCTGGCGCGTACGAAAATATTGGACGAGACCCAGACTTGCAAATGTGAGAGAAAACGCGATCAGAGAGAGCGCGAGGAGCTTGAGCAACCGAAACTTCCTTTTGGAGAATGGCGCACCTTTAACCCGTCCGCCGCGGCACCTGATGATGATGCCGGCAGCGCGCCTCATACATCTCGTTCGCGCCGACCATCACAAGGGGGTCATCATAGGCGGCGGGTTCGCCGTTCACCAAACGCTGCGTGCGCGAAGCCATCCCCCCGCACACCATACAGATCGCGTTCAGCTTGTCCACCTGTTCCGCCTGCGCCATCAAAATCGGCATCGGACCAAACGGCTCGCCGCGAAAATCCGTGTCCAGACCCGCCAGGATAACACGCGCCCCGCGCTGCGCCAGCTGCGCGACCACTTCGGCGATCTCCCAGTCAAAAAATTGCGCCTCGTCAATGGCGACCACATTCACATCGTCTGCCCAATACTCCCAAATATCAGCTGCTCGCTTGATCGGTTTCGCGTCCAGGTTCGCCCCGCTGTGCGAAGCGACGGTCGCGATCCCATAGCGAATATCAATCGCGCTGGTAAAAACCAGCACCTGCTGCCGCGCAATCTGCGCGCGCCGCACCCGACGAATCAACTCTTCCGACTTGCCGCTAAACATCGAGCCGCAGATCAATTCGACGTGCCCTTGCGATACCGGAAAATGCTCCATGAGAGAGATTCACACAAACGCCCACGCCTCATAAATCAATGATGCGTGGGCGTTATAAAATTCAAATCGTGGCGAGAGTGTATTATTCGGCTTGCGCTTGATCGTCGCTTGTCGCAGGCGCTGCGGGCTCGGCTCGAGTTTCGCTTGCTGCCTCGCTCGCGCTTGCGGTGGGCGCAGCGGATTCCGCGCTGGCGCGCGGCTCGCGCGGTTTACGTTCGCGCGGCGGACGCGGTTTACGTTCACGCGGCGCCGGCGCAGCTGTCACAGCTTCCGCCTCTGCCGCGGGTCCACCTCCCGCCGCTTCCGCCACAGGTTCTGTGGCAACCGCCTCGGTCGCAACTTGCGCCTCCGGTTCAGCCGATGCCTCTTCCAGCATACCACTGCGCTTGGCGCGCTCCTGGGCGCGACGCTGTTTTTTGCTGCCCTTGACCTGACCCGCTTCCACCGCAGACTCGCGCGCCGCCAGCCGCTTGGTAAAGCGTTCCACCTGTCCGGCGGTATCTACAATCCGCTGGGTGCCCGTGAAAAAGGGATGACAGTTTGAGCAAATATCAACGTTCACCTGCTTTTTTGTCGAGCCGGTGCGCCAGGTCGTGCCGCACGAGCCGCAGGTATACAACGCGTCCGGGTAAAACGTGGGATGAATTCCTTCTTTCATAACAGTCCTTTTTCCGCGCGCGTCTAGTCATGCCACAGCTGCGGAATCGTCACACAGGATTTGTGCCGAACCAGACGCGACTTGTTGCTAATTTAGAATTGCTGGTTCCACAACCGCGCCCACGACCTGCTCGGCATAGACACTCACTTGTTTCTGCGTTTTCGAGTACGGCTCGAACTTGACGAACCCGTCAATCAGCGCAAAGAGAGTATAGTCCCGACCCAGACCTACGTTCCTGCCGGGTTTGATTTTCGTGCCGTGCTGGCGCATCAGGATCGAACCGCACCGCACATATTGTCCGTCAAAGCGCTTGACGCCGAGTCGCTGACCATTGCTGTCGCGCCCGTTGCGGCTTGAACCGCCACCTTTTTTATGTGCCATAAATGATCAACCACCGGTCCCAATCTTCAATAGTCAGCCGCGTACCAAACCCGCCATTCTCTAGCTGCTGACTACTGACTACTGACACCTGACTACTAGCTACTCAAAATAATATCCTTGATTTCCAAATGCGTTTCGATCTGGCGATGACCCCTGGTCGTGCGGCGGCGATGTTTGTTGCGATAATCAAACGCAATCACTTTTTTGCCCTTGCGTTCGTCCAGCACTTGGGCGATCACGCTCGCGCCCGCCAAATCTTTGCCGACCGTATACTTGTCCCCATCGCCGAGAAACAACACTTCCAATTTGACTTGGTCCCCCACCTGATTGGCGAGGCGCTCGACCGCGATGCGGTCGCCCTTTTCCACGCGATATTGTTTATTTCCGGTGCGAATAATGGCGTACATGATTTTTCTCCCCGTTGGCGCCGTCAACAGGCGTCAAAAAAAGCGGCGCGTCCTGCCAGCCGCCTACAAGCCGAACAATTATACGCAAACACGACTTTTTGGCAAATTCCGCCACCAGAGCCGCAGCTCGGACCGCTATTTCGCCCCCCAATCGCGACCCTCATGGGCGCACTTTCTACTCCCTACTCCCTACTTCCCACTTCCCACTTCCCACTGATTTCTGACTACCGACTACTGTCTACTATCTACCATCTCTTCCCAACAACAATCCCACCAATTCCCCCTGTATTTTCCCGTTCGACGCAATCCCAAACTGCATCCCCACAGCTTGCCCGTCCCCAAACAACTCGAATATCCCGCCCGCTTCCTTTACAATCAAGCGCGCGGCTGAAATATCCCACGGTGACAGCCCAATATCACAATAGCCGTCCAGTCTCCCGCAAGCTACATTACAAATATCCAGCGCCGCGCTCCCGTTGATCCTCAGCGAACGCGCGCGCTTGACCAGCCGGATGATTTCCGCAATCCCGCGGTCGCTCTCCCACACATCATAGACCAATCCCGTCGCCACAACGCTCTCGCTCAATGTCTGTGCCCCGCTGGGCGCAATCGCCGCGCCGTTCAAAAATGCCCCTCCCCCGCGCGTCGCCGTAAATAATTGGTCCATAATCGGGTCATACACCACCCCGACGATGCTCTCGCCGTTCTCTTCCAGTCCGATGGACACATTAAAATAGGGAAAATGATGAGCATAGTTCGTTGTCCCGTCAATCGGATCGATCACCCAGCGATAGCGCGCTACCGTTCCGTGCGTGCCCGATTCTTCCGCCAGGATATCAAAATCCGGCGTCGCCGCGCGCAAAATGTCCATCACCGCCGCTTCCGACGCGCGGTCCACCTCCGTCACCAGGTTCACCGCGCCCTTGAACTCGATATCATGCGTCTTGCCCCAGCCCTCGCGCATCACTATCCCCGCCGCGCGCGCCGCCTTTTCCGCCACTTGCAGTAATTCCGCATAGGTTCTATTCATAGACACAAAAAAGGGTCGGGAGAACCAATCTTCCGACCCAACTCCAGTGCCCAAGGAGGGACTTGAACCCCCATGTCCTTGCGGACACAACACCCTGATTGTTGCGCGTCTGCCATTTCGCCACTTGGGCTTGCATACCGATTCTACGCGAACGGCGTTCTTTGTCAATTCGGATTTTGCTTTTCCGGCTCCTTTCTTTGCCAGAGTTTCCACCCCGGTAGTTTTTATCTTGATGCCGCAAGGTGTAAAATAAATCGTTTTGTGTTAGAGCGATGCGCAACAAGTTGGCTAACGATATATTAGGAGTCTATATAGCATGCATACAAAGGAACAGGCGCAAGACCGCCTGGCAGACTTTACAACGGACCGCCGTGTTTTACTTCTCTCCGGTATGGCGGTGCTTATCGGCGCCGTCAGCGTAGGTGTGGCGTGGATTTTGATCGAACTGATTTTATTGATGACCAACCTGGCGTTTTATCAACGCCTCTCGCTTCAAGAGGTATCACCCGCTGACAATCAACTCGGTGTTTTTGTCATCATCGTTCCCGTCATTGGCGGCTTGATCATTGGCTTGATGGCGCGTTATGGTTCGGAAAAAATTCGCGGGCACGGCATCCCCGAAGCGCTTGAAGCGATTTTGATTGACCGCAGCAAAATGTCTCCCAAGGTTGCCGTGTTAAAACCGCTCTCGTCGGCAGTTTCCATTGGCACCGGCGGACCTTTTGGCGCGGAAGGTCCGATTGTCATGACAGGTGGCGCCCTTGGCTCTTTGTTTGCCCAATTCTTTCATCTTTCCTCTGCCGAACGCAAGACTTTGCTTGTTGCCGGCGCCGCAGGCGGCATGGCAGCTATCTTTGCCACGCCGGTTGCCGCCCTCTTGATTGCCGTCGAACTCCTGCTGTTCGAGCGCAAGCCCCGCTCGCTTATTCCGGTTGCAATTTCGGCAACGGTCGCCTTTGCGCTGCGCAGCTTTATTTTGGGCGCCGGACCCATTTTCCCCATTCCTCCACATCCCGTTCCGAATGGCTCGATCATTGCTATTTCATTCGTTGTCGGCATTGTCGCCGGTTTGGCGGCGATTGTCACGACGAATCTCGTATATCTGTTCGAGAACGCTTTTACGCGGCTGCCGGTTCATTGGATGTGGTGGCCCGCCATTGGTGGGCTTGTCGTCGGCATTGGCGGCTATCTCGAGCCGAATGTGCTTGGTGTAGGTTATGACCTGATTCACTCTCTGCTTCTGGGTCAAATGATTGGCGCCGCCGCGCTCGGATTGCTCATCGGCAAGGCATTGGTCTGGTCATGTGCCCTGGGTTCCGGGACCTCGGGGGGGGTGCTTGCGCCTTTGCTCATCATCGGCGCCGCGTTAGGTTCGCTGCTTGCGGGCATTATCCCTGCAGGCGATACCGGTCTCTGGGCGCTGATCGCCATGTCTGCTGTGCTGAGCGGGTCATTGCGTGCTCCGTTGACAGCGATGGTTTTTGCCGTGGAAACAACGCACGATTTCAACACCCTGCCGGCGCTTTTGATCGCCAGCATTGCGGCTTATGGTGTGACGGTCTTGATTCTGCGGCGTTCGATTCTCACCGAAAAAATTGCGCGGCGCGGTTTGCATATTTCGCAGGAATACAGCGTGGATTCATACGAACTGATGCGTGTGGGTGATATCATGGACAGGAACGTGCCCACACTTGTCTCGACGACGACGGTCGGTGAGCTGGCAAAACGAATCGCCGAGGGTGACCCACAACTCACACGCCGTCAGGGCACGCCAATTGTGAATGCAGAGGGCGCGCTCGTCGGCATCATTACGCGCAGCGACCTCGTTATGGCGCTGGCAAATGACCCGCTTGGCGAAATGACCCTTTTGGAAGCAGGCAACCGGTCTCTGGTTGTGGCGTATCCGGACGAGACTGTGCGCGTCGCCATCGCCAAAATGCTGAAAAATGATATTGGACGACTTCCGGTTGTGGAACGCGACAACCCGCGCAAATTAGTTGGCTATGTAGGTCGCTCCGGCGTCCTTGCAGCTCGCAATCGCTCGCTTCAGGAAGAAGCCCTCCGCGAGCGCCTCATAAATGCGCCGGACGCAGCGCCGCATCCGTCAAGTGCTTATTGAATCCCGAGTGACCAAGTTGGGGGAATGACCAAAAAAACAACAGCGTCCTTTTTACAAGGACGCTGTTGTCACCAAAATTCACACAAACTCAATCCCATCTCCCACCCGCACCACTCCCGTAACCACCACATTCGCATAAATCCCCGCGCACTCCCCATGTTCTCGCGTCACCGTCCTCAGCACCGCCGCATTCTGCACTGCCGTGTCCGGGTCCAGATTGATCATCATACAGCGCGAGTCCTTTTTCGTCACCCCGATCCTCGCGCGCTCTCCCACCTTCAGCACCCGTCCCACCCACGAATCTTCGATGAACGGAATCCCCGCCGTCGGCTCGATATACAAATTCGCGCGAAACTGCCGCAGATCAATCTCTGATCCGCTCTCCGTTTCCAGCTGCGCCAACGTCGTCGTCGAAAACAACGACACGTGCTGGCTGTCAAAATTCCCTCGCTTTGTCTTGAACAAAAACACCCGCTGCCCATACAACGCCGACAGCTGCTCCGTCAGCCGCGCGTCCCCGGTCTCCAGCTCGTCCCCCTCCGGCGTCCGCACCACCACCGGCACATCCCAATCGTCGGGAGTCGGGAGCCGTTCCAGGCGCGGCGCATACATGATCATTTTCGGCTTGTCCCGCCCCGTGAACCACGGGAACCCATCCGTCGCCGCGAGCTCTTGCCGCACAAACGCATACCGCCGATCACCCGCAAACCCGTTCACCGTCAAATGCGCCTCTTGCACCGCCGTCCCGCGCATGGACTTGACCGGATACAAATAAATCTGCTTGACCGTCGCGAGGACCTGACTCACTCGCGCGCCTCTTTCGGCAGAATCGCCAGATTCAGGTCCGCTTCTGCCAGCCGGTTCAAACTCTCGACCATCTCTTCATAGGTCTTGCCCAACTCTTCCGGTTCCGCAATCACAAACAACGTAACCCCATTCTTTTTCGCCTCGCGTATCCGCCGCAAAAGCGATGCATGCTTTTTCTCGTATGTGGATGTTTTCATCGAGTCCCGAACCCAGTTTCAATATAGCCCGTCGTAACCCTCTATGTTTCATGACGAACGATGCCAAGATGGCGCGCGGGCACGCCCGCGACCATCTCATAGTCCTCAACATCTCGGATCACAACCGCGCCTGCCCCGACCACGCTTGCCGCTCCGATTTTAATCCCGTTTATTACAGTCGCGCCAATCCCTATCAGCGACCCCTTGCCGACCGAAACATCGCCCCCCAAATGGACCCCCGGCGCGACATGCGCAAATGCGCCAATCTGATTGTGATGATCAATCGAGCTGGCTGTATTCACAATGACGTGCGCGCCAATGACGGAACCCGTATTGACCACGCAGCCGGCGCACAACATCGCCCCGTCCGCAATCAAAACGTCCGGGGCGATGATGGCGGAAGGATGAATCACCGTCACAAAATGCTCACCCTCTCCGGCGAATCTTGCGACGATTGTCTCCCTGACACGATTGTTGCCGACCGCAACAACAACCCCGTCGTGCGGAATGGATGCCAGATCGGCAAGCGCGCCCAGCACCTGCAGAGACAAGAATGACTTGTCCGAAAACTCGGGATTATCATCCACAAATCCGATAGGGATAAATTTTCCACCCTTGTCCCTCGCCCGCAGTAGACAATCAGCCACAACTTGGGCATGCCCCCCGGCGCCCACAATGATCACGCGCATTGTCTGTTCATATCAGGATGTTTCAGAAACCGTCTTTCTCCCAACAGAATAACAAGTCCGGTGAGCAGAACAATTTTGCTGTCCAGCCAGACACTCTCCCTCTCAACATATTCAAGATCATACTCGATACGCTCATCCCACGAGAGGTAGCTGCTGCCCTTGATTTGCGCCAGGCAGGTCAGCCCGCCCCTCACCTCCAGACGCCTCCGCTGTCGCGGTGTATACCCGGCGAGCTGTTCCGGCAGAGTAGGCCGCGGTCCCACAAGCGCAAGATCCCCGCGCACCACGTTCCACAACTGCGGCAGTTCATCCAACTTGGTCCGCCTCAGCACGCGCCCGATACGAGTCACCTCCGGATGTCCCTCGTGCACCTGCTGATTAATCGTTCGCGTCGGATTATTCGTCATACTCCGAAACTTGTACAAGCGAAACAGCTTCCCGTGCATCCCCAAGCGCTCTTGCGAAAACAGGACCGGCGCACCACTCGAGACGCGCACCAGCACAGCTGTGATCAATAGGACGGGCGACAAAAGGATCATCGCTCCCAGCGCCAGTCCGAAATCAACCACTCGCTTGAACTTATGATATAGGGTTCGGTTCTTTGTCAGAGATTGTTGTTGCGTCATCAACCCGAATCTTTTCCGTGATCAACCTCGCATACTCTTCGCTCACCGTCCCAAAGATCCGCCGTTCATCAAACCGCTCGCGCGCCATCCGAACGCCGTTTTCGCCCAGTCGCTTTTCCTTTTCCTTGTTGCTCACAAGCTCCAGGATCGCTTCTGCCAGTTCCTCGACATTTCCCAAACTCACCAGCGCCCCATTCACGTCCTGCACCACCGCCTCGCGACACCCTCGAATATCCGTCACGACCGCAGGCACCCCCATCGCCGACGCCTCCATCGGCGCTCGCGGAAACCCCTCCCGGTGCGACGGCAGCACAAACACATCCATCAGCGCATACATTTCCGGCATATCGTTCCTCAGCCCTGTGAACGTACAGTGCTCTGCAATTCCATACTCGGTTGCGATTTCTGGAGTCAATGCATCTTCCTTTTTCATATCCGGGGGTCCCACAAACAAAAAACGCATATTCTTCGCTCTCTCCAGCACAATCCTGGCCGCGCCCAACAACTCAAGCACCCCTTTTTCCGCCACCAGCCGCCCCACAAATCCCACCACCCTCTCGTCCCCTCCTATCCCCAGCTCCGCGCGTTTCCTCTCCAACTCTCCCGCATCAATCTTCCCGCGCGCAAACCGCGTCAGGTCAATCCCATTCCCCAAATACTTGATCTTGTCCCGCGCGCAAATCCCTTCCCGTACCGCCGTCTCAATATCCTCACTGTTCTGCGACAAGATCACATCCGAACACCGCGCCGCAATCTTTTCCAGCGTAATATAAAACCTCCGCCAATGTGCCGGGGTCTTGTCATGAAAATAAAACCCGTGCAGCGTGTTCACCACGATCGGCACCCCCGCCATCCGCGCCGCCAGCTGCCCCAGCAGCCCCGGTTTCGGATTATGCGTGTGTACAATCGCGAATCTCTCTCGGCGCATCAGCCGGTACAGCCGCCACAACGACACCAGGTCCGCCAACGGCGTAAAATTTCGCGTCATCGGCACCGCACAGTGCCGGATCCCCGCCCCCTCCACATACGCCGCATCCTGTCCCGCGCTCGAGACCCCCACCACCTCATACCCCTGCTCCTGCAAATACCGCAGCTGGTTCAACAGCAGATACCGCAGCGAAATATCAACCGTCGTGACGTGCGCGACCTTAATATTGCGGGACATTGCTCGATTCCATAGTCCCTGCTGGTCCTTCCGCCTCTGTCGTGCGCGGCTCACCAACCTCCAAAAGCAGCGGAAAACCCGAAATCAACACCAGCAAAATCCAGAACGTCCGGTCCGTCATTTGCCGGTTGTAAATATAACTCACCCCCCCCGCCACAATCGCCACCAGCAGCATCAGCGCCGAAAGCTGATACGGTCCCCCCCGCGCCGCCAAAAACGTCTTGACGCTCGTCCCGATCAACACCCCCATCAATGCCACATACAACAAAAATCCAACCAGCCCCGTCTCTGCCAAAAACTTGAGCGGCGTGCTGTGCATCTCGTGCCCCGTCGGCGAATACTCGGAAGCATAAAACCCCCCATACCCGATACCCAAAAGCGGGTGGTCCGAAAATGCCTGTATCCCCCCCTTGCGCTGCAGCGTAATAAAATCGTCCGAATCTTCAACCTCCGCGTCGCTCAAATCGGAATAAGCCGAATAAAATGTTTCCACGCGCGTCCCTACCATTGCCACCCGCACTTGAAAGAAACGCAGCTGCGGCACGAACTCGCTCCCCACAAAATACAGCCCCGTCGCGATCAGCACAATCAACAGTGGCGCAACCAAAGACTTGAACCGGTCCGTCCCCCTCAGCAAAAACAACCCCAACCCCAGCGTAGCCAGTCCCACAATCAAAGCAATATAAACCGACCGCCGCCCCGCCACCGCAATCCCATACAGCGCCAACGCCAGCGATGGATACAACACCAGCGCGTCAATCCGCGGGCGGTTCGGCAGAAACAAATACACGACCACAAACCAGAATGCCGCAAACAGATAAATCCCCGCATGTGCCCGGTTGCGAAAAGGTCCCGCCGCGTTAATGTCTCCGGGAGATTGAATCTGGTCCACAAACAGCCACACCCCGATCGCCGCGCCCCCATACGCCAGGCACCGCAAAAAAAAGACCAGCGCCCCCGGGTCCACCACAAACAGGTTGTACATCACCACCGCAAACAACAGGAGCGAAAAGGGAATCAACATCTGGACAAACGTAATGCCCAATCTCTCCTGGGGCACCGCGAACTGCGATACCAACCCGACAGTCGCGATCGCCGCAACAAGCCCGATCATCCGATTAAACCGTATCGGCGCCTCTTCCCGAAACATATAAACGACCATCACAAGTCCCAGCCCCACGATCAAAACCTCAAAAACCCCGACATTGTTCGCCAAAAATGGCAGCAGTTTCGTCCCCGTCAGGAACGCCGAAAACGCCAACCCCGCGAGGATGACATACATGACCAGCGGCGCCCGCCCTCTCGCCGGTTGCGTCTGCTTCACAGCTTGGCTTGCCTCAAAATCAATTCCGCCACCCGTACTCCCGCGCTCTCCCGCACCGCCAGCGTCTGCCGCATATACTCCTCGACCCCTTCCTTGTCCCGCCCGCTGTCATCCAGCATCTTTTCCAACCCCGCCCCCATATCCGTCTCCGGGTCCAGTCCTTCCGCCGCCCCCCCCTGCACATAATCAAACACATACCCCGCGCCCGGAATCTTGACCACCCCCAGCGACACCCCAAACAACAACGCCTCCAGCCCCGCCGTCGAAGCCATCACCACCGCCGCCCGCGCCACACCCAATACGGGATACAGCGCCACCCGGCTCAAAATCGTCGCCCGCCCTTCCATCCCCAACTCGCGCACCGGCGCCCCAAACCGCCCCGGGTCCTCGCTCGGATGCAGTTTAAAAATCAAATGCAGTTCGGGATCGCGCAGCAGCGGCACGACCGCTTCCGCAAACCGCCGCACCAGCTCCTCTTTTTCCCGACTCGTGCAAAAACCCTGCGCTTCGATCGGGTTCGACAAAAACACCAGGTTCGTCCCCTTTAACAGATGCTCCGGCAGCGCGCCCCTCGCTTTTTCCCGCCAGTCCGTCGCCCCAATCCCGTCAAAACGCGGGTTCCCGGTCAAACAAATCCGCTCCGGCGGCGCGCCCAGCGCGCGAAAATGCGCCGCGCTCTTCTCCCCCCACGCCGCAATCGCATCTGCCCCCCCCATCCCATACGCGCCCCCCGCCTTTTCCGCCGGCAGCGGAAAACGGATCCCTTCCTGCACCAACACAAACGGAATCCTCCGCCGTTTCAACTCTCCCACAATCCGGTCATACGGAAACGCCGCATCATTCGGCAGCGCCACCACCCCAATCTCCCCCGCCAGCCAGCGCTCCACCCCCGTCCGCAGCAGCCCCAGCCAGCCCGCGTGCCGCGCCATTCTCCGCGCCAGCGCGTTCGCCCCCCCCAGCGCATCACCGCTCGAAGGCGACCCCCGCACCCTTCGGCTCAGCGCCAGCGTCTCCGCCCCATCCTTTCCCAAACGTTCCGTCGGCGTTCCCATCCCCCGAAACTCGCACAACGACACATAGCGACAGAGATGCCCGTCACGCATCAACGCCCGCACCACCGGCTCAAACATGTCCACATGATGCCGGTCGTTCGAAATCAAAAAATCAATCGTCGGCATTTTCTGTATTCGTTGCCGTCTGCGACTTGAAAACATACCCCTTGACGTTCTGTGCTGCGCGGCGCGACGCCTTGGGTCCATAATCCCATCCTGGGATTTTCTTTCCGATGAACACACAATCAATCGCAAAAACGGAAAAGGGTGGGAAACGCGTCCACAGGGCGGGCAATGTCCTCCAATTCTTGACAATGGGGCGTGACCACAGAAATACCTCACTCGTTTCAAAGCCCGCCCGTTCGCAGAAATACTGGAGCGTCGTTGGCGAAAAAGCGTTGATGTGATCGTCAGTATCTTCTTTCCCGAACGTATTTCGCAACTGCCGGATCGGCAACTTGCCAAGCCAGGTGCGTGGCGGCGTAGGAATTGCCGGAACTTCTATGATCAGCAAACCCGAGTCTTTCAACAATCCATAAAGTTTTCGCAAAAAAATGTGGGGCGAATCAGTATGTTCCATGACCGCCGTGCTCCAAACTACGTCTGTCTTGGGTAAATCGTCCAGCGCATCGTCAATTACATTTCGTTCGTACACATCGAGTCCGATACTCTGCGCGAACCTAGCCGGATACTTTTCGATTTCCAACCCATACGATCCGGCTGTGCACCGAATCAGGTGCATCCCATAAGAGCACCCAACATCACAAACGGTCTTGTTGTCGAGCGCATATTTCTCAGCAAGCGCCCGATACAGTTGATCGCGCGGTCTCGACATGGTAAAGAACTTTTTGTAAATGCGTAGATTCTCTTCTGGCGCATAGCAGCCATTTTTGACAATGTAATCCATCAAATCTTGCTGCGTTCCTCCCCAGGGGATCGCGAGCTCCTCGCGCGACAACTTTTTTTCGCCCTCCAATGATCGCATCATGATCCTTCCGGCATTACCACGCTCGCGCCCCTAACTCTATAGGAGCACTCAGGATTTGCTCAAACTGCTCCATCGCTCTACTGACTGTAAATCGCTCAGCGGATTCGCGCGCACGCTCTCCTATCTGCTGACGTTCGTCAGGAAGGTCCAGTAGGTCATTGATCCTTGCACTCATCTTCTCCACATCCCCCACCGGCACCAATATCCCGTCCCGCCCCGACTCTTCAATAATCTCCGCCGGTCCATACGGACAATCCGTCGAAACCACCGGCGCACCGCACGCCATCGCCTGGATCAACACACCCGGCAGACCCTCATGCCGTGACGACAAAACAAACACACTGCACCGCGCCATATACTTGAACGGGTTCCGGTCAAAACCCGGCAGCCATACATCCCCCTCAATCTCCAGCTCGCGTGCCAGCCCTTCCAATTCCCCCCTCAGCGGTCCCTCCCCCAAAATCACCAATCGGCAAGTGCGGCTTTTCCGCACTTGCCGGAACGCTCGCATCAGCGTCGCAAAATCTTTTTGCGGCGTCAGTCGCCCCACGCCCAAAACAATCGGCACATCCTCCCCAAACCACGGATGTGCCACCGGCTCCTTTGCCTGCCCCATCAAGTCCTGGTCCACAATTGGATTATAGATCACCGTGATCCGTTCCGGCGGAATCCCCAGCGTCCTCACCATATCCGCCTTGACACCCTCCGACACCGCAATCAGCGTATCTGCTATCGGATACGTCCGCTGCTTGAGCCGGATCATCAAACGCCGCTTCCACGTCAATCCCGAATGCGCCACCGTGTTCCGTTCCGATAGCACCAATCTGCCCCGTCTGCCCGTCATCCGCCACGCCACCGCCGCCGCAACATCACTTCCTCCCAGCGACAGCACCACATCCGGTCGTTCACGCCTCAAAAGCCGCGCCAGCGGAATCCACCCCAGCCACAGGTTCCGCCCCCTCAAATCATGCACCTTTACGTCGGGCGGCACCTGCACCAAAAACACACCTTCCTTTCGCACCAGCGCCAGCGTCGATTCAAACCTCGCGCGGTCCAGATGCCGCAGCAGCGTCACCGTAACCTGTTCCGCCCCCCCCGCCCCCAGAGCCGGACGCACCACCAGCACTTTTCTACGCGCCAATTTTCTCTGCGATTCCATCCAGCACTTTATGCGCTCTTGCGTCCCAAGTGTATTGCTCGATCAAATCCCTCTGCGCCGTTTCCCCCAACCGTTTCCCCAGCGCCGGATCGTCCAAAATTCTTCGCACCGCCGCCTCCCAGGCGTCAATGTCCGCAGGCGGCACCAGCAGCGCATTCCGTCCCTCTTGCAGCACCTCTTGCAGCACCGCATGGTCCGATGAAACAATCGGCTTGCCCGTTGCCATATATTCAAACATTTTGATGCGGCTTGATCACCCTCCGCCAAAAAAAAACACGCCGGTGCGTTCGCAGGCACACCGTGCGCCCAAGACCATCGCCAGACCTAGCCACGTTACTCTCCATGCGCCGATCAGCTTTTTATCGCTCCGTGCTAATCCACTAGTACTTGACTACCGTCCGCATTTCCCCCAAATGAATCACATAATGCTCGTCCGGGTACCCAAGTATTCCCGTTGTCCACACCCCGCTCCGCTCCAACTTGAGCGTATATTCCAGTTCGGCATAGTCCAGCGGAATCGGCTGGTGATCAATATACAACTGCATCCTCCCTAGGTGCGGCACAAACCCAAATTTCCCTTTGTATTCCACAAATCCTTTGCCCGTATCGTGCACAACCCGCGGCTTTTTCCTCGGAGGCAGCGCCCGTGCCAGCCATAATTGCCGCAAATGTGGGTTCTCTCGTAAAATCCCAATCATCTTTTCAATCGGAATGGGCCGGATAAACAACCAATCATCTTCGCAGTGAAACACAAACTCAGTTTTCACCTCAACATAAATGCGGTTCAGCGAATACCCCAGCCCCATATTTTTCGGATTGAAAATTTTTAGATCAAAGCCCGGTAATTCTTCAATAAAGCGCCGCGTTTCCAACGAGTCTGGCATATCGTCAATAATGTACCAGCGCAACTTACTGGCGTCATATTCCAGATACCTGTTTAGCGATTCCAGCGTTTGCTCCAAATATTCCTTGCGCCCTCCACTCGTAATCAGCACCGTCACATGATCGGGTTCCAAAATCCGCCCTTTCAAGTGCTTTGCGTTTGCCTGACCGATTCTCCGATATTCAATGTAGCTTGATAGTAGCCCTAATCGTTTCTCTCGGAACCGCTGGGGCAACACTCCCAAGTACCAGATCAAACTCCCACGCCTAGCCACTCTCTGCTTGAGATTTTCAATCCCCACTTCTCGTTTCCCTTTTGGACTACTTTCGTCGCAGCACTTCAAACTTGGCCAACGTTTTCCAGGTCCCAAGATTGAGCTTGTCCGACTCAAGCGCATCACGCATATGATGTCGGGCTCGCGCTCGGTTTCCGAGCCGATAATGAATCACGGCTGCTTTACGCGAAAAGTGTTTTGCAAGTTTGGGGTGGGCTGCCAAAAAGTCAGCATTGCGACTGATTATTGCTTCAATGGCAATTGCTCGTTCGATTCTCACACCAGTGAGACGCTGGACGCGATGTTCGTGGGTCGTGACCAAAACCTCGGGACCTATCAAAAAAGAAAACTCTTGCACTAGTCGAAACAAGAATTCAGCGTCTGCCATGGCTCGTAGGTTCTCATCAAACATGCCGATCTTCTCCAAAACGGATCTGCAAAGAGTTAACCCATAGCCCGACCCGATGGTTATCGCAACACTGGGGTCCCGGAGATTGGGGTCCCAGCGCTTTTCTCTTATGAGCCGTTCTCCAGCTGGTGTATCTTGCACCATTCGCACCCCGCACCATCCGAAACCGACCTCTTCGGTGGCATTTGCAAATGCCTCCACCATCTTCCCAAGGAACTTGGGCAAGAATTCATCGTCGTCGTCTAAGAATGTAACGAGTTTGCCCCGAGCGTCTTGAATTCCGGTGTTAAAGGTGGCGGCCTGTCCTCCGTTCGTGTGGCGGCGAACATAGACAACCCGGGTGTCGTTAAGCGACTTTGCGTATTCGGCTGTCTCATCTGTGCTCGCATCGTCAACAATGATTATTTCAAAATCTGAGAATTCCTGTGACAGCACGCTATTAACTGCTCTCGGTAATAGAGACACCCGATTAAAGGTTGGCACTATGACACTGAATTTGGGAGGGGGCTCATTCTGCCTAATAAATTCAGTCATTTGAATGCCTCTTTGGGCGCGCGCAAGAATTTTTTCAAGCTCTTTCTTGCTGCTTTCTTGAGAGGAGAAATACGGGCACCTAAGCGGTACTTGAATTTTTCACTCTTACTGCGATGTTGATAATGGCGAATAGATCCAGAGTAGATGTTCACATATTCAAAAGAACGTATCACGTCAGCCCATTCCAACTTCGCAATCATAGTCTCACGGGCAGCGCGTCCAATTTTCCGCCGTAATGCAACATCGTGCGCCGTGCAATTCACGGCGTTAATAAAATCCTCTGTCAAATGTTCTTCTCGAATCAAAAATCCATTTGTCCTGTGCTCAAAAATTTCCGGAACACGACCCACTTCCGTGGCAAGAACGACACATTCACAGCTCATCGCTTCCAGCACCGGATAAGGGACACCTTCCTGGCGACTCGTGCAGGCGTAATAATCCAGCGAAGAGTAGAACGTGGGAATCTCTGTGGGCGGTTTATCAAAATCAAAATGGACATTCGTTGTCAAGTTTTCGGGAACAATATGCTCTGACCAATCTCTTCCCATAAAACGGAGAATAAAGGGTTGGTGCGATGTTGTTTTCAACTGGGTTAGGCAAGTCCATAACCGATCCAGACCCTTTCGGTTATCGGTCCGTCCACTGCCGGCAAAGCCAAATACAAGAACATCTTCGGTCAGATGATTCTCCGAAATAAATGCTTGCCTCGCGTTTTCTATTCGCGAAAAGAACTGTGTATCCAGTCCATAACTTATTTTTTCTAAAGGTAAAGATGCAGGAATATGACTCTTTGCCAATTTCTTCCATTGTTCGGACCCGACACACAGTGTGTCGATGCGGGAGACATTTTTGTCAAAGATTTTCCAATCTGTCATATGCCATAGAGTGACGACACAAGGTAGTGTTACCTCTTCAGCATAGGAATAAAAATCCCAGGGTGATAAAAAATGGACAAGATCATATTGGGATTGAGCAATTCGAAAGCGTTGACCAAAATCAGGAGATTGAGTAGCCAACACTAAAAATTGGAACGTAGGTGACAAAAGCGTTGCCAGCTGTGCCGCAATCGTCCCTAATATCCAATCGTCCGCATCACAAACCAACAATATTCTCAAACGTTCAGCAGGCATGATAACTTATGCGGATGTAATTTTCGCGACCACGAGAATTGAACTTGAATAGGTTTCCGAAAATACGTTTCAATTTATGGTTTCGCGTCAGACTCATGACATTGTAGATGGTTTTTGTGCAAACAGATTGAAGACGGTCATGAAACGGTTCCGATAAGAAGAGTGCCTAAAGCTCGAAATGATTAGATCTTGGTCGTATATTATGGGAAAGGGAAAAGCCGCCCCTAATTTCTTAAATGTCGAAACAAAAATATCCTCCAATTCATTGACAGGATAAGCCCCAAAAGGATTACCGTCTAGTAATTTCTTTCCCCACGCATCAGTTTTTACTCGACCCGGAATGTAAGCATCTGTGGTTAAGTAAATCCAGCCACCTGGCTTTAGTACGCGATACATCTCCGTAAGAGTTTTTCGTGTTTCTTCAACAAACACGTCCTTTGGAAAAAAACTCTTGTGATCCGGTGAATGACTTAGGTGTTCAATAACCGAAACAGAAATTACGAAATCAAAAGAATTGTCTTCAAACGGCATATTTCGCATGTCACCCGATCTCAAAATGACATTATCATTCAAGAGCCGACGCGACATCTCTTCAAACTCAATGGTAAACGGCTTGGGCAAATCCAACACCGTAACCTGAGCCCCCTTTCGTTTTGCCAGAAATAGCGGCAGCATACTTGGGCCGGAGCCGACGTCCAATACCTGTTTGTCCTGAAAGGGCGGGCAGCTCTGCAACATCATACCGTACTCCCATTTTCTCACGCCCCCATTTCCTTCCAGCATGCGCTTCAGGTGCGGATCAAATTCACTTAACTCATCAGTAATCGACTTCAAGTTCCTGAATGCCCAATTGTCTAGAAACGAACTCGCAACTTTTGTGCTGGTATTCCACCCATGTTCTTGTACGAATTCATTGACAATGTTTGGAACAGTATATTTCAGCAAGAGATTATTGATCTTCTTTGGAACCCTCTTTATTTGCAGGGATTTGCTAGTCATCAGTGTATCTCCATCTCGCTTCTTGAAAATATATCCCGTGCCCGGGTCGAGGCGCGAACCCAGTACCAAAAACATCGGACGATTCTACCGTAAACTGCCCGGCCCGATCTATCCGATCCAAATCTCCTGTACCGTTACCAATTATCAGTGTAATATAGTATGTCCCCGACAACAGACGTATTTTGGGAATCTCGCAGTCGAAGGTTCCCTTGCAAACCGGCGCTGAAATTAAACTGGGTGCTTGTAAGGTTGGAGAGAAAGCGAGTAAACGTTGACCCATCGCATCCTCGATTGCAATGCCAAAACGGATATTGGGTATTGGCAGGTCACGCTCAAAGGAAACACTTATGCGCAAATTACCCCCCATCCGGATGTTATTTCCCTCACCTTCGTCACCCAAGATCCGAAGCTTGCGAAAAATCATCTCGCTACCGGGCCTTCGATGTCTGTGAACTTGCAGGTCAGTCATCACGTTGTTATCGCTGTCTTGAATTTGGAAATAACTCTGAATAACTTCTTGTATTCTTCCTTGAAAAGCAATTTTCCCTTTTTCCAAGAGAATTGCTGAATCGCAAAGATTTTGGATGGCCGCCATGTTATGGCTAACAAACAACACCGTCCTCCCCCCCTTCGCCACATCTCCCATTTTTCCCAGACATTTTTTCTGGAACGCCGCATCTCCAACCGCCAGCACCTCGTCCACCACCAGAATCTCCGGCTCAAGGTGCGCCGCCACCGCAAACGCCAGCCGCACATACATCCCACTCGAATAATGCTTCACCGGCGTATCAATAAACTGTTCCACCTCCGCAAAATTCACAATCTCATCAAACTTGCGGTTGATCTCTGCCCGCTTCATCCCCAAAATCGCCCCGTTCAAATAAATATTGTCCCGCCCGGTCAATTCCGGGTGAAACCCCGTCCCCACTTCCAACAGCGACCCCACGCGCCCGTGGAGTTCCACCATTCCTTCGCTCGGCTCCGTAATCTGGGAAAGCACCTTCAACAGCGTGCTCTTGCCCGCCCCGTTCCGTCCGATCACCCCCACCGCTTCCCCTTGCTTCACCTCAAAACTCACATCCCTCAACGCCCAGAACGTCTCTGTCAATTCCGCCGCCCCATAAGCGTTCCCTCGCGCCATGCTCGCCGCCCGCCGGAATGGCGCCGTCACCGCGCTGCTCATCGAGTCCCTCAGCGACTTGTATCGGAACATGCCCCGGCTCTTGCCGATCCGAAACTCTTTCGACAAATTCGTAACCCGAATTGCTACATCATTCGCCATATATGAAAACTCTCGCGCCCCTCGTCTGTGCTCTGACTACTGGCTACTGACTACTGATTACTTCTACACCACATCCGCAAACGTCTTTTCCATCCGCCGAAAATAATACGCCCCACTCACCAACAAAAAAACCGCAACCACCCCCGAAACAAAAACCATCGGTCCTGGTCCCGGCTCTGTATTCAACAAAGCCCAACGGAACCCTTCTACCACCCCCGCCATCGGATTCAACCCATACAACGTCCGCCACGGCTCAGGTAACAAACTGCTCGGATACGTGATCGGCGTCGCAAAAAACCACGCCTGCACCAAAAACGGCACCACATACCGCACATCTCGAAACTGCACATTCATCGCCGCAAACCACAACCCCACCCCCAAACTCGTCACCAATGCCAACAGCAAAAAGAACGGCAGCCACACCACATTCACCGTCGGATAAATCGCAAAATAAACCATCATCCCCAGCAGCACCACAAACGCCAACACAAAATCCAACCCCCCCGACAACACCGCCGAAATCGGCACCACCAACCGCGGAAAATACACCTTCTTGATCAAATTCGCGCTCCCCACAATACTGCTCGCGCTCGTCGTCAACCCATTCGCAAAAAACGTCCACGGCACCAACGCCGCATAACTAAAAATCGGATACGGCACCCCATCCGAAGGCACCCCCACCAACCGCCCAAAAAACAAACTAAACACCACCATCGTAAACAACGGCTGCAAAATCGCCCACGCCGCCCCCAGCACCGTCTGCTGGTACCGCACCTTGATATCCCGCCACGTCAAAAAAAACAACAGCTCGCGATACTCCCACAAATCGCGCAGCTTCAACGAAATCCAACCCTTGGAAGGACGCAGCACCTTCACCGGCAGTTTCACCTGCCCCTGCCCCGCCCCCTCTTCCATTGTCCCCAGCCCCTCACTCACCACAGCCATCCGTTGCCCAACCCCCTCCCCCAAATCTCCGCCCTGCCCACCTGCCATCCGCCATCCACCATCCGCAACCTGCAAAACATTTTTAAGGTCACACCCCTTGACATCTTAGAACACCCGTTCTATACTACCCCCGTAATCGCGACTTGAATCGCCCGCCATCCGCCATCTGCTATCTGCTATCTGTCGTCTGCCATTCGCTCATCCGCTTTCCCTATCCGCTGGCAACGGACCCGAGCTCCCGCGCCCCCGCGCAAATTTCCAAAAAGCCAACTTGAAAAGAATCATGATTAATCAAGATTTCAAGTTATAGACTATAAATCGAAAATTCCACCCAAACAATCAAGTTTTTCAAGTTGCCATCCGCGAGTAATCTCGCAAACTGACTACTGTCTACTCTCCAAAATCACCAATCATCAATCTAAAATCATCAATCGTTTCCGCCCCCATCCTTTCCCAATACCCATTCAACTCCCCCGTCGCCCGCGCCAAAAACCGCACCCCCGTCGCCTGCGCCGCCTCCCAATCCGAACTCCCATCTCCCACAAACAACACCCCATCCCTCGCCAACCCATACACACCCAACACCCGCCGCACCACCTCTTCTTTTTTCGTCGGCGAACCCCACGCCCCTTCAAAACACCCCGCAATCCCCCGCCCCTCCAAAATCACATCCAATTCCCCCTGCGGCGTCCCCGAAGCCACAAACATCAACTTGCTCCCCCGCCACCGCTCCAACAGCTCCCGCACACCCGGCACAAACGGACACCCCATCACCTTGCCCAACACCAACCCCGAAAACTCCTGCCCCAGCCGTTCCCTCTCCACCCCATCCAACGGCTTTTTCAACAACTCCCTATAAATCCACTCAAACTTGTCATACCGCGACACCCCCAAATGCCCCAAATGATACTCCAAAATCCTCTCCCGAAACTCCGGATACCCCCCAAACAACTCCAAAAAAGCCACCGTCTTGATCTCCGCCGACTCCAAAATCACCCCATCCAGATCAAACACCACCGCCCGCACATCATCAAATCGCATCATAGTTCAAGCAACCGCATTCCCGGTCCTCACCCCACCCATAGATTTCATCAACCCAACCAACATTGCCGCAATCTCCCCAACCTCATCCACCAACCCATCCGCACAAGCATCATCCAAATATGCCAAGCTCCGCGCAATCTCAGCCGCCGTTATCACTTCATAGCACGACCGCAGCGCAATCTCCAGAAACCTACAAAATTCCTTCCTTGAACTATTCCCCGCCCCCTCCGCAATATTCAACGGAATCGAACTCGCCGCCCGCCGAATCTGACTCGTCAATCCGTATCGCTCCTCCGATGGCCATCCCTGTGTCTCTCGATAAATCCGCGTCGTCAACCCCATCGCGCGCTGCCACACCTTCAACTCCCGAAACTTGTGTATCGCGCCCTCCTATTCGCTCTGAACTTTATCTACCTTTTTTCCCCCACAGACTTTTCTGTCTACTGACTACTTCTCAATAATCAGGACATCGTGCAGTAAGTTGTACTCACGACATCGTGCGCACTCTAACAACCAAACGTACTCAGGACATCGTGCAGTTTTTGTTCATACTTTCTGTTCTAAGGAGGAAGTATGGA
>JADZCJ010000049.1 GCA_020851635.1 Anaerolineae bacterium
GGTGGGGAAATACCCGGCTCCATTCCGAACCCGGAAGTCAAGCCCACCAGCGCCGATGGTACTCGAGGGGCGACCCTCCGGGAGAGTAGGTCATCGCCATGAGAATTCTCTTTTTTTTGTTTTCGCAAAAAGCGCGTTATACTGCGCTCCAGATTGTGAATCTTTGTACGATGGGCAGATAACGCATGTCAATTGTTGTCGGCGGATATCATCTATCGCCTGAGCTGTTTCGCAAAACCAATCTCAAGAATTCGTGTGTCGAGCAATGCAACTCGGCTTGCTGCAGTGGTGGGGTCTCTATCACTGTCCAACAGGTAGAACGCATAAAGCAATATGCGGATGAACTGCAACCGTACTTTATCGAACCGTATGATTTCAGCAAATGGGATACCTCGCGCGGCGCAGATTTGGGCACGCCGTTGTTGAACGAAGACAAGCCGGGCGAGCAGTGCTGGTTTTTGCGGTCAAACCGTCTGTGCGGGCTGCACACTTTTGCGCTGGACAAGGGAATGCCGGTCGCTTTCCTCAAACCGTTTTTCTGTTTGTTTTTTCCGCTGACCCTGATTGATCTTGACGTGAACGTGACAGAAATTGGTGTGGATGGCAAAGCGTACGAGACGTGCCTGGTGCCGGGAGAGGGCGAGGGATACTTGTTTCGACAGTTTGAACAAGAGCTCAAGCGAATCATCGGTGAGGCGCATTATTGGGAGATGGAACAGCGCTATCCGGAATAATTTTTGTCTGCGCGTGTTCCTGTGCTAAAATAGCGAGGTCGTTGGGGGATCGTCTAATGGCAGGACAGCAGCCTTTGGAGCTGCGTATCGAGGTTCAAATCCTTGTCCCCCAGTTTTCTTTAGTTCCGTTCTTGGGAAATCTATTGAGATGCAGAGCCAGAAACCAAGCGCAATTTTGTTGCACTTGGTTTTTTGTTTCCGCAACCTAATTACGCTCGGGACCGTTCGCGCAAAGGATTGTGCGTGGGACGCGTCGAGCGGGAGCGATAAGGATGAGTGACAAGCTGGCGGCGGTTATTCTGGCGGCGGGGCAGGGCACCCGCATGAAATCCAAGTTGGCGAAAGTGCTGCATCCTGTTGCAGGCAAGCCGATGATTGAATATGCTGTGGAGACGGCACAATTCGCCGGGGTTGAAAAGCCCGTGGTGGTTGTCGGACACCAGAGCGATCAAGTGCGCGCCCTGCTGGGCGATAGGGTGATTTTTGCCGAGCAGTCCGCACAGCTCGGGACAGGCGATGCAGTCAAGTGCGCGCGGGCTGCGCTAGAAGCGGACGCGGGGCACGTGCTTGTCTTTTATGCCGACATGCCGTTGTTCAAACCTGCTACGATGCGCGCGCTTGTTGAAAAGCATTTGGCTTGTCAGGCGACCCTGACCATGTTGACCGTCATTGCCGATGACACAATGAGTTTTGGGCGGATTGTGCGCGACGCGAACGGGCAGACGGTCCGGATTGTCGAAGAGGTGGAGGCGACGCCGCAAGAACTTGGTATCAAGGAAATCAACCCCGGAGTCTATTGCTTTCGAGCACAGTGGCTGTGGGAGAATTTGCAGGCGCTCAAGCCATCCGCAAAAAAGGGTGAATACTATTTGACAGACCTGCTCGGGATGGCGGTAGGGCAGGGGGCACGGGTCGAAACCGAGACTATCGAGGACGTTTCGCAATGTATCGGCATCAATAACCGTGTGCAGCTGGCGCTGGCAGAGAAAATCATGCGTGAGCGGATCCGGGAACGCGTCATGCTGGATGGGGTTACGCTTGTGGACCCGGCGAGCATCTTTATTGATGCGGACGTGGAAATTGGACAGGACACGGTGATTCTGCCCAACACACATTTGCAGGGCAAGACGCGCATTGGGCAAGAGTGCAAAATCGGACCCAACGCGATTATACTGGATTCGGTAATTGGTGATACTTGTTCCATCGGTCCCTCGGTGATGGAGTTCGCGACGCTCGAAGACCATGTGGATATGGGTCCGTTTTGTCATTTGCGTCCGGGCGCATATTTGTCACGCCACGTGCATTTGGGAAATTATGCCGAAGTAAAAAAATCCCGGCTCGGTGAAGGCGTTCATATGGGACACTTTAGCTATCTGGGTGATACCGAAGTGGGAGCACATTCCAATATCGGTGCTGGCACGATTACGTGCAACTATGATGGCAAGCAGAAAAATCGCACTGTCATTGGGGAAAATGTGTTTATCGGAAGTGATTCGATGTTGGTGGCGCCGGTAACGATCGGCGACCATGCACGCACCGGCGCGGGCGCCGTGGTGACCAAAGACGTGCCATCCAATTCGCTGGCGGTCGGCATGCCCGCCCGCGTGATTCGCAAATGGAACGCCGGTAACGAATAGGCGGCGATTGCCGCAATCAGAGTTACCGGTTTTCCAAGTCCTCGGCTCTATTTTATCTCTCTCCCTTTTAATCCTCTCGCTCGTGGTCGCATGGCTCTGCTCGGCAGTCCGCGCAGCAATCATGACGGTCGAGCATTCGCGCGCAGACGCGGCGGCAGAACAAGGCGATGAGCGCGCAATGCGGCTCGTTGAGCTCTTGGAAAATCCGTACCGCTCGTTGGCGCCCGTCACATTTCTTTTCACCGTTGCGTTAATTGGGTTGGCGCTGGCTTTGACGTGGAATGCGTTCGAGACGCACCAGGCGCTTTATCCGCGTCTTTCGGAAATTGCCTTTGTCCTGTCGGTCTTTATTGCAGGAAAGGTCGTTTTTGATTACATCGCGACGGCGCGGTCGTTTGCGGTTTCGCTCATGCTGGCGCATCCGTTGTCGTGGGTGGACGCGCTGGCGTCGCCGTTCCTGAATCTCAACGATTGGCTCACACGCCTTGCCAAGGGGCCGCGCGCGCGCAAAACCTCTTCTGACCGCGTTTCGGCAGATGATATTCAGATTATCATGGCGGAAGGGGAAGAGCCGCGCAAGATCGAACTGATGGACCCCGATGAACGCGAAATGATCGCGGGCATCATCGAAATGGGACAGCGGTATGCCAGCGAAATAATGGTGCCGCGCCTCGATGTGGTCGCTTTGGACGTGGACAGCACGATTGACAATGCGCTTGACGTTGCCATCAAGCACGGCCATTCGCGCTTGCCGGTGCATGAAGCGGACATTGATCACATGGTCGGGATTCTGCATGTCAAGGACCTGCTGCAGGCGATGCGTCATCCGCACCAGGACGTCGCGCTGCGTGACCTTTTGCGTCCCGTGCACTATGTGCCAGAGACCGTGCGGGCGGATGATATTTTGCGGGACCTGTTGCGAAATCGTATTCACATGGCGGTTGTGGTGGACGAATATGGCGGGACTTCGGGGATTTTGACGATCGAGGACCTGCTCGAAGAAATTGTGGGCGAAATCCGCGATGAATACGATACCGCGGAGAAGGAACCCTATACGCGGATCAGCGATACAGAGGCGAATTTTGAAGGCAGTGTATCAATCAATGAATTTAATGACGCCTTTGGCACAGAGCTGCCGACCGAAGGCAGTGATACGCTGGGTGGGTTGATCTATACCCAGCTTGGGCGCTTGCCGCGCGTGGGGGACCGGGTGCGGATTGGAAACGTCGAACTGATGGTGACGGCAATGAACGGGCGGCGCATCAAACTGGTGCGTGCGCTCAAGTTGCCGCAGGAACCTCAGATTGCTGCGAAATCGAATGAAGAAAATTATCCTTGACAGACTGTTGGCGCGCGCCAGAGATGTGCGTGAGCGCGCCTATGCGCCGTATTCGAATTATCGGGTTGGCGCGGCAGTCTTGACGCCTTTGGGAAAAATCTACACAGGTTGTAATGTCGAGAATGCCTCCTATGGCTTGACCGTGTGTGCGGAACGCAACGCCATTTTCAAGGCGATATCGGAAGGGGAGCGCGAATTCGTGGCGGTGGCGGTTGTGACGGCGAATGGGGGCAGTCCATGTGGGGCATGCCGCCAGGTGCTGTATGAATTTATGGACCCCGCCGCGCCGGTTGTCCTGTCCGATGATGACCTCTCCCAAGTCCAAAGCATGACAGTGGGTGAGCTGCTGCCGAATGGGTTCACGCCGCGCAAGTTGAGAGAGGGGCAGGGCAGCGTTCGGAAACGCGAAACGGGCAAGCGAGTTGTGTCGGGCAAGCGCTGAGATCATTCGGCACAAATGGATTTGCTAACGAGTCCGCACAGCTCTGTTCTGTGCGGATTTTTTGATTGTTTTCCCCTCGTGTATAATGATTTTTCGGTTCTTGCTTTGTCTGACGCTTGATTTGGCACACGAGAGGAACACATAAACTATGCGTGAGCGTCAATATCGGGTGACTGCCATTGTTTTGAAGCGGTCGGATGTGGGTGAAGCTGACCGCCTATTGACCTTGCTCACCCTGCAGCGCGGGAAACTGAGGGCGGTTGCCAAGGGGGCGCGCAAGCCGTCCGCGCGCAAGACGGGACACGTCGAGCTCTTTAATTGTGTCGAGCTGCAGATCGCCGTTGCGCGCGAGATTGACATTGTTACGCAGGCGCAAACGTTGGAGCCGTTTTTGCGTTTGCGCGATGACCTGGACCGGCTCAGTTATGGGTATTATTTTGTCGAGCTGGTTGACCGTTTTGTCGAAGAGGAAATCGAGCATCGCGAAGTGTACGAGTTGATGCTCGATGCGCTGCAGTGGCTCGTTGCGACACGACACCTGTCGCGCACGGCGCGGTTTTTCGAGATGCAGTTGCTTGATGTTCTCGGGTATCGACCCCAGTTGAACGTTTGCGTGCAGTCCAAAGCGGAATTGCTGCCGGAAGAGAACTTGTTTTCGCCCAGCGCCGGGGGCGTACTCAAGCCCCAATACCGCGACATGTACCGCGACGCGATTTCGGTGTCTGTGAATGCGCTCAAAGTGATGCGTTATTTACAGACTCGGAATTTCGTCCAGGTCGAGGAATTGAATTTGTCACAGCAGATCGAAGCCGAAGTTGAGGCAATTCTACACTATTATGTGACACATCTGTTGGAACGGAATTTGAAATCAGTTGATTTTCTGAATACGCTCAAACATACCGATGCGAGGATCAAAGAGAGCGTTCGCGTCTGAGGTGTTTTCTCTTTACTTTTTCTCAAGGAATCATAATGCCCAGTGTCAACATGGAAACGATTGTGTCGTTGTGCAAACGGCGCGGCTTTATTTTTCAAGGCAGTGAAATCTATGGCGGGATCGGTGGATTTTGGGATTATGGACCGCTGGGCGTCGAACTAAAGAACAATATCAAGCGCGCCTGGTGGCGCGCGATGGTGCAGGAACGTGATGATGTGGTGGGGATTGATGCGGCGATCATCATGAATCCGCTGGTATGGCGCGCGAGCGGGCATGAAGCGACTTTTTCTGATCCGCTGGTGGAATGTAAAAACTGCCATCATCGTTTTCGCGCCGACACACTCAAGAGTGACGCGTGCCCGAACTGCGGTGTGCGCGGGCAATTGACCGAACCGCGCCAGTTCAATTTGTTGTTCAAGACGCGCGTGGGACCTGTGGAAGATGACGCGTCGGTGGCGTATCTGCGCCCCGAGACCGCGCAGGCGATGTTTGTGCAGTATCGGAACGTGCAAGAGTCCATGCGCAAAAAACTGCCGTTCGGGATTGCGCAGCAGGGACGCTCATTTCGCAACGAGATCGTGATGGGGAATTTTATTTTCCGTGATCGTGAGTTTGAGCAGATGGAGATGGAGTTTTTCGTCAAACCCGGAACGGAAGACGAGTGGCACGATTACTGGAAGTCGTCCCGTCTCGCGTGGTGGCGAAATGTGATCGGCATTTCCGAGGACCATATTCGCGTCAAGGTGATTCGCCCAGACCGCACGTATATCGAGGGTCCTGACCCGGACGATGTCCAAGCGGAAAAGCCACCGCACTATTCCAAGGGGAATTATGATCTGGAATATCTGTTCCCGATGGGGTGGAGTGAAATAGAGGGGATTGCGAGCCGCACGAACTTTGATTTGAGCGCACATCAAGAGTTGAGCGGCAAGGACTTGTCCTACTTTGACGACGAGACCAAAGAAAAATATATCCCGTATGTGGTGGAACCGGCGATGGGGGTCGAACGCTGTTTTCTGGCGCTGATGTTTGAGAGTTACCGCGAAGAGCAGGTCAAGAATGAGAAAAGGACTGTCCTCAAGTTCCCTTATGCGCTCGCACCATACAAAGCCGCGGTGTTTCCGCTGCTCCGCAATCGTCCTGAACTGGTGGAGGTGGCGCGCAACCTGACACATGATCTGAAAAAAGAAATGATGGCAACGTATGATGACACGGGCGCGATTGGGAAATTGTATCGTCGCCAGGATGAAATCGGGACGCCGTTCTGCATCACGGTTGACGTCCAGTCGTTGGATGACCACCAGGTGACGATTCGCGACCGCGATTCGATGGAACAGGTGCGCGTGGACGTGTCACAGGTCAAGGAGTGGTTGTTGGAGCGAGTCAAAGCGGTGTGATCCTCGCTTATCTCTACAGTTCGCAAGCGCGCGGCGATATGGGGACCTTTGAGCGATGTGGATATTGCCGTGTTATTTGCGCGCGAATTGGCGGAGGAGGAACGCTTTCGCCGGCTATTGTCATTGCATGTTGAACTTGCGAGTGTCTTTGAACGCGATGATGTGAATGTGCTAGATTTGGATAAGGGAGCGCCGCTTTTGAACAACAATGTACGCGTGCAAGGAAAATTGTTGTATTGCTCGGATGAGAAAGCGCGCCAGGATTTTTTGTTGCGCACCTTACAACAATATGAAGACACCAAGCCGCTGCGTCGCGCCCAAAACCTATTTCTCTGCAAACGTCTTCGGAATGACACTTTTGGGCAGCGCGGTCTGATTGTGCGAGAGAGATGAACAAGATGGTAGATGTGGCGATGATTCTGGAGCGTCTCAAGCTGCTCGCGACATATGTTGCCCTATTGCGCGAGGAACAACAACATTGTGCATCATTACGCGGAAGTTGATACGAAAATCGTGTATCACAGTATGAAAAATGAAGTGGACGATTTCGAACACTTTGCAAAATACATTTATGAATGGCTCGCCCAGCAGGGATTGCTGCGAGACAACGGGTAAGCATCATTCCAGTCGGAGGGATTACCAATGCCAGTCAAAACAAAAATCAAGAGCAAGCCGGTCAAGCCCATAGGCAAGCCGGCAGTGAAAGCAAAAAAAGCGACCAAAGCGGTCGCCAGCAAGAACGGCAAATCCGCGAGCGCCAAGATCCCAACCAAGGGTAAGTGGGTTTGGCTTTCCAAAGAGGGCAACCGCGACATGCGCGAGCTTCTCGGTGGCAAGGGCGCGGGGTTGGCGGAAATGACTAACGCCGGTTTGCCGGTACCCCCCAGCTTTACGATTACAACGGAAGCGTGCAATTGGTATAGCGCGCACGACAACCAATTCCCCAAGGGGATGTGGGAGCAGGTGCTCGACGCGGTCAAGAAAACGGAAAAGGCGGCGGGCAAGAAATTTGGCGATCCCAAGAATCCGCTGCTCGTTTCGGTGCGTTCGGGCGCGAAATTCTCGATGCCCGGCATGATGGATACTGTGCTCAATCTTGGGTTGAATGACGCGACGCTGCAGGCGTTGATTGACCAATCGGGTGACGAGCGCTTTGCGTATGATGCGTATCGCCGATTTATGCAGATGTTTGGGCGCATCGTGATGGGCATCGAAGCGAAAAAATGGGATGCCATCTTTGATGGCGCGAAACACGCCAAAGGGGTCAAGGCGGACACTGATCTCGATGCGGAAGATTTGAAACAAGTCGTCGCGCAGTACAAGGGATTGTACAGAAATGAAATCGGCGAGGATTTTCCGCAGGACCCGTACAAACAGCTTGAGCTGGCGATCAAAGCCGTGTTTGGTTCCTGGATGGGGCGTCGCGCGGTTGACTATCGCCGCTTGAACAAGATTCCCGACAATTTGGGCACAGCGGTCAATGTCTGCACGATGGTGTTTGGTAATCTGGGAGCGGATTCCGGAACGGGGGTGGCGTTCACCCGTGATCCAAGCACCGGCGAGGACGTATTGTATGGGGACTATTTGCAGAACGCGCAGGGTGAAGATGTGGTGGCGGGGATTCGCACGCCGCTCAAGATCTCGGAAATGAAAAATCTACAGCCCGAGGCGTATGTTGAATTTCAACGCATCGCCCGCGACATGGAAAAGCATTACCGCGAAATGCAGGACCTGGAATTTACGGTCGAACGCGGCAAACTTTATATGCTGCAAACGCGCACCGGCAAGCGCACGGCGCGCGCGGCAGTGAAAATCGCGGTGGATATGGTGCAGCAAGGGTTGATCACCAAAAAAGAAGCGATCCAGCGCGTCGAACCGATGCACGTGGTGCAGCTGCTCTCGCCGCGTTTTGACGACAAGGACAAAAAGGCGGCAACCGAGCGCGGCGACTATTTGGCGAGCGGTATCAATGCCTCACCGGGCGCGGCGACGGGGATTGCGGTCTTTGATCCTGATACGGCAGACGAATGGGCCAAGGAAGGGAAAGCGGTCATCCTGGTCCGCTATGAAACGGCGCCGGATGATGTGCACGGTATGTATGCGTCCAAGGGCATTTTGACCCAGCATGGCGGCGCGACTTCCCATGCGGCGGTTGTGGCGCGCGGAGCAGGGCTCCCCTGCGTGGCGGGCTGCGAAGAGATTCACGTGGATGAAGCAGCCAAGAAATTTTCCGTTGGCGGGCGCGATCTCAAGGAGGGGGACTTTATCTCGATTGACGGGACGACCGGTGAGGTCTATGCCGGAAAAATCCAGACGCTAGAGGCGGATTTTTCTCACGAGACGGACCTGCAGATACTCTTGGGATGGGCGGATGAGGTCCGCAGACTGCAAGTCTGGGCGAACGGCGATTATCCGCGTGATGCGGTACGTGCACGGGCGTTTGGGGCACAGGGTATCGGGTTATGCCGCACCGAGCATATGTTTTTTGAGCAAACCCGCTTGCCGATTGTGCGCGAAATGATTCTTGCCAAGAATGCAGAAGCGCGCCAACCGTTCCTGAATCAGTTGTTGCCGATCCAGCGTCAGGATTTTTATGGCATTCTGGAAGCAATGGATGGGCTGCCGACAGTTATTCGTCTGATTGATCCACCGCTGCACGAATTCTTGCCACCGTTCGAAGAATTACTGACGGATGTGACCAAACTGCGTCAGGAAATCCGCTACATGGAGCGCGAAAGCGTCAATTCGGAATACCAGCAAAAAGAACTGGCGAAAAAAGAGGAATTGTTGCACGCGGTTGAATCACTGCGCGAGGCGAACCCGATGCTTGGGCTGCGCGGGTGCCGTTTGGGGATCACAATGCCCGAGATCACGCGAATGCAGGTGCGCGCGATTTTTGAGGCAGCGGTCCAACTTGAAAGAGAGGGCAAAAACCCCAAGCCGGAAATTATGATTCCACTGATCGGGAATGTGAACGAGCTCAAGAATCAACGCGACATTCTGGAAGCCGAAGCCAAGCAGGTAATGGCAGAGCAGGGCATTCAGGTTGAATACAAATTTGGCACAATGATCGAAATTCCGCGTGCGGCATTGACCGCAGGTGAAATCGCCGAGTATGCCGAATTCTTTTCGTTCGGCACGAATGACCTGACCCAAACGACACTGGGGGTCTCGCGTGACGACGCGGAACGCACGTTTCTGCAAAAGTACGTGGATATGAAGATTCTCCCCGCCAACCCGTTCCAGGAACTGGACCGCCCCGGCGTGGGCAAGCTCATGGAGATGGCGACAAAAGCAGGTCGCAAGACGCGCAAGAATCTGGAAGTGGGGATCTGCGGCGAACATGGCGGCGATCCCAGTTCAATCGAGTTCTGCAACATGATTGGGCTAAACTATGTGTCCTGTTCGCCGTTTCGTGTGCCGGTCGCGAGATTGGCGGCGGCGCAAGCGGTGCTGGGGAGTGTGACCAAAGACAAGTAAATCGAAAAGATGCGCGGGAGAAACCTCCCGCGCATCTTTATCTTGTGCCAAGCTGTTGCCCGGAGATACCTGCAAGGACAAGTAGGGGATTGGCGTGACGCGCGGTCCGGAACCCGCGTGTCTTTTTTGTGCGTGGTCTGCCGAAAACATCCGATGGAGATACAAGTTCGCATAGTGCCTTGACAAACGAGTGTACTGGTGGCAATATCCCAAGCCGATGCACAATGCACAAATCAAATTTGTCCATGGTGCATTCTGTATTGCCTATGTCCGTTGTTGATGAAATCAAGCAAAAACTCGACATTGTTGACCTGGTGTCGCAAACGGTAAAATTGCGAAAATCGGGGCGGTCGTACGCGGGTTTGTGCCCTTTTCATTCGAATACGCGGACGCCCGCCTTTTATTTGTTTCCCGAAACGCAGACGTGGCATTGTTTTGGCGCGTGCGGTATGGGCGGAGATATATTCACATTTGTCATGAAAAGGGACAATGTGGATTTTGGCGACGCAATGCGGATGTTGGCAGAGCGGGCAGGGGTGACGCTGCACCGCGACCCACAGCAGGACTCCAACACCAAGCGGCTAATCGAAATCAACCGGACTGCCGCCGAATACTATCATTACCAGCTCAAACATCATGCCGAGGCAGAGCGCGTGCGGACATATCTTGGCAAACGTCAGATTAATGCCTGGGCAATTGACTCGTTTGAAATTGGGTATGCGCTCAATTCCTATAACGCGCTGCTGGAACATCTCAGGTCCAAGGGATTCTCTGTTTCCGAGATCGAAAGCGCGGGCTTGCTGGTATCAAACGAAGAAGGACGGGTCCGCGACCGTTTTCGCGGGCGTTTGATGTTTCCGATTCGCAACCGACGCGGCGAATATACTGCCTTTGGCGCGCGGGCGATGAGTGACGACCAGCAGCCCAAGTATCTGAACTCGCCCGACTCGCCTATCTTTTCAAAGAGCGACACTTTGTACGGACTGGACGCGGCAAAAAACCCGATTCGGGAAGCGAACCTTGCGGTCCTCGTCGAGGGTTATACAGATGTTGTCGTTGCTCATCAAGCGGGGTTCAAGAATGTGGTGGCATCGTTGGGCACCGCGCTAACCGAAAAACAATTGTCGCAGTTGTCGCGGCTGACAAAACGGTATGCGCTGGCGCTGGATGCTGATGAGGCGGGCGCGGCGGCGACCGAACGCGGCTTGAATTTGGCGCGGCAAGCCCTGTCATACAAGAACGCGCCTGTGCCGGTGGGTCCCGGTTTGATCGTCTTTAAGGAACGGCTCGACGCTGAATTGTTGATTGTCGAGATGCCGCCGGGGCGCGACCCGGATGAGGTGATTTTGCAAGACCCGGAGGCATGGCGCGTGCTGGTCAGCAGCGCGACTCCGCTTTTGGACTATTATTTCAATGTTCAGGCGCGCGATCTGGATTTGACCACGGCGCAGGGCAAGTCCGAATTGGCAAAGCGGCTTTTGCCGATTATTGCGCAGGTCAAGGACAATATGCAGCGCGAGCATTATGCGCAGGAGCTGGCGCGGCGAACGCGATCGGACGAGCGAATGATTTTGGAACAACTGAGTGCGCTCGACAAATCGGATGCGCCGATGCGCGTCAAGCAATCGGCGCGGGAATTGCCGACGAAACCGACCGCGGCGCGGTATGACGAGTATTTGCTGGTATTGGCGCTGCGCGACCCGACGCTGCTTGCCGAAATCGAGTTCTTGAGAGCGGACGATTTTGACCAACCCGATACGCGCGCCATTTATGACGCCATGCTCGAATACAACGCGCGGGCAGTCGCTTTCGATGTTGACGAGTTTATCGAGGGGCTGGATGAGATCGCGCGGGATGCGGGCGAGCGTTTGCGTGAAGCGTCAAAGCGGATACAATTCAATCCGAACGAGGCGCCGCGTGAACTCAAGGCGGCTGCATATCGTCTTCGCTTGCAGCGGTATCAGACTGAATTGACGCAACTACGCTACTTGCTGACGGAAGCTCCCCAAGACGAACAACAAGAGTTGACCCGACGCGTTTTCCAGGTGAGTGGGCTGGTGGCGCAGACGAAACGCGCACTCGATGCCCGCACCGTGCCCAAGCCAACCAGCCAAAGGTAGCATCCCAAGACATTGTTTTGACATGGCAAAGAAATCTGCAAATCCTCTCGTGAAAAAATCTCGCAACCACGCTCATGCCGCGCATCCCGCTCCGGCGGACAACGACAGCGAACCGATTCTGACATTGGTCACAGACCTGACGGTGCCCGCCGACGCGCCGGAACCTCCGGATATGGATATGATGCTGGACCGTCTCGTGCAGCTCGCAGGTCACAAAAAGCGGCTGACGGCGGAACAGGTGCGGCGCGAATATCCCGACACCGAAGATGACCCGGGACTTTTGGCGGACTTGCAGCAGCTGCTCGCCGAAGTGCATGTCACGCTGGATTTGACAGAGCAAGAAAGCCCGGCGATTGAAGAAGATGCGCCGATCGTCGTCGAACATGTCGAGACGGAGGCGGGCAGTGACCCGGTGCGGATGTATTTGCGTGAGATTGGGCGTGTGCCGCTTTTGAATTCGGAAAAGGAGGCGCAGCTCGCCGAGAGCATGCAGGTCGGGATCCGTGCTCAAGATATGTTGAAAAAGGCGACACTGGATGCCAAGACGCGACATCGCCTGCAGCACGAAATTGAATTGGGCGAACACTCGCGGCGCCAGCTGGCGGAAGCGAATCTGCGGCTGGTCGTAAGTGTTGCCAAACGTTACATCGGGCGCGGGATGTCATTTTTGGATTTGATTCAGGAAGGGAATATCGGCTTGCTGCGCGCGGTCGAGAAATTTGACCATCGCAAAGGGTTCAAGTTTTCGACGTATGCGACGTGGTGGATTCGCCAGGCGATTTCGCGCGCGATTGCTGACCAGGCGCGCACGATCCGTATACCCGTGCATATGGTCGAGACGATCAACCGTCTTTTGCGGGTCTCGCGGCGACTGCAGCAAGAGCTGGGGCGCGAACCGGATTCGGAGGAGATTGCGCTCGAGATGGAAATCCTGACCCCCGAGGAGCGGACGGCGATTATCGAGGCGCGCGGGCGCGATGAGCCGCTGGACCCGGTGCTGGACCGTAAACTCAAGCGCGCGGCAGGCAAAATTCGGCGGATTCTGAAAATTGCCCAGGAACCAATGTCACTCGAAATGCCGATTGGCAGTGAGGACAATTCGTCGCTCGGTGATTTTATCGAGGACGAATCGGTGCCGGGACCCGTGGACCAGGCATCCCGACAGCTGCTAAAAGAGCAGATGCAGGATGTGCTGGAAGGTCTGAGCGACCGCGAACGCAAGGTGCTGGAACTGCGCTTTGGATTGCAGGATGGGCGCACCCGGACGTTGGAAGAAGTGGGGCAGGAATTTGGTGTGACACGCGAGCGGATTCGTCAAATCGAAGCGAAAGCGCTTCGAAAACTGCGGCACCCGATCCGAAGTCGCAAGCTGCGCGATTATTTGGGTTAGTTTTTTGACTGGGGTTCTTTTTTGGATATAATTTGTGATTGCAGTTTCATATTCCGCGATAGCTCAATCGGCAGAGCGAGCGGCTGTTAACCGCTTGGTTGGACGTTCAAGTCGTCCTCGCGGAGCTGAAAAGAGAAAATTCGCAAGCATCGCGCTTGCGAATTTTCTTTTGGATATTATTTCTTCTTATGACCTTTACAACCGCCGCTCCGAAATTGGCGCCGCGTCCCTCGATCTGGCGTTCGCTCCCTATCCTCTTGTTTGCGCGGACCGTGCTCGACACCGGTTTCCGCGCGGTCTATCAATTTCTGCCCTTTATTGCTGCCGGTCTTGGCGTGACGCCCGCAAGCGCGGCGCAAATCGTACAATTTCGGAATCTGCTTGGCTTTGCCTCGCCGCTGTTTGGACCGCTGACCGATCGCTATGGGCGACGCGTGATGCTCTTGATAGGCATCTCGATCTCGGCGTTTTGCGGACTGGCGATGTATTTTGTCGTCTCGCTGCCAATGGCGGTCCTTGTCTTTGGCTTGATGGCGTTTAGCACGATTCTGTATGTGCCCGCGCAACAAGCATTTTTGGGAGATAATGTGCCCTATGCTCAGCGTGGGCGGGTGATGGCGATTGCCGAGTTTGCGTGGTCGCTGGCTGCGATCCTTGGATTGCCGTTGATTGGAATCCTGGTGCATTCGCAGGGGTGGCGCGCCGGATTCGTAGCAATCGGTTTGGCTGCCCTGTTTGCGTTGGCGCTCTTGTGGTTTGTTCTGCCCAAAGAAGAGCACACGCCGCGCCGCGTTGTGCGCGCGCTTCGCGGATCGTATGGTCAGGCGCTGCGCGCGCCGATGGCGCTGGCTGCGCTTGGCACATTGTTTTTGGCGGCGGCGGCGAATGAGAATGTGTATATTGTGTTTGGAACGTGGATGAACACCAGTTTTGGTCTGGATGCGCTGGCGCTAGGGTTGGTCGGCTCTGCGATCGGCCTTGCGGAATTTTCGAGTCAGGCGAGCGTGGCTTTGTTTGTTGATCGGGTGGGAAAGTGGAAAATGGTGGGCGGGGCGCTGGTGTGTGGAGCGATTGCGTATCTGTTATTGCCGCTGATGGGGGCAGATGCAATCACGGCGACGGCGGGTCTGCTGCTGGTGTTTTTTATGTTTGAACTTGCCCTCGTCGCCGCGCTGCCCTTGATGACCGAGATCGCGCCGAACGCGCGGGCGACACTTTTGTCTTTGGGCGTTGCTGGATTTTCGTTGGGGCGCGCGACAGGGTCATTTGTCGGACCCGCGCTGTATGCTAATTTTGGCTTTGGCGCGGTCAGTCTGGTTTCGGCAGGCGCGGTCCTTGTTGCATGCGTGGTCTGGTTCCTTAAGGTTCGAGAGAAAAAGACAGAGGTCACGACCGTGTGAACGAGACTCGGTTTTATCTTGCGGTCGAAGGGGCAATCGGCGTTGGCAAGACTACGCTGGCGCAGCTGCTCAAGCCGATTTTTGAGGCAGAGGTCTTGCTCGAAGTGTTTGAAGAGAACCCGTTTCTGGCGCGGTTCTATCAAGACCGCGAGCGCTATGCATTTCAAACACAGACGTTCTTTTTGTTGAGCCGCTATCAACAGCAGCATGAAGCCGTTCCTGCCGCGTTGGCTCGTCATAATCTCATCAGTGATTATACGTTCGACAAGAACAAAATCTTTGCGCGGTTGACCCTGACGGGGGACGAATTGGAAATGTATGAGCGGGTACAGGATACACTGGGCGCGCGCATCCCGACGCCGGACCTCATTGTCTATCTGCGCGCGGACGTCGAGAACCTGATGACACGGATCGCGGCGCGCGGTCGCAGTTACGAACGCGGCATGGAACGCGACTATATCAAGGATTTGGCGGAGGCATACGACAAGTATTATGCCGGGTATACGGACTCGCCCGTGCTCAAAATCGAGACGGATGAGCTGGATTATGTTCACAGCCACGATGATTTGGGGCGGGTGGCGGACATAATCCGCGCCCGGTTGGCGGAAGGTCCGCTGCAGGGACGTTTGTTGTGAGCGCCGGATGATCAAATTCGAATGGCAGGCAACTTTGATGGGCTTGTTGCTGGTACAAGAACCGGCATGAAACACTACCTGGTGGTCGCGGGAAATATTGGGGTTGGCAAATCCACGCTCGTCAGATTTTTGCACGAGCGTCTGGGCTGGGAGCCATTTTATGAGGCGGTGGTGGACAATCCCTATCTCGCCGACTTTTACGGCGATATGCCGCGCTGGGCATTCCAATCCCAAATGTTTTTTTTGACGCGGCGCCTGCAGGCGCACCATCAGTTGTTGATGCGCCCCGGCGTGGTGGTGCAGGACCGCAGTGTGTATGAGGATGCCGAAATCTTTGCGCGAAATCTGTATTTGCAAGGGCGCATGAGCGAGCGCGATTATGCGACATACACGGAAATGTACGAGGTCTTGAAACTGTTTTTGCCGCCACCACATCTGGTGGTGTATCTACAGTCCTCAGTCGAGACACTGCTCAGGCGGATTACTCTACGCGGGCGCGCGTATGAGAAAAACATCGAACCGGCGTATCTGCAAGAGTTGAACTGTTTGTATGACGAGTGGATCAGGGATTTTCAGCTCGCGCCGGTGCTGATTGTCCCGGCGGACAAATTGGATTTTGTGCAGGAACACGGTGACCTGGAATTGATTCTCGACAAGATCCAGCAAAAGCTGCGCGGGGACCAGTACGTGTTGTTCGAGTGAACCGCAAGAATTGACGCAGCATGGAATTGTTTCAAAAGCATCGCAGAAAAATTTTCGGTTCGGTGCTGCTGGCGATCGTGGTGTATGCGGTCCTGCTCCTCGTGGCAGACGCCAGCAGTCTTGCTGCCGAGCTGAGAAGCTTTGAGTGGGAGCTGTTGCCGATCATTGTTGCTCTGACAGTGTTTAATTATGGGCTGAGGTTTGTCAAATGGCACTGGTATTTGGGTGTCGTCGGCGTCAAGGATCTGCACTGGTTTGACAGTCTGCTCATCTTTTTGGCCGGTTTTTCGATGACGTTGACCCCGGGCAAGGCGGGCGAGTTTCTGAAAGCGTTCCTGGTGAGACAGCGCGTGGGAACGCCCGTTGCCACCACTTCACCCATCATTCTGGCAGAGCGCATGACTGACGGACTCGCCTTGTTGATCCTGGCGGGTGCGGGATTTTTGATTTTTGACAGCGTGCAGGTGCGGATTGTGATGCTCGGGGTAGTGGTTGCGGCGGCATTTGTGGTTTTGCTGGTCCAACGCCGTGAGCTGGCGAATCGAGTGATGACGTGGATGGAACGCGCCCCGATGCTCGCCGCGCGCATGAATCATGTGCAATCTTTTTATTCCAGCGCATATACCCTATTAAAGTTCAAGCCACTGGCGATTGCGATTTTCCTGGGAGTTGTATCGTGGGCGGGTGAATGTTTTGCGCTGGCTTTGATCCTGGTCGGACTGGGGATTCCGTTTTCGTGGACACTGGTTGCGCTATCCTGTTTTGCGATGGGATTCGCCACGCTGGCCGGCTCGCTGCTGCTCTTCCCCGGTGGGTTGGGTGGGGCGGAGGCGAGCATCGGCGGACTATTGATTGCCTTTGGCAAAGCTCCATGGCTGCCCGTGGGAACAATCACCCCCTCGATTGCAGCCGTGGCGACGTTGATGATTCGGTTTGCGACTTTGTGGTTCGGGTTTTTTCTGGGACTGGTTTGTCTGGGGATCGTGCAACGACGCTTTGGAAAGGGTGATCCCGCCGCGCCACAAGAAGCGGAAGCGCCCGCAGCTGCCCCGGTCGAAGGAGAAACGCAGTGATAGCCAACGAGACGGGCGCGAACCTCTATCCCTCACCATTTCGGGACAGGAATGACGGCGGCGTGAGAAAAATTCCTCACGCCCCTTTTTATTTTGCTTTGCCTTGATTGGCAACTGCCTGTGTCGCCCGAGCGACCGCTTCCGGGTCGCCCAGATAATAGTGTTGGACCGCGTTGAGGTTGTCATCCAACTCGTACACCAAAGGGATGCCGGTGGGAATGTTGAGCGCCGGAATATCGGCATCGCTGATGTTGTCCAGATATTTGACCAGGGCGCGCAGACTGTTGCCGTGGGCGGCAATGAGGACGCGTTTGTTGTCCAGGAGGGCGGGCACGATTGCATCCTGCCAATAGGGCAAAAACCGTTCGACGGTGTCTTTGAGGCACTCTGTCGTCGGGAGTGTGCGAGGGTCGAGGCCGGCGTAGCGGCGATCATTGCCCGGAAAGCGCGGATCGGCTCGTTCGAGGGCAGGTGGGCGGATATCGTAACTGCGTCTCCAAATCATGACCTGCTCTTCGCCAAATTTGCTCGCCATTTCGGCTTTGTTGAGACCCTGGAGCGCGCCATAGTGGCGCTCGTTCAAACGCCACGATTTGAGAACGGGCAGCCAGTGCAAGTCCAGTTCGTCCAGAGTGAGGTTGAGGGTGCGGATGGCGCGGGTGAGGACAGAGGTAAAGCAAATATCGAATTCGTACCCTTGCGTCTTGAGCGTGATACCGGCTTGTCGCGCTTCGGCAACTCCTTTTTCGCTCAAGTCCACATCGGTCCAGCCGGTAAAGCGATTTTCCTTGTTCCAGACGCTTTCACCGTGGCGTAACAATACAAGTTTGTGCATAGGGTCTCCGGGATAGAGGTTGGCGTTACGTTCCGCAAGAATGAGTCGGATTATGAGTTGCCGCGCCGCGAGGAATAGTATGCCCCCAAGCCGATGACGGCAGCCAAGCCAAGTCCGGCCGCGGTCAGGGCGAGTAACGGTTTCTTGGAGGCCGCTTTTGGATTGAACGGCAGCCCCTCGCTGTATTGAAGAAACTTTTGGCCCCACGCCGTGTTCAACATCATTTCTGCCCGCTGCGCGCCGACGAACGGATACCAATAGAAATCGTGATAGATGTGCGCGGCTGTTCCGGGCAGAGTCGCAAGAGGTGATCGGGTAACCTGAGCGCCGACCGGCGCGAGTGATCCTTCTTCCAACTGCCGCTTGCTCCACGAGAGCAGCGTATTGCTGTCGTGGTCCATATGCCAGTTCTCTTGCGCGATTTGCGCGTCGCCGATGATCTCGATTGCGCGCGGGTCACCTACGCCGAGTCCGCGTTCGTGGGCGTGGCGGATGTATCGAAGGCGCATCGGGTCAACGCCCATGATCCGCGCGGCGACTGCATCGAGCGCAACAAGGTCCGAACTCGCAAGCAGTGTGCTCTTGACGTGCGGACGCAAGGTGCGCGGTCCGGGACCTTCACCTGCGAACGTCCCATCCATCACGCCAAAAATGCCCGTGCTGATTTCCTGCTGAATTTGCAGGAGGTCCACGAGCGTGTCGTGCAGGTTGGCGCGCGTCCGCTTGCGGTTTTCGTCGAGCAAGGCGCCAAATGCATTTTGCAGCGCGCCCGAAACAAGCGCGGCGGCATCCGTCTTGACGGTGGGCAGATGCAAAATGTTTTTGCCGACAAATCCGCGCGGAATCATGATGCCGTCAGGATAAAAGCGGTCGAGCACCGCGAGCGGCTGTGTGGGGCGGTACTCGACCCATTCGATGCTGGAATCGCTCGCATACAAATCGCGGATGCCATAGTGTTCCTGCACAAGCGCAAGCCGGTTATTGTGCGCGGCTTGGCGATCGTCCATGTAGGTATTGTTGTCAATGCCGGTGACGAGGCGTTCGCGGGGATAGCCATCGCGCAAAAGGGCACGAATGACTCCATCCAGCTGCCATGGAGCAGTTGAGCAAGCGGGGTACCAGATTTGCCACGACAAATTCAGCTTGAGCAGCGTGGTTTCGGTTTGGGGAAGGTTCTCTGTATATCTGCACAACTGCATCAACCGGTAGTAATCGTCCAGAACGGTCTCGGGGCGCGTGCGCAGAACCGCAACCCTGCCGCGCCCATGAAAAGTCTTGGCATCAATCATCAGTGGCTCCTGTGCGCGAGTATAACGCATCTCAAATTATTGCAAAAATCCTATTGAGATTCACGTGAGGATAGTGCTAGAATCGGACCGGGACAAAAATCATATGGATCGAAACCAACTGGAAGTTTACATCCAAAACGGGGAGATGGACCTGGCGATCTCGGAGATGGAACAGGAACGCGCGGCCGCTCTGGCGCGAGACGACGCGGCGCAGGCAGCGTTGGCAACTAATGATCTGGGTGTAATGTATGCCCATAATCTGCGCCAAGATGAGGCGCGGAGAGCATTTCAAGAGGCGCAGGCGATGTTTGTGCGGTTGGACGACCCGGCAGGGCAGGGGAGGGCAACCGGCAATTTAGCGCAGTTGGAGGAACGGGCAGGCAACGCCGAGCAAGCGCAGGCGCTGTATTTGCAAGCCGCAGATTTGCTGCACGAGGGCAGGGCTTTTGATGATGAATATGCAACGCGGCGGCGACTTGGCAAACTCTATGTAACCCGCGGGGCGACCCTGCAGGCGTTGGACGAGACAACAAGGGCGCTGGCAGTCAAGCCGAATCCGAGCGTATGGGACCGCATTCAATGCTTTTTCTATCGGCTGCCCCTGCAAATGATGGGATTGGGCAAGGACTGAGGCGCGGCAAGGTCGAAGATTATTGCCTCGGCATCTCGGTAGATTGGCTCGTATCGGGTCGTGTCGTTGAACTCGTTCGGAGGCACAACAAGATAGCGCAGCCCAAACTCGACACATAATTTGTCGAATTGCCCTTGTGCGAACTGCTCAGAGATCCGCGTATTTTGCGCCACGACCACCGCGGGGACGCGAGAGAGATAACCGAAGGCAATCGGTTTTTGATGCACCGTCTGGTAATACATGACCTGCCCGGGAGGAATACCCGGCTTGGTTGCAAGCCCTACGCGGTCCAAAACGGCGCCGTCGGGCAATGCGCGCAGGGCGTTTACGTAGGCGGGAACGACCGGCGACATGGTGGCAATGGTAGTAGGCAGTGATTCGATAACAATCAAGCCGATGACGAGAACCGCGAGCACACGGCTCCACAAACCCCCGCGCAGCAGCGCACGCAGACCAAATGCATTGATGACCGCGAGCGCGAGCAGTGACATGACGATCATGCGTCCGGGAACTCCCATTGTGCGGATAGGAGGGAGCACAGTCTCCAGCAGCGCGTACGGCATAGGCACACCCTGGACGACATCCCCGTTGAAATGCAGGACCGGACCCAGCGACAAGACCCCAAAAAAGAGCAGCAAGATATACCACAACCCCAGATTCGGGTCGCGAATCGAGCGGTGCTTGACCCAGACGCCGACGGCAACCGCCAATGCGGCAAGCGGGAGCGCGGCGTTGGTTTCGGAAAGGTTGCCTTTCCAACTCGCCCAGTATGGTTTGGTGGTGGGATGAAAGCGCCAGATGCGCGCTGGGACGACGAGCGCCACAAGGTCCAACGAGTTTTGGGTGGGGTCATGCCCCACAATCCGCTCACCGACGCTTGACCACATGAAACCACCGACGAGCGGTCCGCACGTGAGGAGCGCGACGATTGTAAACGCGGCGAACGCTTGCGGATATTTTCCTCGAATCAGAAATTGCGCGTCGCGTTTGACCAAGACGAACCATCCCAGGACTAGTCCCCCCGCCAGAAGGCAATAAAAGAAATAATACGCGTGCGTCCACAAGACCAACCCCAATGACAGCCCCGCGCCCGCGCCCCATTTCCAATTTGGATTCTGCAAGAGGGCGAACCAGCACAAGATAAAGAGCGGAAGCCACTCCATCGAGACCAAGTCGAGATGAGAGAGCAGGTGCGCGAAATGATAGTGTGAAAAAGTAAAGATAAAGCCCGCAACCAGACTCGCAACGGTTGCGCGCGTCAGATAATAGCTCAACCAAAAAGCGGTCACGCCGGAAGCGACAAAACCAAAGATCACGAGCGTGTTGTACAGTTGGACCAAATCCAAAAAGGGGGAAAGCACGATTCCGAGCGCGCCATTAAAGAGCATGAGGGAATGGCCCCACAGCCACGCGCCCATCGGATACTCGACCAGCATCGTATAAAGGGGATGTTGGTGCAATTGGGTCACCGCGTGGTTTACCCACCAGAGCGTCCATGCCTGTTGAAACACATCTTGAGACACACCCCAGAGCCGCGTTGAAAAGCGGAGAATCAGCCGATCGGTCAGCAGGACAAACAGAATGAGATACAAGCCGCCGGGCAAGAGGACCAGGTGGAGGACTCGGCGGAGGATCGAGTTCAGTGGAGGAGGGTTATTGGGGGACACGGAAAGTTGTGCTGCGCGATGTGGACCGGGGCGACCGAGAGGTCGCCCCAGAGATTTCATTCTACGATAAACGTTTTTGTGTCTGCGAGCTGATCGTTGACGTAGATTTCTATGGTGTATTCACCTGTGGGAAAGCCCTCGGGGGCAGGAGTGAGGCGAAAATCGAGCCAGCGCGAGCCGTCCGTCGTCAACTCGAAATCAAGCGGGTCCTGTGACGGGGGATACCACCGCGCGCGCAGGACGGTATTTGCAGGCGCCTCGAAAATCTCTACCGCGGCATGAATAAACGGCGCGGTAGATTTGAACTTGGAGGTTGCGTTGATGGGCGCAAAGGTGCCGGGGTCAGAATCCTCTGCGAGGACGATTTGTTTCAAGACGTCCGGGGTGGCATTGGAACGCGCGGCGCTGCCCACAACCTTGAAATTTTTGGACAGTGCGAGGTTGCCCTCGGCATAGATTTCAACGCAGTAGTCGCCGGGGGGCCACGTTGACTGGGTGGCGCTCAGGTTAAAAGCCACGTTCCGCGAACCGCCCTCGGGAACGTTCAGCACGTTGTCATCTATTTTGGTGTTGGGCGTGTAACCGGTTGCCTGCACGAGATACCAGCGCGAGCCCATTTGGATGTCCGCGGGAGCATTTTCCAGAGTGACGATGGCGTGAAAGGCGCGCTGTGTCGGCTCGAACTCGTCGGTGACGTCCACCGGAGTGAAATTGACACCCTGCGTGTCCCGGGCAAGGACGACCTCTTTGATATACGCGGGGAGCGTTCCCGGACCGCAAATGCCGACTGTCTGTGCGGCGGGCACTGCGGTTGCACGGGCGACTGCCACTGTCGGCTCGGGAGTGGGCAGGATTGGAGTTGGCAGGACCTCGGTTGTGGTGTCTACCCCGCAGGAAATAAAGAAAAATGCGCTCAAGAGCACGAGCGCAAGGAGAGGTCGGTTCATATTAGTGCGGGTGTGGGGTTTTCGTCGCACGATCCTGCTGCGTCGCAAAAACCCCACGCCCATAAACTCATTCTTCGTCTTCGGTCTCTTGACCGGCGCGTTCTTTTTTCGCTTTTTCGATGATTGGCGCGGCGATGTGCGAGGGAACAATGTCGTAGTGACTAAACTCCATGCTAAAGTAGCCGCGGCCTTGTGTCATGGAGCGCAGATCGGTGGCATAGCGCGCAATTTCGGCGAGGGGCGCCTGGGCGGTGATGACCGACCAACCCGTTCTCTGGTCCATCCCCTGTACCCGCGCGCGCTTGGTGTTGAGGTCTCCGATAATGTCGCCCATAAAGTTTTCGGGCACGGTGATTTCCATGTTCATGATGGGTTCGAGCAGGACGGGACCTGCCGTCGGAATCCCCTGTTTGAACGCTTTGTGGGCGGCGAGTTTGAACGCCATTTCGCTCGAATCAACAGGGTGATAGGAACCATCATAGAGGACCGCGCGAAAATCGGTTGTGGGAAAGCCGGCAAGCACGCCGCGCGCGAGAATCTCGCGCATGCCTTTTTCCACGGCGGGGATGTATTGGTTTGGGACAGAGCCGCCAAAGACTTCTTCGGCAAATTCAAACCCTGTGCCGCGCGGCAAGGGTTCAAAGCGGACCCAAGTGTCACCAAACTGTCCGCGCCCGCCGGTTTGCTTTTTGTGGCGGCCCTGAACCTCGGTCTTTTTGGTGATGGTTTCTTTGTAAGGGATTTTGGGCACACCGGTCAATAGTTCGACGCCAAATTTCTGCTTGAGCCGTCGCACGGCAACGTCCACATGGGAATCGCCCATGCCTGCCATGATGCTTTCGCCCGTGTCCTGTTCGCGATACACGCGGAGGGTCGGGTCTTCGTCCACCAGTTTTTGCAGGGCGGGTCCCATTTTGTCCAGGTCGGTCTTGGTCTTGGGCGTGAGGGCGACGGAATAGACGGGGCTGGGATAGGAAATCTTGCCGAGTTCGAGCGGATGCCCCTTGTCGCCCAGGGTGTCGTTGGTGGAGGTGTCGTTCAGTTTTGCGACCGCGCCGAGATCGCCCGCGAAAATGTGCTTGACCGGAAGCTGTTCTTTGCCGCGCAGCACATACAACTGGCCGATGCGTTCTTCGGTGTTGGTGCGAGAATTGTTTACGCGCGAGTCGGATTGCATCGAACCGCTGTAGACCTTAAAGTAGGTCAATTTGCCGACATAGGGGTCCGCCTGTGTTTTCCAGACGAACGCGGCAAGGGGACCGTTATCGCTGAGAGGGAGTTTTTCCTCTTTGTCGGTGGCGAGATTTTTTGCCACCTGTGCGGGCATTTCGAGGGGTCCGGGAACGTAATCGGCAAAAAACTTGTGGAGATAGTCCACGCCGATATTCTGTGAAGCCGAGCCGCAGAGGACGGGCACCAGCGTGCCGCCCGCGACGCCGTGTTCCAAGCCGACGCGGATCTCTTCGTCGGTCAATTCGCCGGTCTCGAGATATTTTTCGATGAGCTTGTCTGAGCTCTCGGCGGCGATTTCGACCAGTTGAGCGCGGCGCTCATCAACGGCCGCCTGCATGTCCGCGGGAATTGCGCTTTCGCTTTTGCCGACGAATGCCTTGCGGTTGACGACATTGACTTCACCTTGGAAGGACGCTTCTCGTCCGATGGGGAGCTGAAGAGCCGCGATGCTCTTGCCATAATGTTCGCGCAGCTGATCGAGGACGCGGAAGAAATCGGCGTTTTCGCGGTCCATCTTGTTGATGAAAATAACGCGCGGGAGATTCAACTCTTCGCAATATTGCCAGACGAGCTCGGTGCCGACTTCGATGCCGGCGACAGCATCTACCAGAATGACGGCGGCATCGGCGACGCGGAGCGCGCCTTTGACCTCACCGACGAAATCAATATAGCCGGGCGTGTCAATGATATTGATCTTGAAGCCGTTCCATTCACACGGAATAACGGCGGAACTGATGGAAATTTTTCGACGCTGTTCTTCGGCGTCATAGTCCGAGACTGTATTGCCTTCATCCACTTTGCCGAGACGGGATGCCGCGCCTGTATTAAAGAGGAGAGCTTCGGCGAGGGAGGTTTTGCCAGAGCTCGAGTGACCAATTAACGCTACATTGCGGATCTTGTCTGCCCTATACTCATTCATATGGCAATTCGATTGCCCCTTTCATCGAGGAGGTGTCGAGCGGTCCGCTGATTACAGCGGGAGGGACAGTCTTTGTCCCGCGGAGCTCAAACGTCCGGAGATTATACCATAAGCGGGAGGGAGGAAAGGGGCTATCAGCGAGGTGACTCGTGCGGTTCGGTTACTTGTTTGATTCCGTCGAGAATTTGGCGAACACGCTTTTTTGAAAGGGCGCCGATGTATTCCTGCAGTTGGGTCTTGTCCACTGTATAAAGTTGGGAGACAAGCACAACACTTGGTTTTGGGAGATTGCCTTCGCCGGGATCAAGCAGGACGTTCCCGGGTGTCGCGGCGCGCTTTGTGTTTGAGGTAAGACTGCATACGATCACCGTGTTGATTTTGCTGTGATTGAACAGGTTGTTCTGAATCACAATATTTGGATGAGAATACCCCGGCTCTGAACCGCTGGGCTCACCTAAATCTACCCAGAAAATGTCGCCTTGATTGATTACCATGTTCCCTTGACCATTCGCTTGTGATGTCGGCGTGTCTGCTCGCGTAGTTTGAGTTCGGTTTTATCGGGTGGCGCATCCTGGACCGATTGATTGATTCTGTCAAAGAGCCGTTTGTCTTGATAGTCGCGGATAAAGCTTTCGAGTGCCATCACAAACAGACGGCTTCGAGAAATCTTGAGCTCGCGGGCGAGCGCTTCTGCCTGATCGAACAAAGATTTGTGTAGTGAGATTGCAGTTTTCACGTTTTGCATTGGTTATACCCCTTTATGCTGATAGTATAACAATAATTTATACCCATGTCAACCGCGTTTTTGCATATTTTGGGAGGTGATATTGGCTCGGAAATATGTGTGGTCAGCAGGAACCGGAGTCGGCGTTTTTACGCCCGGCACGCCTTCGATCGGAGCCGGTTGGAGCCGAATCGTTATTTCGATGTCGTCACAGAGGAGGACGAGTGTGATCGGTTTCAAAGCATCAGCGCGATGAAATACATTGCGCGCTTGGTTGGGTGTGGTGAGCTCTCTGTCATCAAGTTTTTTCAGAATATCTCCGGTCTTGACCCCACCGGCGTCTGCCGCGCCACCCGTTTCGACAAAGACGACGCGCATCTCCTGATCGAGTACGACACCCAAACTCGACGGCATATCTGCGGGAACGCCGGTCACGGCGACGCAAGAGGCAAAAATTGGCGTTCCCAGAAGCAGTAGGAGAACAGAGCCGAATAGACACATTTTGCTCTAAAATAATAGCATACTTTACACGACCGCTCCCGGATTACCCTACCATCTGATTAGTCCACATGAATTGCATTCACCACCAATAATGAAAATATGCTAGACTCCGCGTGTGCGGCTGGCACAGAGGTCGTCCTTTCCTTGGTGCCATGAGCCTGATGATTAGTCGGACCGGGATA
>JADZCJ010000050.1 GCA_020851635.1 Anaerolineae bacterium
CCAGTCAATCGGGGCGACTCGCGCGTTGGGCGGAACGGTTCTGGCGGGTCCGATCTATTCGGCAGTCGGACGCACCTGGCAGCAAACTCCGGCGGAGCGCGCCCGCGACCTGGATTTGCTGGTCGCGACCCTGCGCGAGTTGGGCGCATTTGCGGGTGAGCATGGTGTAGTGTTGTGCCTCGAACCGCTGAATCGTTTCGAGTCCAGTTTTATCAATTTGGCGACACAGGCGAACGAAGTTGTTGACCGCGTGGACCTCCCAAACGTCGCGGTCGTGCTCGATGCGTTCCACATGAATATCGAAGAAAAGAATCTTGGCGACGCGATTCGCAAAACAGGCAAGCGACTCAAGCATTTCCACGCCTGCGAAAACGATCGCGGCGCGCCCGGCACGGGACATGTGCCGTGGCATTCGGTCGCCCAGGCGCTCAAAGAGATTCGCTATGATGGCTGTGTGGTGATTGAATCCTTTACCCCAAAGGTAATATCTATCGCGCGGGCGGCATCAATCTGGCGCGATTTTGAACCTTCGCCCGATGCGCTGGCAGAGAACGGGGGAAAATTTCTGAGAGAGCTGTTGGGCTAGCAGGAAGCAGGACGACAGGCAGACTTGCCTGTCTATCTGTTGTCCTAAATTTTTCGCGTGAAGACAATCGCTCTGATCGGCGCGCTCGATACCAAGGGACCCGAGTATTTGTTCGTCAAGAACGAGATCGAACGACGCGGGCATCGCGCGTTCGTGATTGATACGGCGGTGATGAGCGAACCCGCGTTTGCGCCCGATGTGAGCGCGGCAGATGTGGCGCAGGCGGGCGGAACAGCGCTGACAGATTTGCGCGCCACGGCGGACCGCACGCAGGCGATGCAGGTCATGACGCGCGGAATTGCGGCGTTGGCGCGGAATCTGTATGACGCGGGAAAATTTGATGCCGTGCTCGCGTTAGGGGGGGGCAACGGCACGGTGATTGCGACCAGCGCCATGCGCGCCCTGCCGCTCGGCGTCCCCAAAGTCATGGTGAGCACGCTGGCGGCGGGGGATGTCAAGGCGTATGTCGGCACGAGCGATATCGTCATGCTGCACAGTGTTGTGGATGTCGCGGGGGTCAATCGGATCAGCGGCAAGATTTATGCCAACGCTGTCGGCGCGGTGGTCGGGATGGCAGAGACGGAACTGCCCAAGTCCAAATCAAAACCGCTGATCGCCGCCTCGATGTTTGGCAATACTACGCCCGCCGTCACCCGGGCGCGCGAGACGCTGGAAATGCAGGGGTACGAAGTCCTGGTCTTTCATGCCACAGGCATGGGCGGCGCGACGATGGAGCAGTTGATTCGCGATGGTTATTTCGAAGGTGTCTTTGACATCACGACGACCGAATGGGCGGATGAGCTGGTGGGCGGAGTCCTGGGCGCGGGCACAGCGCGGCTGGAGGCGGCGGCAGACAAGGGTGTGCCGCAGGTGATTGCGCCGGGTTGTCTCGACATGGTGAACTTTTGGGCGCGCGCGACCGTCCCGCCCGAGTTTGATGGTCGGCTTTTTTACGAGTGGAACCCGAACATTACGCTCATGCGAACGACGGCGCAAGAGAATGCTGCGCTGGGTAAGATTCTTGCCGAAAAAGTTAATCGCGCAACGGCTCCGACGGCTTTTTTTCTGCCACTGCGTGGCGTTTCCCAGCTCGACTCGCCGGGGCAGGCGTTTTGGGACCCGGACGCGGACCGCGCGTTGTTTGACGCCATCAAGCACAATGTGCGCGCCGACATTCCCGTCTATGAGCTGGACTATAACATTAACGATGACGCGTTTGTAGACGCCATGACGACCAGGTTATTGGAAATGATAGGGTGAAATAGAGCCATGAACGCGAAACGCAAACGTTTGCTGCTGCTGTTGTTGGGAATCGCCGTGTTGTTGTGGGTTATGGGGCTTGCCGCCATGCCGATCGTGGATGGGCTGGACCCCAAGACCAAAGCAAGCAACACCATTTTGTCGGGTATTCCGTTTATTCTCATTTTCATCGGGGTCATTATTGCTTTTATCAATCTCACGATTTTTGCGGCGACGGTTTGGAATAACAAACTACCCGACACGGTGTTTCGTCCCATCGAACGCATTTTAATTGGGGGCATCGTTTTTGGCATTGTCGGCATGTTTCAACCGTTCACGGTCGCGCTCTATACTCTTGGGTTTATCATCTTGCTCATCTCGACCATCGGCTATATTTTCTGGAGTCACATCATTCCACGCGTGACGGCGCAGGAATAATCTTTTATATGCCATTCATTCCACGAGAACAAGCGCTGCGAAAACTGCGCGCGCAGGTTGCTGCGGGCAAGCCGATTATTGGGGCGGGCGCGGGCACGGGCATTTCCGCCAAATTCGCCGAAAAGGGCGGAGTGGACATTATCATCATTTACAACAGCGGACGTTTTCGCATGGCGGGGCGCGGTTCGCTGGCGGGGTTGCTGCCGTATGGCGACGCCAACGCGATTACGATGGAGATGGGCGGCGAGGTCTTGCCGGTGGTCAAGCAAACGCCCGTGTTGGCGGGAGTGTGCGGCACGGACCCGTTCCGCCTGATGAGTGTTTTTTTGCGCAAGGTCCAAGCCGAGGGCTTTGACGGGGTGCAGAATTTTCCAACCGTCGGTTTGTTCGACGGCATCATTCGCCAAAATCTAGAAGAGACAGGCATGGGGTATCCGTTGGAAGTTGAAATGATTCGGACCGCTCACGAGCTCGACCTGCTCACCTGTCCGTATGTTTTTAATCCCGACGAAGCGCGCCTGATGGCGGAAGCGGGCGCGGATGTATTGGTGCCACACATGGGCTTGACGACCAAAGGCACGATTGGCGCGCACACGGCGTTGACGCTGGAAGAATCAGCGCGGCGCGTGCAGGCGATGCGCGATGCGGCGGTGGCAATCAATCCCGACATTTTGGTGCTCTGTCACGGCGGACCGATTGCCGAACCCTCGGACGCGCAGTTTATATTTGACCACACGCACGGCATCGCCGGCTTTTTTGGCGCAAGCAGTATCGAGCGGCTGGCGGTGGAACCGGCGTTGGAAGAGCAGACGCGGGCGTTCAAGAGGTTGGCGTTGACAGGTTGACGAAAGACGAAGGACGAATGAATTTTTCTGGCCTCGAATTTGAAATGATTCGCTCGGAACTTGCCGATGTGGTGGGCGACGAGCATGTGTCCGTTTCGGCGGTGGACAAGCTGGTTTATTCCACCGATTGGTCGTGGATGCCGCAAATGTGGCTGGACCGCGGGCAGCCGCCGCCGGTGCCCGACTTTATTGTGCATCCTGCGAACGCGCAGGAAATCTCTACGGTGCTCAAGGTTGCCAACACGTACCGGATTCCGGTCGTGCCGTGGGGAGGTGGCAGTGGGACACAGGGCGGCACCGTACCCGTTTTTGGCGGGATTTTGTTGGACTTGAAACGGCTTGATCGCATCCTGGAAATCAACCGGACCAATCTGACCGCAACCGCGCAGTGCGGCGTGGATGGGGCAATTTTTGAACGGGCGCTGAATGAACAGGACCTGACGTTCCCGCATTATCCGTCTTCGGCAACGGCGGCGACGGTTGGCGGCTATTTGGCGGCGCGGGGGAGCGGAGTTATTTCGACCAAATACGGCAAAGCCGAGGACCTGGTCGTGTCGCTCGAAGCGGTCATGCCCGACGGGACACTTGTAAAAATGCCTCCCGTGCCGAATCACGCGACGGGTCCGATGCTGATGAATTTTCTCGTCGGCGCGGAGGGGACGATGGGCGTGATAACCGCGGCGACCTTTCAGATCGAGCGGATGCCGGAACATCGGATTTTCCGCGCCGTGCTGTTTGACGATTTGCATAATGCGTTGGAAGCGGGCCGCGAGATCATGCTGGCGCGGCTGCAACCCGCAGTGATGCGGCTCTATGATGACGCGTCCACCAAATCCCTCGTCAAGCGGGTGTTGAATCTCGACCTCGAAGGCGCGTATTTGATTTTGGTGTTTGACGGCTATCGCGAGATTGCCGAGGCGCAATACAACCGCGCGATGGCGATTGTGAATGGTTTCGGTGCGCGCGATCTGGGCGAGCATCCCGGCAAAGAGTGGTGGGACCACCGTTATGATTTTTATTTTCCGCCGCTCGGGCTGTCGCTCCCCAAAATGTATGGCACCATCGAAACGGTCACGACCTTTGAGAATATCGAGCGGTTATATTGGTCCAAGAAAAAAGCGATCGAAGAGGGGTTTGACGAATATAAAGCGCGCTATATTGCGCATTTCTCGCACTGGTTCCCCTGGGGCGTGATGGTCTATGACCGCTTTATCATTGACGAGCCGCCGGAGGACCCGCAAGCGGCGATGCAGCTGCACAACAAAATTTGGACGGTGGCTGCGCGCACATCGTTGGCGAACGGCGGAATGTTGAACGAGCATCACGGCATCGGGCTGAAACTGGGGCGCTTGATGCGCGAACAATATGGCGACGCGTTCCCCATTCTCGACTCGCTCAAGCGAACGCTCGACCCGCGCGGGATCATGAATCCGGGAAAATTGGGGTTTAGTGTCTAGCACGCTACTGATTCATAACGATGAGACTCTTCCCCTGTCCTACCCTCGGTGGCGTTGTAGAGTTGACGGACGAGCGCCAAGCCCATATTGCGGCGCAACATCCCGACTTGTTGCCTGAGTATATTGAGGAAATTGCTGCTACGCTTGCTTTGCCAGATAAAGTACGGCAAGGCGGACGGATGAGCTCTGAACGACGATTCTACCGATGGTTTGATCATGTCCGTCAAGGTAAGCATGTCGCGGTGGTAGTGGTTACCGAATCCGCTCCTCGGACACGCAATTGGATAGTTACCGCTTATATCACGCGCAGGTTGCCGTTGGGAGACAGCGAATGAAAGACAAATTGACCTTTCAGTATGATAGAGAAGCAGACATTCTATATATCAATACGCTAAACCCATATCCGGAGCAAGAGTCTGAGGAGCTGGACGACGAAATAGTTGCGCGCTTTAACCCGACAACCGGCGAGATAGAAAATTTAGAGATCTTGTTTTTTTCGACGCGGTTGCTGCGTAAGGAATCGTTTTCGTTGCCGATTAGTGCCGAGTTGCATCAAGTGTATTCAGATTAGTCCACATGAATTGCATTCACCACCAATAATGAAAATATGCTAGACTCCGCGTGTGCGGCTGGCACAGAGGTCGTCCTTTCCTTGGTGCCATGAGCCTGATGATTAGTCGGACCGGGATA
>JADZCJ010000051.1 GCA_020851635.1 Anaerolineae bacterium
ACATTTCCAGAACTGACACCCATGCAAGCGGATGTCATAGAACGGCTACGCTTCGCTCCGCCCCAAATAACGTTGATGCTTTCATGAAATTGTTAAGATTCAGTCAACCCTTGAATACAGGCTAAAGCAGTTACTATGGGGAGAGGGTAAAGGGGTTGGGGTCGCGGGTTTGGATGCGGCGCATGATTTGGGTTTCGCGGGTGCGGATCGCGTCGAGGATGATTTGCGGTTTTTTGACGCGGGAAAAGGCATGGTGACCGCGTTCGAGAAAGGAAAACATTTCGTGCCACCCTGCCGCGTGGGCGGGTCCTTTTGCCAGTTTGAGCGCAGGTCCGGTCAGGAGCATGTGCGAGGTTGTCGCAGAATCGCCCATTACAATCACCAAGAGTTCGATCTGGAGCTCGCGCTCGAGATAATTGTCGGAACGGCGGTATGCCTCGGCATACAGCTCGGGGGTCAGGGCGTCGCTCAAGTTTAACTCGTCCACGAGGATGCGCAAGAGCGCAGCGTCCAGTGCGTTGGTCAGGCGGCTGAGCTCGATGGCGTCCGTGGCGAGTTGGAGCATCTCGGGCGGTAGGAATTTTTGAAGAAAATTGTGAACGCGTTCGGCGTCATGGTCGCGCTGGGTATAGTCACGCGCGCCATACAGGTCCTCTTGAAAAAACTGCATGACGGGAGCGTATTGCGGCTGTGCCGTCAGATCGCGGTAGGTGTTGGAGATGCGGGCGACCTGGAATTCGCGGACGCGCGCCAGCAGCGGGTCGAGACCCGCCGGGGTCACGCGAAAGTGTTTTGCTTCCCGGCTTTTGGTCGCTTCGCTCAAGACATTTTGAACGACGCGCAAAGGATTTTTTTCGGGCATTCGATTTTTTATCGGCTCAGATACTTGCTCGTCGCCGGATCTTGCGCGCAACAAGCTGTGCGGCGATCCTTTACAGATGATTTTACCGCAAAAACCTCAAAGTCGGTCCCCTAAATCAAGTGGAATTTGCTCTAATATTTCGCTTTGGGTGCAGGGCGACGCAGGAGACTAATGCGGACGCCTTTTTCGGAATCGCTGATCAGGGTTTCGAGGCGTTTGTCACGGGTCGCCTCTTGTTTGGCGCTGATGACCCAAAAGCTCGCGATGCGCTGGTATGAGGGCGCCTGGGCGGAAAACCATGCCCACGCTTTTTTGTTGGAGCGAAATTTCTTTTCCCGGACGGGGTCGAGCTTGCGGTCCTTGTTCTCGAACGAATACTGCATGCTCCGCGTTTCGTCACGTCCGTGATACGCCTTGAGCCCTGCCGCGTGCATCTTGCCATCTGTTTCCAATTCCGCCGCGCGCTTCAAGTTGACCTGACTCCAAATGCTTTTTGGCTTGCGTGGGGTAAAGCGGTTGGAATAACTTGCATCGTCCAGTTTCTTGCGGATGCCGTCAATCCAGCCAAAGCAGAGCGCTTGATCCACAGCTTGCTTGTAGGTGACGCCGCCTTTGCCGGAACCCACTGTATAGAATGCAATCACGATCTCGCGGCTCGTGTCGTGGTTTTTGAGAAACCACGCGCGAAGGTCAGTCTCGGATTTGAAAAAGGCGGGTTTTGGCATGTCGTTCGAGTGAAAGGAAATTAGAGCGAGATTGTAGCACGGGTGTTCTGTAGGGACAAAGTGTCCGAATCAACCGAAACAGCGGACAGGTATGTTACAATTTCGGGGACTCGTGAAATCTTATCCCAACTTGCTGCAACGAATATTATTCAAGGTATCCGGTTCGGTTTTTGGCGCCAAGCTGGGGTCCGTGCTGATGCATCATATTGATCAGCCGGTCTTGAAGTTGACCAAGGGTCGGTTTGCGCCGTCGGGGATTCTGTTTGGGCTGCCGGTGGCAACTCTGACGACGACAGGAGCCAAGAGCGGGCTGGCGCGTTCGGTCCCCTTGCTGGTGATACCGGATGGCGACAAATTGTTTTTGGTTGCTTCGAATTGGGGTGGACCGTTGTATCCGGCATGGTATCACAATTTGAGAGCCAACCCACAGGCGGCGGTGACGATGGGGGGCGCAACTCAAAGATACCGGGCGCACCAAGTCGAGGGGGACGAATACGCGCGCTATTGGAGAAAAGCGGTCGAGCGATACCCGGGGTATGAGGCATACAAGGCGCGGACGGGCGGGCGACCGATTCCGGTGATGGTATTGGAGAAAATATAGGGCGTATGGCAAGGCGTGAGCATCTGGCGATTCTAAAAAAGGGTGTGGCGACATGGAACGCGTGGCGAGAAGCGAATCCGGACATCGAGCCGGACTTGATCGGCGCGTTCTTGCGGCGCACGAATCTTGCAGGCATCAATCTTTCGAACGCCAATCTGTTCGGCGCGAATGTGCGGAGATGCGTGTTGACGCGGGCGGATTTTTCAAAGGCGCGTCTGGGCGGCGCAGACCTTTCGGGCGCAAATCTGCATCACGCAAATCTGCGCGGCGCGCATCTGAACGGCGCAAACCTGAATCGTGTGGATTTGTCGCGCGCGAACCTGAGTTATGCGCGGATGGGGCAGACCGTGCTGGGCGATGTGGATCTGACGCGGACGAGCGGACTCAAGACCGTGCGACATAACAATCCTTCGACCATCGGCATTGACACCATTTACCGGTCGGGGGGCAAGATTCCGGAAGAATTTTTGCGCGGATGCGGAGTGACGCAAGAGATGATCGAGTTTTCGAACTCGCTGCGCGGCAAGGCGATTCGGTATCATTCGTGTTTTATTTCCTACGCGTCGGCGGATGAACGGTTTGCGCGGAAACTGCATGATGATTTGCAAATGAACGGGGTGCGCGTGTGGTTTGCGCCGGAAGATTTGAAAATCGGCGCCCCGATCGAAGACTCGATTGACGAAGCGATCCTGTCGTATGACAAGTTGATTCTGGTGCTCTCACAGCATTCGATGGACCGCGCCTGGGTGCGGCACGAATATATGCGCGCGATGAAAAAGGAAAAAGAGACGGGGCAGGTTGTGTTGTTTCCTTTGCGAATTGACGACGCGGTGTTTGACACGACCGAACAGTGGGCGTATACACTGCACAAACGGCATCTGGGCGATTTCCGGAACTGGACGAATCCGCTGGTGTATCAGAATGCGTTTAACCGGTTGTTGAGGGATTTGAATAGAGCATAGGTGGGAAAACCCGGGGTCGTCCTCATGCCGACAATTCTTTATCAGCCGGAGAGTTTGGGACTGATGATGGTCTCTTCCTCAGCTACTCTTGTGATGAATGGATACGCTGTCATCCTCCCATAAATACTCGGTCGCGTAAGGAGCGAACAACGGATTGCTGCGCAACCGCTCCGCTTTGCCCTGGAACTCTTGAAGGAGGTCTGCCGGGCAGTCATCATCCGTAAGTTTGCCGTTGTTGCTCAACTCGAGCAAGCGTAGGGCAGGGCGCAGGCGCTCTTTGTTGAGCACGCGGTTCAGATAACCACGGTACGCTTTTGCGCCATAGCGCCCATTGAATTTTTGTGCAGCGAACTCGACCCATCTGGAAATCCGTGGATACCAATAGAGTTCTTGAGGTGTAAAAGATGGATTTGCCCGCCCGGGATCAAACTCAAAATGCTCCAACCCCAACCGCTTTTCAACGAGCTCGAGAAATCGGTCTTGATCGTCGCGCAGGACCTCGTATGGCAGCACAGTAAGATTTTCCTCGCCGAACGCACCGGCGTACAGCTCGAGCAAATAGTCCACGTCGAGCCCCTCCACTATCGCCTCTCGAAATGTTCGCAGATATTCCTGATAGTCGAGTGTCCCGCCCGCTTTGACATATTGTGAAAAACTGGAGCGCAGGATGCTTTTGTAGCCGCGCGTGACCACCAGCACGTGCGCAGTCGGAAAGAGGTCCTTTAGAATGACACACACTCGCCTTTGGAATTGTTTTACGTCGAGACCGTATCCCTCGAACTGCTTGTAATGACCGGTCCAATGCAAAGGCATCATCCAGCCCGCGCAGAGATTTTCGTCGCTTGTCACGTAATATGCCGGTGTCCTTGCCGAACGGACTGCCCAAGTGCTAATCGCATGCGTCTCTGCAAAACCGGCGATCCCTTTTTTCACGTATAGGAGCTGCGGATGCGACTGAAACCACCTCTGGAGAAAGGTCGAGCCCGACTTGACATAGCCAATGTGTAACAACGACTTGGTCATCACGCTTTATTCCCTCGATACTGTGCGGCAGTGCCCCGATGTTTTGAGACAGAGAGCGATTCTCAGTCCTGCCGACCCGAATCCAGGTCTCTTTTGGGGACCCGCCACATTGGAATCTGCTGCCATGAACAGCTCGCCGCCCGATAATGTATCAGTACCGGGCGCGTCCCGATATTAAGTACGTGAGGGCAAATAGTCAATTGCGATGCGATGCCAGTACCGCCCGTCGCAACGCTGGACCCAGCCGCTCGAGAGGATCCCAACGATGAATACATTTCAACAGACAATAACCTTGGCGGGCAGGATTGGCGTCGAGCAAGCCAAGACCTATGTCTACCTGCCCTTTGAAATGCCGGGCGATGCCACGCGCCTGGATATCGAATTTGAATACAGCCACCGCATCGGGTCAAGTCCTTTGCTCGAGGGCGGCAATACCATTGATCTCGGCATCTTTGATGCGCGCGGGATTGATTTTCTCAACGCCGGTTTTCGCGGGTGGACCGGCAGTGAGCGTCTCACATTCTTTATTTCCGAGACGGACGCGACCCCGGGTTACCTCGCCGGTGCGCTCATACCTGGACGATGGCACTTGCTCCTCGGGTTGTACAAAATCGCGCCCGAAGGTTGCGAGTATACGGTTGTCATTACGATTTCTTCGCAGCCGGGACACCAATCTACAGAACCAATTCCCGGCCCCGTGCCGGAATTTGCCACCGCGCCGGTCCTACCCCGTGAGGGGGGATGGCTGCGCGGCGAATTACATTGTCATACCTATCACAGCGATGGCGACGGCGACCCCGTCTCACTTGTCCGGATGGCGCGCGAACGCGGCTTGGATTTTTTGGCGATTACCGACCACAATACCATTAGCTGCCAACGCGAACTGGCGCAGCTTTATGCTCCCGACATCCTTCTCATTCGCGGGGTCGAGGTCACAACGTTCAAGGGGCATTTCAATGTCTGGGGCGTAGGCGATTGGATAGACTTTCGCGTCCTGCGGGCACAAGACATGACAGCGGCGATCCGTTTTGCGGTCGAGCGCGGCGCAGTGACCACATGCAATCATCCCAAACCTTTCGGTCCGCCATGGGAATACCCGGAGGTCGAGGGGTATCATTGCATCGAGGTATGGAATGGGCCGTGGTATGAGATGAATCAATCGGCGTTGGATTTTTGGACGGAACGCCTCGCGCAAGGCAAGCGCATTGTGGCGATTGGAGGCAGTGACTATCATCGCCGCAGTCAGCTGTTGCAAGACCCACCGCGCGCGCTCGGTACGCCCACCGTTTGGGTCTATGTTCCCGAAACGGCTGATGCAGCTGCAATCCTAAATGCGATTCGACGCGGACACGTCTCGCTCTCGGATGAACCTGAAGGACCCTTTCTCGATTTGCGCGCGGAAACCGATACGATGGCAATGGCAGGTGACACGATGCGCCCAAGCCCGAGCGGGCGGTTGACTGTCCGGGCGGAATGTCACCGCGGAGCGGGGTTTGTTCTGCAGCTGTTCGACCACCGCAAGAAATTGTTCGAGCAGGCGCTCACTCAACCCCAAACAACGGTCCGCGCCGCGCTGGATGTGCGTGAGAGCATGTTCGTGCGCGCTGAGCTGCGCGATCCGGCTGACAATGTCAGGGCACTGACAAATCCAATTTATCTTGATTTTGCCCCTTCCGCGCTGATTGACAAAGCCGTATCGCAACACTACAATAATCATGCCGGACGATAAAGTTACCGTCCAAAACAAAACGCATCTCTCGACGCCGAGCTTGTATCCCACGATGCGAAAGCAAGGAGCGAATCAAACCACTCCGCTCCATTTCATTTTCTCAAGGAGGAGACAAATTATGAAAAAATTGCTATTTCTGACCTTGTTTGCCCTTGTTTGCGCGTGCGCCCCCGTTGCGGCTCCTGCGCCAGCCCCCGCTGCAGCTACACCCCCCCCCGCCGCGACGCAGCCGCCTGCCGCGACACAACCGCCTGCCGCCACAAGCGCCGCGACCGAACCCGCCGCGGCTGGCGAGGTGGCGCTGAATGTTATTTGCCGCTGCGTGGCGGGCGGCGTAAATACTCAGCAAGTAGAGTGGATGAAAGGCGTGTTCGCCAAGTTCGAAGCTGAGATGCAAGCCAAGGGAACGCCGGTCAAGATCAATCTGATTGAATTTGGCGGCAGCGACGAACAACTCAAGCAGCAGTACGCGCTCGACCTCGGAGTCGGACAGGGCGCGGACGTAATGGGCTTTGACGGCTTTTGGGTGCCCGAATTTGTGGCGAGCGGTTTACTCAAACCCTTGAATGAGGTTGGCGGGGACCAGGTGGACAGTTGGGAAGGTTGGTCGCACATTCCCAAGACCGTCCAAGCGCTGCTCACATACAAGGAAAAGATTTATGGAATTCCAAGTGGCACGGATGCGCGCGCCATCTGGTATCGCAAAGACCTTTTCGAAAAAGCGGGTCTGCCGGCGGATTGGCAGCCCACCAGCTGGGACGAGGTTTTGGAAGCGGCGCGTGCCATCAAAAAAGCAATGCCCGACGTGACGCCCATCCAACTCAATGCGGGCACCGCGATGGGCGAAGCGACAACCCTTCAGGGCTGGTACATGGCGCTGCTTGGGACGGGCGCAAACGTGTACAACTTTGACACGGGCAAGTATGTCGTTGACCGCGCCAAGCTGGTCGAGGCGCTGAACCTGTATAAAACGATTTACATTGACGAGAAATTAGGCGATGCGCGTCTACAGTTGCTCCCCGATGGACGTCAACAATCCTTTCTCCAATTCCGCGATGCCAAGATTGCGATGCTGATCGAAGGCGACTTTTTCTGGCGCTCGGTGCTTGCCGGCGGAGACACCAAGTTGGAGGACCGCGACAACCTGGTGACGTTTGCCAAGATGCCGGCAATGAAACCCGGCGCGGGCATACGCGGACAGGACTTTGTTACAGCTTCGGGCGGCGGCGGTTTTACGATCAATCCGAACAGCAAACATCCTGCCGAAGCATGGGAGCTGCTCGCCTTTATGAACAGCAAGGAATCGCTCGACGCCTTCCAGGCGATCCAACCGCGCATTCGCGCGCGGGATGATGTTCCGGTGCCGGACGATGCGGTGATGACGGCGCTTGCGAATGAGCTCTTGCCGCTCACAACCGTTCGCCCTGCCGAACCAAACTATCCCAAAGTCTCTGAAGCCATCCAGCTGATGACCGAACAGGTCGTCTCGGGTGAAAAGACGCCCGAAGAAGCTGCTGACATCTATGCTGCTACGGTGACCAAGTTGGTTGGTCAGGACATGGTCGAATAAAGGTCTGGAACGCCAAAAGATAACGCCGGCGCGATTCCTGCGCCAACCCGGTTGCAGGAATCGCGCTGCTTGCTTGCCCGTCAATCCTCCTCATGGAGCAGAAACCACCCATACTCTCGTGGCAAAGTGGCGCACTGTTCCTCGTGCCCGCCTTTCTCTTTATCGCCGTCTTTCTGCTCTTTCCGTTTGTCTGGATTTTTTACCTTAGTTTTACGAACCAGACCTTGCTGGGTGCCAACGCGGCGAATCCGCAATTTGTCGGGTTCGAAAATTATGCGCGCCTATTCGATTTTGACAGTTGGCTCAATCGCGGTCAATTTGGCAGCGCCCTGTTCATCACTGCCCAGTTCGTCATCGGTTCTGCGCTCATCGGGCAGGTCGCGCTGGGTCTTGCGCTTGCCATCGTCTTTTTTCGTCGCAAGGGCATTCTCCGAGAGCTGGTGTATGTGCTCGTTATTTTTGCCTGGATCATCCCCGATGTCGTCGTCGCGTTCAGCTGGGTCGCTTTTCTCAATCGTGACGAGGGCACCTTCAATGCCATCTTGAGCCGCCTCGGGTTCGGGCGCCCGGACTGGCAGCTCGAGCACGCGCTGCTTTCGGTCATTTTGTTCAACACCTGGCGTGGGACCGCATTTTCGATGCTCCTCTTTTCATCCGCGCTGGCGACCATCCCACCCTCGTATCTCGAGACGGCAGAAGTGGCGGGCGCATCCGCGTTCCAAAAATTGCGCGACATTTTGCTGCCGCTCCTGCAAGGGCATATCCTCACCGATCTCATCCTCATTACGCTTTGGACATTCAATACCTTTTCAATCTTTTTGCTGACAGCGGGGGGTCCCGCCTATCGGACCGAGGTGGTCTCTATTTACACATACCGGATTGCATTCCAGTTCTTTGACTTTGGGCAAGGCGCGGCGATTGCGGTCGTGGTCATGCTGATCAATCTCGCGCTGGCGCTAATCTATCTCATCCTCTTGCGCCGGCAATCAGTGTATACATGAGACTCGAGTTTGGTGAATGACGTGATGAAGCGAATCAAACATCTGCTCGGAGAAGCAGCTTATTACATTTTCATCCTGGTGGTGATGGCGTTTTTCGGCTTGCCCTTGCTCTGGCTCGTGCTCACCCCGTTTAATGCGCGGGCAACTCTGGCGGTTGAAATTCCGCAGCCCTTTACCCTGGACAATTTCCAACAGGTCCTCAACAACACCTTTGCCGTACGCGCCCTCGTCCAAAACAATATGATCATTGCCGTAGGCGCAATGCTCGGCGTGACCTTGATCGCCACGCTGTCGGCGTATGCGCTTTCGCGGGCGCGCGTGCCGGGCAGCAGCCAGCTGACGTATATCCTTATCTTGTTTTCGTCGGTCGTCACCGGGACGGCGGCGATGGTGCCCATCTTTTTGATCATCTTTAATCTCGGTTTGATTGACACGTATCTCGGCGTGATCGTCGTTTTTATCGGCGGCTTGCTGCCCGCCGCCATTTTTATCATGCGTGATTTCGTTGAAGGGATTCCGCGCTCGTACGAAGAATCGGCGCTGGTCGCAGGCGCAGCCCCCTCGCGTGTTTTCCTCGATGTAGCGCTGCCATTGATTCGCCCCGGCATGATGGTGATTGCCATTTGGTCGTTTGTGCAGGCATGGGGCTCTTTTCTGATTCCGTTTATCCTCTTGCGCAGTCCGGAGCGGATGCCGGCGTCCATTGCGGTCTATTCGTTCTACACCGAGGCGGGCACGCCCAACATCACCCTCGTCGCGGCGTATTCGCTGCTGTATGCGATCCCGGTCGTCATACTGTATCTGTTCGTAAACTGGCGTTATGGGTTCCGCTTTTTCGGAGGCATCAAACGATAAATGTCGGGGATTCAGCTTGACCGCCTGAGCAAGCATTTCGGCAGTGTTGCTGCCGTGGATGAGGTTACGCTTCAGATTCAAGACGGCGAATTTTTCGCGTTGCTTGGTCCGTCCGGCTGTGGCAAGACCACAACCCTGAGAATGATCGCCGGTCTGGAAAAAGCGACCGCGGGCACGATCAAAATCGGTGACCGCGACGTCACAACGCTGGCGCCGCGCGAGCGCGATATTGCGATGGTCTTTCAGGACTATGCGCTTTATCCGCACATGAACCTGCTCGACAATATCGGCTATCCGCTAAAGGTGCGCGGCATCCCGCGCGCGGAACTGCAGCAGCGCGTGACGGAAGCTGCACAGAGTCTGGGCATTGACCACCTTTTAAACCGCCGCCCCGCCCAGCTCTCGGGCGGACAGCAGCAGCGGGCGGCAGTTGCCCGCGCCATCGTCCATCACGCGCAGGTCTTTTTATTCGACGAGCCGCTTTCAAATCTGGATGCGAAACTACGGGTGGAGGCGCGCGGGTTTCTAAAGCATTTGCAGCGTCAAGTGGGGGTGACCACGGTGTATGTGACGCACGACCAAGCCGAGGCGATGGCGCTTGCCGATCACATTGCCATTATGGAGCAGGGCAAGGTCGTTCAGATGGGACCGCCCCTCGAGGTTTATCATCGGCCCCGGACTACCTTTGTCGCGTCCTTTCTCGGAAGCCCGCCGATGAACTTGCTGCGGGGGCAGCTGGATCTCGCCGCGCGACAAGTGCGGGTGAACAATGCAGCGATCAGTCTGGAGCAGTTTCGCGGGTGGGACCGTTTGGTAGAACACGCACAGCAGAACGTAAATGTCGTTATGGGCATTCGTCCGGAGCACTTGACCATAGCCCAGCACGAGATCCCACAGTCCCTGACGGGGGAGGTCTATGCAATACAGCCGCTGGGCGCAGAGTCACTCGTGATCGTCCAGATTAAAGGAGAGCCGGTTTCCGTGCGGCTTTTTACGGATGACACTCCACAGTTCTCGGGAAGGGTCTGGCTTGCGCCCGACTTGCAGCGAGTCTTTTTTTACCACCCTGATGGTGAGCTCATCGCGTAAAAGGGCGCGCTCAATTCGGTTCTATCCGTCCCACGCTCATTTCTCTGTCAACGCGCGCTCGACCGCCGCATACGCATCCACAATCCCATAACCTGTGAGGTCGTTAGGAATCGCAGTCGGGTCGCCGCAGACGATGCCTTTGTTCATCACATCCGCCCGCTGTGCCGTCTCGCGGATGATTTGCTCGGTGCGGTCAATGTCTCCGATGAGCGCGGGATTGGCGGACCAGAGCAGCGCGACCACGCCCGCAATGTGCGGACCCGCCATCGAAGTGCCCGAGTTGAAACCGTAGGTCGAACCGGGTAGCGCGGAATACACATCCACGCCCGGCGCGGCAATGTCGGGCTTGACGCGCCCGCTGTCATCCGCCAACACGGGACCGCGACTGCTGAAATCGGCGAGCTCTTTGCCGGAATCCACCGCCGCGACAGAAAATACCTCGTCGTAAAGCGCAATCGGGTCGGCGATGGTGCTGCACCCGGGACCATCATTGCCCGCCGACGCGACGACAAACACGCCCGCGTCGCGTAACGCCCGCACCGCCGCCAGCAGCGCATTCGGGTCACAACCCTCGACCGCCGGACAGCCCCACGAATTATTGAGCACCATCGCGCCGCGCGCCGGGTCGCCGTCGGTGAACGCGCCATCGGCAACATGAGCTTTCGCCTGCGGATAGGGCGCAAAATTGAACTGCATACAATCCAGATAGAGCGCGGGGTTGGCGAGATTGCGCGCCAGATTGACACAGCCGATCCATTCGGCATCGGGCGCAACACCGACGGTCTTGCCGAGAATCGAACCGAGCGTGTGCGTGCCGTGACCGCCGATATCGGTCGGCTGCGCCGAACCATTCCACGGATCGAGCCAGTTGAAATCGTCGCCGCCGTCTCGCCCGCGATATTGCGCGGTGAGCTCGGGATGTGAACCCTGAACGCCGGAATCGGATTGTCCCACCAGCACCCCCGCCCCGCGCACATCCAATTCCTTCCAAACACGGTCCGCGCCAATGAGCGTGAGATTCCATTCGGGCAATGCGGGCGCGCTCGTATAGCTGCCATTTGATTGCGGCGGCGGCGCGGGCAGAGGGCGCAGGCGCGGCGACGGCAATACACGATCCACCTCGCCGCGCGTGGCAAGCCACCACTGCACCGGCAAATCGGCGCTCACCTCGAGCGCGTTCACCAAATAGTACGATTTATATTGGATTCCTACGGAATCCAATATACCGCGCAAGTCTTTTTGTGTTTCGTTGGCGTGCGCGGTCAAAGTGTTGAACACAAAGGCGCGGCGCTCGTCATAATCGTTCATGGACGCTGCCGCCGAAACGTCAGCTTGCGATTTGAATATGACAAAGACACGGTCGCCGAACAAACCGGGCTGCCCAACGTAGAAATACAGGACGAGCGCGAGCAAGGTTACAAGCCCTGCGCCCGCCCATGCCGCGGGCGAGTTCGAGACACGCGCGAGCGGTCGGCGCAGAAAAAACAGGACCACACCCAGGACCCAAGCGCCGAGGATGACAAGCCCGGTCGCCTGCATCGCATATACCAGCACCTCCCCCTCCGCCAGCGATGCCTGAAGGACTGCCGCTTCCGAGTCGAGCAAGAGGAGCGGAGCAGCGACCCCGAGCGCGGTCAGCATCAGAAATGCTGCGTCGTTCCATGGGGCGGATTCCTCCGACTTGAGCGAGGCGAGGACCATGAGCAGCCAGCCAAGCGCCGACAACCCCGCGATCACGAAAAACTGTGTGCCACTGATTCCAATGACGCTCCCCAGGATGAGCAAGAGCGCGCCAATCACCGCTCCACCAAAGGTGATCGAACGCCCGGTGCCGCGCGCCGGTGCGAGCAGGTCGCGCAGCCAGTATCGCTTGACAAGCAAGATGGCGGCGAGCGCAAACGCAAACGCGGTGAGCAAACCGACAATCACATCCCCAAACGAGCCGAGCGCGCCCAGAACGAGCCAGGGTATCGCCAGCAAAATGCCCAGGGCGAACGCGAGAGCGATTGTGGCAGACGAGGTCCCTTGCAAGATTGCGGTGCGCCCATTTAGAAACCAAATACCAAGCGCGAAAATGAACGCGAGCGCGGCTTGCGCCAAGAACACAAGCTGCGGTGAGGTGGAAGGGATCAAGCGCACGGGCGAGAGAAACACGCAGAACAAGACAGCGGCAAGCCATATACGATATGCCGCGCGATGACGCGGGGCGCGCCACAACAGCGCGAGCGGGACGAGGGGTATGAGCAGCGCAATTGCCTGGATGAGCGCGGCTGCAAAATAGACCTGCGAAGCGGTCAATGTTGCGCTGCGAAAGAGCTGGTCGGGGAACGACGCGCCGAGCCATGAAACGAGTTGGGTGAGCAAAACGACGCCGACGATCCACGTCAACACAAGCAGTGTGACAAGGATGCTCAGCCAATCGGTTTTTTTGACGCCGGGGGGCGTGGTCTCAGGTGCGCTCATTCTGTTCCGGAAAGCGGATGCCAAATGTATCCTGAAGAAGAGTATCGTATGCTTGGCGGCTTGTGACGGGCGTCTCGCTGCGCTGACCGTCCAGCGTAAGAATGAAACGGTCGGGGTTGAGCGTAACACGACCGTTCGGAAGGGCAAGCGTAATCATGCTCTTTTGGGTAAAAATAGATTTGGGCGAAGTCTGATGATATTCACACATGTCTCGAAAGTCAGAAAAGGCGCGGGGCTGCAAGGTGAAATGGTACGCTTTTTCCCAGACACTGCCATTGTGGTTTTGCAAGAGCGTTCGATATTCCCCATCCGACTCGATGCGATAGATACGGGACCCCTGCGTTTGATCGCCGGACACGTCGAGGCGCAACGGTTGGCGGAATGTATCTCCCCATCCTACATCCGCAAGCCAGGGCGTTCCCGGTCCTGCATCCGCAGGACATTTTACGAGCAGGGTGAGATGGTCAAATTCGAGTCCGAGCGTGCCATCCTCTGCAATATCGTGCGCCGAAAGGAGCGTCACATCAAAACCGAGTTCGGTCAAGAGCCAGGAAAACATGCCGTTGACTTCGTAACAAAAACCGCCGCGCCGATGGACGACAATTTTGTTATAGAGCGCGGGTCGTTCGAGCACGATGGGGACCTTGCGCCCAATGTCGAGGTTTTCAAACGGCACATGGTAGAGATGATTCAGTTGGAGATTGCGCAGAGTTTCGGCGGTCGGCTCACGCAAGCCCGCGTAACGGATGCGCTCGAGGTAGGCGTCAACGTTCATGGCTTTTGCACTGCGCCCGCGCAAGCGGGGTCAAAATCCAAGGGAAAAATGGTTTGACCGTCATATTCAGCGCCGCGCAAATCGGTCTCCAGCAAATTCGCGTCGGTCAGGTCTGCCCCGCACAAATTCGCTTCGCTCAAATCGGCGCGATAGAGGTTCGCGCCGGTCAAATCGGCAAGGGAAAGGTCCGCCGTGCTCAAGAAAGCCGCTGCCAGGTCTGCACCCCGCAAATCCGCGCCGCGCAGGTCCGCGTGGAACAAATCAGCGCCGCCCAGGAGCGCGCCGCGCAGTTCGGCTCCGCACAGGAAGGGGACGATGTATTTGTCCGCCTCATCGAGCGGGAGCGCATCCACATCGGTCTCTTGATCGAGCACGCGCGCTTCGTCGCGCGAGCGGATAAATTCCCCACAAAGGGAACATTCGACCGCAGTGCGCGAGACGGGACTGCCACAGGCGGGACAACGCTTGACGGTCATCGCGAGCCTTTCAAACCTACCAATTCGACCTGGCATGGACGCGCGCTCGACACTGGTCCAAAATCAGCCGTTCCTCGGGTGTCGGATTTTTGCCGAACTTGAAATGCCGCGCCAGATAGACATAGACCGAGCGCAAACGCGCCAGAACGCCGACGAACGAGTCAAAATCGGCGGGCAGGGACCTGATTTCGGTGTACCCCGCCAGTAACTCGGCGCGAATTTGCTCGCGGTCCGGTCGCAGGCGCACCGTGGAGAGCGCAACAGCCAGATCGCAGATAAACCAATGATAACACGCATTTCCGAAATCGAATGCCGTAATGAGACGCGTGGACGGGTCATAGTGAAAGTTCTGGGGTCCGTGGTCGGCATGAATCACGCCAAAAGTCCGGGGAGCACGCGGAACGGTCGAGAGCATCTCGAAAAGTTCACGCACTTCAACTTGTGTAACCACATCGTCGGCGGGAATCAGTTCGTCTGCCATTCGGAACAGGATTTCCTCGTCCCACTGCCAGCGGCGGGGCACATCCGGCGGCGGATCGTAGGTCTCGGATGCCCGATGAATGAGCGCAATGTTTCTGCCCCACGCGCGAAAAAATTCGGGTGTGCGATGTGGCGAATCATCGCGCACCACAACCCCATGTGCGTATTCGAGCACGGACGCGTAAAACAAGCCGTGCGCGGTTTCGATCTCGACCGTCCACGCGCCATGAGCCGTACGCACGCCTGCGGCGGCGGGCACGCGATGGGACTCGAGATGCGCCAGAAATTCCAGTTCAGAGTGACTGTCGTCGCGCGAGCGATAGGTGGCGTCGGTCAGGCGGAGGATGCGCCGCGCGTCCGCGCGAGTTTCAAAAGAAAAGACGGCGCTGGCGGAATCGCCGAGATGGCAAAGGGAGGAAGGAAGGCCATCCCAGGATGAAATGACGGCTGCCGCGTCCGCGGAGGTGGCATAGTGGATCATGGGAATTGAGGCGCAGATGGACTGCGGCGATGCCACAGCCCGTCAACGCCGATACCGGATTATACACATGGAAAGGGGCGACCAGAACGGTCGCCCCAGCGTACGCGGAATTGATGGAACGGGGAAGGTTAGGAACTATCTCTGAATGAAGGGCGAGAGAGTTCGAGGCCCCCAATTGCGGCTATTCAGCACACCATTCGAGTGCAGACAGCCATTCTGAGATAGTTTCTTAATGCCAGCCGTGGGCGCGGGCGTGAGCTTGATTCAACGCTTGAAGGGCGAGCGTGTTGACGAGGTGGGCGCGATAGTCGGCAGAGGCAAAGATGTCGCCCATGGTCGAGAGTCCGTCTGCCGCGACGTTGGCGGAGCCGGCGATGTTTTCATCTGTCATGGGTTTGCCTTGCAGCGCGGCTTCGGCTTTTTTGGCGCGTTGGGCATGGTCTGCCGCGCCGGTCACGCCGATGCGGATGTTTGCGACCGAATCATTTTCAATCTTGACCCACACGGCAACACCCGCAATCGCATAGCGCGAAGCGGGATGCGGGAACTTGGCGTAGGCGACGCCGTTGCCCGCGCCGTCGGTCTTGGGAACGTGCACGGCGGTTACGATTTCATTCGCATTCAGCGCGGTCTGAAAAAGTCCCGTGAACAGATCGTCGGCATTGAGATTGCGCTTGCCGCCGCTGCCCTGCGCTTCGATAACGGCGCCGAGCGCAAGCAAGGCGGCAGGATAATCGGCGGCAGGGTCGGCGTGAGCGATCGAGCCGCCGATGGTGCCGCGATTGCGGACCTGCCGGTCGCCGATGTGCGACGCCACTTCGGGGAGCAGTGGACAAACACTCTTGAGCAGCGCCGAGCGTTCGACTTGGCAGTGGGTCGTCAATGCGCCCAGTGAGACCTTGTCACCCAGATCGTTGATGCCGGTGAGGTCCTTGATTTTGCCAATGTCAATGAGCGTGGGCGGAGTCGCGAGCCGGAGTTTCATTGCGGGCAAGAGCGAGTGTCCGCCGGCAAGGAGTCTGGCGTCTGCGTTTTTTGCCATGAGCGCGAGAGCTTCGCTCACGGAAGTGGGCGCATAATATTCAAAAGATGCGGGATACATTATGCCTTGCCTCCGTTCGAGTTCATTGCCCTCCACACCTTTTCGGGCGTGAGGGGCATGTCAAGGTGCTTGACGCCAAACGGCTTGAGCGCATCCAGGACCGCATTCACCACAGCGGGGGTGGAAGCGATGGTGCCTGTTTCACCGGCGCCTTTGACTCCAAGCGGATTCACGGGCGAGGGTGTCACCGTGCGCGCCGTTTCGTACGAGGGCAACATGTGCGCGGTTGGCACGGCATAGTCCATTAACGAACCGCTGACGAGGGTGCCGTTATCATCATACACCGCGCCCTCATAGAGCGCCTGGGCGGCGCCCTGTGCGATGCCGCCGTGAACCTGCCCATCCACAATCATCGGATTGATGACGTTGCCGACATCATCCACCGCAACGTAACGCAAAATCCGGGTGCTTCCGGTGTGTTTGTCCACCTCTACAACGCAGATGTGCGTGCCAAAGGGATAGGTGCAGTTTGGTGGGTCATAATACGAGGTCTCGTCGAGAAACGGTTCCATCCCTTCCGGCAGAGAATAGCCGACGGCAGACGCCAGCGCGATTTCCTGGATCGTTTTCGAGGCAGCGGGTGTGCCTTTGACCATCACTTTGCCGTCCTGATAGACAAGGTCCTGGACGTTGGCTTCGAGCATGTGCGCGGCGAGTCGTTTTGCCTTTTCCTTGATGCGTTCGGCAGCGCGATAGACCGCGACCCCGCCGACCGCGCCGGAACGAGACCCATACGAGCCATAACCAAACGGCGCGCCCGCCGTATCACTGTGTTCGACAAGCACATCTTCGACGGGAATGCCCAGCTGGTCGGCAACGATTTGCGCCATGGTCGTTTCGTGACCCTGCCCGTGATTCTGTGAACCGGTGGTTACAACAACTTTGCCGGTGAGGTGCATGCGAATATTGGCGCTTTCCCAGAGACCCGCGCCCCAGCCCTGCCCCGGCAGACCAATCCACGCGCTCGGCGCGACGCCGCACAATTCGATATAGGACGAGAACCCAACGCCGAGATATTTATCTTTTTTGCGCGCTTGTTCCTGTTCCTGACGAAAGCCCGTGTAATCGAGCATGTCGAGCGCTTTGTCGAGCGTCAGGGTATAGTTGCCGCTGTCGTAGGTGAGACCGGCAAGAATGTTGTCGGCAGGAGTATAGGGGAATTCATCCGACGGAATAAAGTTCTTGCGCCGCACCGCGGTGGGGTCCATGCCCAATTCGTTTGCGACGAGGTCCATCGCGCGCTCGAGCACATATGTCGCCTCGGGGCGACCGGCGCCGCGATACGCGTCCACCATTGCCGTGTTGGTGTATACATTCGAGACGTGGCAATAAATGTGCGGAATCTTGTAGGGACCCGAAAGCAGGCGTCCATAGAGCGTCGTGGGGATGCCGGGGGCGATGGTGGAGAGAATGCCGCCCATGTTGGCGTAGGTCTTGACATGCAAGCCCATGAGAGCGCCATCTTTGTTGACCCCAATCTCGATATCGGTGATGTGGTCACGGCCGTGCGTGGTGGCGATATAATTTTCGCGGCGCGTCTCGGACCATTTCACGGGGCAGCCGATTTTTTTCGAGAGGGCAGCCATGAGGACGTATTCGGGATACAAATAGATCTTGGTACCAAACCCGCCGCCGACCTGCGGTGAAATGACGCGCATCTTGGTTTCGGGGATGCCGAAAACAAAGGCGGTCATGAGCAGCCGCATAACATGGGGCGCCTGTGAGGTCATCCAGACGGTATATTCTTCGGACGCGGGGTTGTATTGTGCCGCACAGCCGCGCGTCTCCATCGAGTTAGGAATGAGGCGCTGGTTAATGAGGGTCTGTTTGATGACCACGTCCGCGCCATCGAGCGCGGCTTGGGTCGCGGCAGCATCGCCACATTCCCATTCACATTCAATGTTGTTGGGCGCGTTTTCGTGCAATTGGGGCGCGCCGGGTTCGGTGGCTTTTTTCGCGTCGGTCACAACGGGAAGCGGCTCCCAGTCCACCTGAATCAGGGCGAGCGCATCTTCGGCGATATAGCGGTCTTGCGCCACGACGACGGCGACCCCCATGCCCGTATGGGTGACGCGGTCCGGTTCCAGACAGCGCGGCGTGTTGAGATTGTTTTTGACTCCGCCAGCCGCCCACGCGCAGGGCAGCGGATTGAGGTCCATAAAATCTTTGCCGGTGAAAACACCAATGACACCGGGGTACGCTTTGGCTTGGTCGGTATTGATGCTTTTGATTTTGGCATGCGCGAACGGCGAGCGCAGAATTGCCGCATGTACAAGCCCGGGCAATTGAATGTCATCGAGAAACTTGGCTTCACCAGTGATCAGGCGCGGGTCTTCGCGGCGTTTGATAGATTGTCCTAATACTCCCATGTCTCTTCCTCCAAATGACTGAATGGCGGTTGGCGCACAGCCCTATCCGGGCGCGCGACGCTAGCTCATGACAACGGCATTCTGACAAACGCTACATTTTGTCCGCGGCGTCGCGCACGGAACGCACGATGTTTTCGTATCCCGTGCAGCGGCACAGATTGCCTTCGAGTCCCCGACGAATCGTGTCATCGGATGGATTGTCGTGTTCACGCAGCAAGTCAATCGAGGTCATGATCATGCCCGGGGTGCAAAATCCGCACTGCAAGCCGTGATTGTCCCAAAACGCTTGTTGGACGGGATGATACGCGCCATCCGTTTTCAGTCCTTCAATGGTGGTAATGTCCGCGCCGTCCGCCTGAACGGCGAGCACATTGCAGGACTTGACCGCCATGCCGTCCATCAACACGGTGCACGCGCCGCACTGTGAAGTATCGCAGCCCACGTTCGTGCCCGTCAAACCCATTTTTTCGCGCAAAACATGCACGAGCAGCCAGCGCGGCTCGATGTCCGCTTCGCGGGTCTGCCCATTTACTCGCATCGTCACTTTCATAACACTCACCTCCGAAAAAGGTCTATAATCTGTTGGTTCCGACGGAATCGAAAAGGCGCAATATCGCCTCCTTTCAACAAGCAGCCAAAAAGCGACGCGCGTCCCACATAACTATCGGTTACGCGAAGCGCGCGTCATATATCGCTGTGACCCGGAGCGGATATACACGGACAAACTTACAGCAAAACCAATCGGGCGGAAAAGGCAAGACAGTCATTGTCAGCTTCCGAAAGAGTTCGGGGGCAAATCCCATTAGGGTGTGGTCCCCACAACGGCGGGGAGAGTTGATGCGGTGGCGCAACAAACGAGAACGCACAAAATTATATGCGATAGCGAATCTCAAAACAAGGGGGGGTTTGATTTTTTATTCCCGTCGAGCCAACGACGGTTTGAGTTTGCACCGAAACCGGTCAAAATGGGTTTGAGTTGCCCTATCCTCTAAAAGCGCCATGACCACTCCTGTCCCGCTCAAAAATGTCTGTGTCCTTGGAAATATCGGTTCGGGCAAAAGCACCTTGACGAATTTGCTTGCGTCCGCAATCCCGAACAGTGTTGCCATCCCCGAAGTCTTTGACCAGAACCCGTTCCTGGCGTTGTATGTTGCCGACCCGCCGCGCTGGGCTTTTACGAATGCGGTGCGGTACTATTACGATTATGCGCGCGTATACCGCGAGCTTAACACGAGGCATACATACGCTTATTGCTTTATTGACGCGGGCGGCTCGACGAACCGTCACATCTACGGACGTTACTTGTTCGAGGACAAGGTGCTGACACCGGATGAGAATGCGTTTTATGAGGCACTGTGCGTGGTGATCGAACGTTATTTTGCGTATCCCGAGCCGGATGCATTCATTTATGTCAAGGCGTCACCGCAAACCTGTTTTGGGCGGATGGTGGAACGGGGCTGGGAGTATCAGACCAAACATATCATGCTGGATTATTTGACGGCTTTGCAGACCTATTTTGAAGCGTATCGGGATACATTGCGCGCGCAGAATGTGCCGCTGTTGGAATTGGACAGCAAAGCGTTGGATTTTCGAGGTGGAGGACAAAAAGAGACACTGGCGCGGGTTGAACAGTTTTTGGGATCTGCAAGAGCTTGACAGGTTGAAACCAAAGTGAGGTTATAGTCGCTTATCTATTCTTCGGACAGAACCCAAGAAAAGCTCAGGCTTTTACCTTTTTGCGGGCTCGCGATTCCTGTCTCAAACTCTTGAGCGCGTCGCGCACGTCGCGTTCGACCGCAGCGGTGGGCGCTTTCGCGCTGCGTTTTTGTGCGCGCTTGAGCATGACCAAGACCTGCTCTTTGGCAAGCCGTCTCCATTTCTGATAGTCTTCAATCGAGACCAGGACCGCCATTGGACGTCCAGAGCGCTCAATGATGAATGAATCCTTTTTGTAGAACGCCTCTTCGATCATCTTGCCCAGATTCCGCCGCGCCTCGAATGCCCCAATCGTCTTTTCCATAAGAGTTGCTCCGCTTTTCGGCATATTGTGCTGACTGTGATACTTGATAGGTCATCACAACTATCGCAAACGCAGTGAGGCTTGTCAAGTATTATCGTCTGCACTGCCATCTGACACTATTCCATCCAGCTTTAGTGAGCTGACAAATTCTGTCTCGACAACTCGGAGGTAAACGCGAATCTGCGCGAATTTGGGCTAATTCTGATCTTTATTCGTCGTTACACAAAGCGTAACAAAGATTCGTGCCAAGCCGCAGTTTGGCGAAATTCGCGTTTCCTTGTGTCAGTCAATAAAGCTACTCGGAATAGCGCAATTGCTCGCGGCTTTTTCGAGCGACACTCCGAGCTTGTTGCAGCATAGCGCAGTCGGGATCAAATTCTTGCTTGACAGTAGGTTTCGTCTCCGGTAAACTGTCCAATAGTTGGTTACAAGTTAGCCAATAGTAAGCCAAGCCGCATGGAGGAGTATACCATTGAAACGCAAACCTACGATTCGAGTCATCCCCGCCGCCCAGGCAAAAAACAATTTTGGAGATGTGCTCCGTCGTGTCTCGGAGCAGAATGAGACGCAGATCGTGGAGCGCGCCGGACTACCTGTGGCAGCGATTGTCTCGATTGAAGACCTGGAACGCCTCTATCCCGAGAAAATCAAAAGTATTCCACAGCTGGAAGTGAGTTTGAGGCGAAAACGGGCAGTTGACCGCCTTGTGGCAATGATCAATGAGCCGGGGAGTGAAACGTTTTCTGAAGAGGAAGTCAATCGCGATGTTATGCGTGAGGTTAAAGCCGTGAGATACGGTAAACGCAGAACATGATCGGCGCAGTTTTGGATACGAATGTACTCGTCAACGTTGCGATCAAGGCGGATGGCATCGCCGCGCAAATCCTCGCGCTCGCAGAGGAACGGTTCATTCTGCTTACCAGTAAGTTTATCCTGGAGGAGACAAGCGGGGTTCTCGCGCGCAAGCACACCCAAGCCAGGTATCGTCAGCGCACGACTGCTTCTCAAAGACACGGATTTTTGCAGAACTTGAGGGAAGCAGCAGTCCTTGTCAATGTCAAGACCAAACTGTCGGTCATAGGTAAAGACTCCAAGGATAACCCCGTTTTAGCATGTGCGATAGACGGTGATGCCAGCTGTGTAGTGACGGGAGACTGGCATTTGCTCGAGTTGGGAACATATCGAGGAATCCAGATGCTGGCCCCGGCTCAATTCCTCAGGATGATTCAGGAAGTAGGAGCATAAGGCACCGGCTACAAACATTCTTGGAGCCACAATCGCCAATTCACGAGTGGGAAATGGGTGAATATATTCCAGTCCTACCTAACGAGGCCGATTAGGTGGTGGTTTGCTGGGCGGCGGCGACAACCTGCTTGACGCGCGCCGGGTCTACGGGATTTTCGACCTTGCCGTCCACTTTGAGTGAGGTCCCGACGAGGACCCCATCCACGACATGCAGGTAATCGCGCACACTCGCTGCCGTGACTCCGCTGCCAATGAGGATGGGCGCATCGGGTGCGCCCTGACGGGCGGCGATAGCGTCACCCATATCGGTCGCATACCCGGTGGCTTGGCCGCTGACGACGAGCGCGTCCACGCCGCCGCGTTCCCACGTATCGTGCGCCACCCACCGCATATCCATCGGCGCGAGCGGCGCGGCGTGTTTGGTCAACACATCGCTGAAAATCAACACCTGTGAGCCGAGCATCCTGCGATAGCGCGCGATTTCCGCCGCGCGCCCCTCGATGATCCCCTGGTCTGCCAGCATCGCCCACGAGACAATGTTGATGCGCGCGAACTGCGTGTCGCAGGCGGTCGCAATCGCAATGGCGCTGATGCCGTCGTTGCGCAATACGTTGACGCCGAGGGGAACCCCGGTTTTTTGGCGCACTGTGGTGACAACGCGCGACATGGAGGCGACGGTTTCGGCAGGCACATGGTCTTTGAAAAACGGCGCATCAAAAAAGTTTTCGAGCATGATGCCATCCACGCCACCCTGTTCGAGCGCGGCAACATCCGCCAGCGCCGCATCAATCACGGCGGTCACGTTGTTGGCATAGCGCGGCGCGCCGGGAAGAGCTTGTAGGTGGACCATCCCGATAACGATTTTTTTCTTGCCAAAGAGGGCATCAAAAGATTCACGAGTTTGCATGGGAGTTTGGGGATTTCTGATTTTGGATTTCCGGCGGCACTATCGCGTAATGCGTTCGCGAAACAGTTCGAGCACGCCTGCCGCGTCCACGTCGGCACAGATAGTTGTTTCGACGCCCGGATACCATTTGCTGGAACGGTCAACAATGATCTGACCCATGCCGTAACCGGACCAGGTGTCCACGCGGACGGGATGGCGCACGGTCGTAAAAAGTTCGGGGCGAATGAGATACGCAATCGCAGAGGGGTCATGCGTATACAGTGCGCCATCATTGCCATACGCTTGCGAATGATACGCCTGGTAGTGGGGCACGACGCGCGCAACCAGTTTGCCGTAGATGGAACCGGACTCGCCCAACTCGCCGATATATCGCGGCGGCATGACGACCCTGGTGGTGACGTCCAAACCCACCATGACAACATCCCAATTCGCGCCCAGGACGACGGCTGCCGCTTCGGGGTCGTTGTGAATGTTGGCTTCGGCAACGGGCGACACATTGCCCGGCGCAAAGGCAACGCCGCCCATCAAAACCACTCGTTTCGTCGCTTGGACGAGACGCGGTTCGAGTTTGAGCGCCATTGCGATATTGGTCAACGGGCCGAGAGGCACCAGGGTGATTTTGCCGGGGCGTGACATGACCGCTTCGACGATAAACTGCGCGGCGCGCGTATGCGCGGCTTCGCTCTCCGGCTCGGTCGTGAATCCGGCATCGCCTAACCCGTCATGCCCATGCACAGAGGTGGGGGGACCGTGATAGGCACGCACGAGCGGCGCATAGGCGCCGCGCGCGACAGGGATGTCGTCTCGACCCGCGAGCTCAAGGGTGACCAGGGCGTTGCGCGTGGTGATTTCGATATAATGATTGCCAAAGACGGTGGTGAGCGCGAGGACGTCAAGCTCGGGCGATTTTAGGGCAAAGAGAATTGCCATAAAATCGTCAATACCGGGATCGGTGTCAATGAGAATGGATTCGGGCATGGTAGGATAGGGATTGCTGATTGTCGAATTTCGATTTTTGAATTTCGATTTTCGATTGATCATTCGAGATGGATGAGCAGGGCGAGCAATTTTCGCCCGGCGATACGCGACCAACGATGTTTTTGAACGGGAGATGAAATGGACAGGACGTTTTTTATCATCGGCGCGATTTCGGCGGGAGTGGCGGTGATGTTGGGAGCGTTCGGCACGCATGGGCTGCGAGACCGGCTGACCTCGCAGCTGCTCGAGACGTTTGAAACAGGCGTCCGCTATGAAATATATCACGCTTTCGCAATTTTGGTGTTGGCGTCCGCCCTATTGAAATGAGCGAGATTGTTATTCCGCATGACCTCATTGACGCGCTGCGAGGCGCGAAATCGGTGGTTGTGTTGACAGGCGCGGGAGTATCGGCAGAAAGCGGCGTGCCGACATTTCGGGATGCGCAGACGGGGCTGTGGGCAAAATTCGACCCGCAGGAACTGGCGACGCGCGAGGCATTCGAACGCAACCCGAAAATGGTATGGGAATGGTATGCGTACCGGAGAGAGTTGACGGCGCGCGCCGAGCCGAATGCGGGACATTATGCGCTGGCGGAGCTGGAAGGACGCGCGAGCAATTTCACGCTGGTGACGCAGAATATTGACGGCTTGCACCAGCGCGCGGGCAGTCGGAATATGTTGGAGCTGCACGGCAATATTCACCGAAACAAATGTTTTCAAGAGGACGTGCGAATAAGTCGCTGGATTGACAGCGGCGAGGAGCCGCCGCGCTGCCCGCGCTGTAACAGTTACCTGCGCCCGGATGTGGTATGGTTCGGAGAAATGCTGCCGCCCGTAGAATTGGATGAGGCATTTCGCGCGGCGGTCGAGTGCGACGTGTTTTTGTCCATCGGCACGTCAGGCGTCGTCGAACCCGCCGCGTCGCTGCCGTTCATCGCCTTGCAAAAGGGCGCGATAGTGATTGAAGTGAACCCCGACGCGACGCCGTTGAGCAACGCGGCGACTTTTCGGCTGGCAGGACCGTCAGGTCTGGTGATGCCCAAGTTGGTAGAGGCGGTTCGGCACAAATAGATGTCGGATGCAGGGGCGTTCGTTTGCGGGAACATCCGATTCCGGAGCGTTCATCTGAACGCCCCTACAGTTCCAGATCGGCGACGCTATCCACGATTCGAGTCGGGCGATAAGGCAACTGCTCGACCATTTCCCGCGTTGTAACCCCCGTCAGCACCAGCACCGTTTCCAGACCGCTTTCTATCCCCACGCGCACGTCGGTGTGCATGTTATCCCCCACCATAACCGCATTTTCAGAGTGCTCGTTTAGAAAACGGAGCGCCGAACGCATCATTAACGGGTTCGGCTTGCCCACAAAATACGGTGCGACACCTGTGACCGCCTGAATGAGCGCGGCGACGGCGCCGCAGGCGGGCACAAGACCGCTTTCACTCGGACCCGCGGTGTCGGGGTTGGTGGCGATGAAACGTGAACCACTGTTGATCAAGCGCACCGCCTGCGTGATCTGACCATAAGAATAGGCATTGGTCTCGCCCAAGACGACATAGTCGGGATCGTGGTCGGTAAGGATAAACCCGGCGTCATGGAGCGCTTCGGTCAGACCGCTTTCGCCAAGCGCAAAACAGGTTGCATTTGGCGTCTGACTCTTGAGAAATGAAGCGGTGGCGAGGGACGACGTATAGAGATGGTCGGGCGTCACCTGGATCCCGATACGCTGAAGGCGATGATGCAGATCGCGCGGGGTATACATCGGATTGTTGGTGAGAATGAGAAACTTGATCCCGCGCTGGTGCAGGCGCTGAATAAACGCGTCCGCGCCGAGAATAAGCTCGCTGCCGCGTATGATGACGCCGTCCATATCAATCAGGTAGGATTTTCTTGTTGGAGCAGGTGCCGTCAATTTTTTCAACCTCGTCCCTCCGTATCGTACGCGGCGCGCGCGCGGCGCCTGCCCTGCCCGCCGTTTGATTCGCGCGCAACGCGCGGCGTGGTCACCTGCAGCTGCGCCAAACGCTGCGCGAGCCGCGTGTTGCGCCTCGAAATCTTGTTGTTGCGAACTGCCATGCCGATCGCTTTTTTGTTGCCAACGAGGACGACGAGCTGTTTGGCGCGTGTGACCGCCGTATAGAGCAGATTGCGCTGGAGCAGCATATAGTGCTGGGTGAGGATGGGTAACACCACCGCGCGGTATTCGCTGCCCTGCGACTTGTGCACGCTCATGGCAAACGCATGGACAATTTCGTCCAATTCGCTGAATTCATAGTGGACGACTGTGCCATCGTAATCAATGCTGAGCGCCTGCTCTTCGTAATCAATCTCGGTAATACGTCCCAAATCGCCGTTAAACACCTGTTTATCGTAATTGTTTCTCGTCTGCAGGACCTTGTCACCAACCCGAAAGATGCGCGCGCCGTGTCGCGTTTCGCGTTTGCCCGGAGCGACCGGGTTGAGCGCGTCCTGCAGCAGGTTGTTGAGTTCGCCGACGCCCGCCTGACCGCGATGCATCGGCGACAATACCTGTATATCCCGGACGCCGTCCAGCGAGAAACGTTTCGGGATGCGCGCGGTGACCAGCTCGACAATGCGCGCGGCAGCTTGCGCGGGTTCCTCTTCAGAGAACAAAAAAAAGTCGCGCGCGCTGTCGGCAAACAAGGGCATTTCGCCCTTGTTGATCCGATGGGCGTTCGAGACAATCAACGAGGTCTCGTCCTGACGGAAAATCACATCGAGCGCGACGAGAGGCACGGCGGTTGACGCGATCATGTCCTTGAGAACATTGCCCGACCCCACCGAGGGAAGTTGGTCGGGGTCGCCCACAAAGAGGATGTGCGAGGTCAGATCAATCGCCTTGAGCAAAGCATTCATCAGCAGCAAATCAATCATGGAGGTCTCGTCCACGATGATCAAATCGGCGTCGAGCGGATTGTCGCGGTCGCGTAAAAAGCGTTTGGACTCGAACGGTTTGAATTCCAAAAGACGGTGCAAAGTTTGCGCCTGCTCGCCCGTCGCCTCGCTCAGGCGTTTGGCAGCGCGTCCGGTCGGCGCGGCGAGTTTAAAGGTCTTGTGTTTGGCTTTGAGCAGTTGGATGAGGGCGCGCACCGTCGTTGTCTTGCCGGTGCCGGGTCCGCCCGTCAGGATCGAAACTTTTTCCGTCAGCGCGAGACGCACGGCTTCCAACTGTCTCTCTGTAAGGGTGATCGTATTCTTTTCCGCCAGCCATGCCGCGGCTTTGGTCCAACTGACATTTTGAAATTCGGCGAGGCGCGTGCCGCGATTGGTTTCCAGGTCCATCAGGCGTTTCGCCGTATTCTTTTCGGCGAGATAGAACGGCGTGAGATAGACCGCCTGCGCGGCAGAGCCATCGTTCGGGCCCGTGTCAGAAACAAAAGCATCCTCGACGACGAGCTGCTCCTGGAGCGCCAGACGGTCAATCGCCGCGTTCACCTGTGCGTCGTGCGCGCCCAACGCCGTGCGGGATTCATCCACCAGCGCGCCGCGTTCGGCAAAGACATGCCCATCGTCAATGAACTTGGCGAGCACATATTCGACGCCCGCCTCGATCCGCGCGGGGTCGTCCTCTTTCATCCCCAACGCCCGCGCAATTTTATCGGCAGTCAAAAAGCCAATCCCATAAATATCGCGCGCAAGGCGGTAGGGTTCGTTCTTGAGCACATTGAGCGCGCCGTCGCCGTACTGTTTGTAAATCTTGACGGCAAGCGCGGTGCTGACGCCGTGCGATGACAGAAACATCATGACCTCTTTGATCTGTTTCTGTTCCGCCCAGCCCTTTTGGATAATGTCAATGCGCTTGCTGCCGACACCGCCCACCTCGTTCAGCCGCCCGATGTCGTGCTCGATCACCTCCAGCGTGTCCAACCCGAAATAGTCCACGATGCGTTTGGCAGTGACGGGTCCCACGCCTTTGATCAGCCCCGACCCCAGATATTTGCGGATGCCTTCGACTGTGGCGGGCAATTGCAGGGTGAATTTTCTGATTTCGAACTGGCGACCGTGCGTGGGGTGATTGGTCCAAATGCCTTCGAGCGCAAGCGATTCGCCGACGCTCGCGCCCATGAGATTACCAATCACGGTGACGGTGTGTGACTTGGCCTCGGGGACAAAACGCGCGACGGTGTAGCCGTTTTCCTCGTTGTAAAACGTGATGCGCTCGATGACGCCGGAGAGTTTTTGGAGGACGAGATTGGGGGAGACGTTCACGCCGGCAAGTATAAATCAATTTTGGAATTTAGATTATCCGACACGCTGACAAAAAGAGCGCGCGGCCAGCAGATAATAAAAGCGGATGTGGTGAGAATGTCATTGCCGCGTGTCTTGATTCATTGCAAAGCGATTTTTATCACTTGTAAACGCCATAACGCCGCGCCGCTTCCATCATGGCGTGAACATTTTCCGGTGGCGTCATCGGCGGCAAGGCACAACCGGGTCCGAGAATCAGTCCGCCCCCCTCACCCAAAACCTCAATCGCTTCCTTGCATTTGGCATCCACTAACTCCGGCGTGCCGAGCGCCATAACCCCGCTCGGGTCAATCGGACCGAGAATCGTCGCCTTGCCGCGCGTCGCCGCTTTGACCTGCGCCATGTCAATTTTGTAATCGAGTTCGAGGACCGCCGCGCCCGTGTCCGCCATGTCGGCAGCGATGCGCGTCGCGTTGCCGCAGATGTGGTACGCGAGCAAAATATTTTCTTCCTTGAGCCGCGCGGCGAGCCGTTTGGCATACGGGTATTCGAATTCTTTGTACAGCTTGGGTGAGCAAACATCGGGACCCGCCAGCGATTCGCCAATCGAAGTCATGTGTGCGCCTTGTTCCATTTGCGCGACACAATAGCGGTAGCTGGCTTGGAGCGAAAATTCCAGCAAGCGGCCGATTTCTTGCAAATGCTCCCGCGTCGCGAGTTCGTACAGGAACACATCCATTCCCAGAATCAATGCGGCGAGTGAAAACGGTCCCTGGTCGCCGCGTCCCATGATAAAGGCGCGGTCGCCAATCTCGCGCGCAACAATGCGCGTCGCCTTGAGCAACTCGGGCAGAGTGCCATCACGATACGGGTCAGGCAATTTCAGCGAGTCCACCTGGTCGAGACTGCGGATGGCGGGAGTAAACGAAACCGGCGCGCTTTCGTCAAAATACTCGACGCCGCAGCCGCACGCTTGAGCCAGGGCGGCAGTGCCGTTTTCCAACAGCAACACATCGTGACCAAATTCGCGCCACGCGCGGATTTGCCCTTCTGCCATTGCCTCGCCGCTGCCAAAAAATTCAGGAAACGGCATACCCGACGCCTGCGCGGTCATCATGAAATTGTGCAAGTCCACAGGCACGCGGTCCGGGATACCGCCTGCCAGCACCGTCTGCACACGTTCGACGGAATTCATTGTCTCGCTCATACCAGCTCCATACGCGAATCGTTCTCTATCTTGTCCATCAGCGCGTCAATGCGGCGCACAAGTTCAAGACACGCGCGCCCATTGTGGTAGGGACATTTCCACGGGTCTATTTTCCAATCATTGCGATAATACGGCGAAGGGTCATCCGCCGGTTCTATCAAAAAGGGTTTGCCGAGACGATTGACCTTGGCGAACCATTCGCCGCGCGCATGATCAATCACGTGCCGGTCAACAAAGTCCCAACACAACTTGACATTCTCCCAATAGCGCGGGTCGTGTGTCAATTCAAACGCATTCATCATGCCCACCAGCGTCTCCGCCTGTATCCACCAATGTTTATTGGTGCGCAAGTGACTGCCCTCGCGCGACGATTCCAGAAACATCCCGCCGTCCTTGTCGAACCCTACACGCTCCACCGCGTTCAACATACGCAGCGAAACCGCGCGCATTCGTTCCACAATAATCGGGTCGCCGAGATTTTCCGCCGCGTCCAGCAGCAGCCACGATGCTTCGACATCGTGCCCAAATGAACAAATTCCGCGCGATGCCTCCGCTTCTTCCATCGCGTCGTCAAAAAAAATGCCAAGATGTCCCGAGGGGCGAATGATTTTGTCCAGGAAAAGCAGCAACAGTGAACGCAGACGCGTTTGCACCTCGGGGGCGCGCCAGACTTGATACAGCGCGGAGTATGCTTCCAGTGCGTGCAAATGCGTGTTCATTGTTTTCGGCTCGTCGTGGTCAGCCATGCGGTTTTTCCCGAGCAGCTGCCAGTCGCGCGTAAACGCTTCGCGATATCCGAAATTGGACGCGTCAGCCGTTTTTGCTTCCAGGAGGTGGAACAAGTCTTGAATATACCGCAAGCGTGCGGGCGCAGGTTCAAACGCGTAATGTTTGCACAGCGCATACAGCGCAAACGCCTGGGCATACGTGTGCTTGGTCGTGTCGGCGGGACGATTGTCCGGCGTGAGCTCCATGAAAAAACCGCCGTGCGTATCGTCCGCAAAATAGGTCGTCAGCACATGATACGCGCGTCGCGCCATCTCGGCGTACGCTGCGTCACCGTATTTTGCGGCGGCGGCAGAAAAAGTCCACAAAATGCGCGCATTCAACACACACGCTTTGTTGGCGGTCAGCACCGGTTGGTTCTGCAAATCCACCGCGCCATAAAAGCCATCGCCGCCGCGTTCGACGGCATACCGCATCCAATAGGGCAAAATGTCATGCACAAGTTCGTTTTCAAAACGGGCGCGATACGCGGCGAGCTCATCTCGGTTCATTTTCGAATTGGCTTTTGCCATGCGCTAAAGAGCACGGCAAAGAGCACGATGAGACCGCGCGCTACTTCTTGCCAGTAGGGGGGGACGCCCATCAGCGTCATACCGTTGGACAGCAAGCCGATAAAGAGCACACCGAGAAAGCTCCCAATCATCGAACCGGAACCGCCTGCGAGACTGGTGCCGCCGATCACCACCGCCGCGATAACGTCAAACTCTAGCCCCTGCCCGACGTTGTACACACCTGCCATCACGCGCGACGAAATGATAATGCCGCCCAGCGCCGCCATCAATCCGCTGAGCGCAAAAATGATGATGCGCGTGCGCCCAACCGGAATCCCGGAGAGACGCGACGCTTCTTCATTTCCGCCGACGCTATAGACGGACCTGCCAAACACCGTCCGCGTGCTGAGAAATTGAAAAATGGCAATCGTGATCAGCATGAGCACCGCAGGCACGGGAATAATTCCCAATACATAACCCTGCCCCCAAAAACTGAATGATTCAGGAAACGGCGTTATCGGGTATGCATTGGTAACGACTTTAGCCATGCCCGAGAGACTGATATACAGCGCGAGCGTGACGACGAATGCCGGAATACTCCAGCGCACACGGATGAATCCTGCGCCCATGTGAATCAAGGCGCCCTGTGCCAAAACAATACCCACGGCGAGGAGGAGTGGAATCTTGAGCGTGATAGCCAGAATGCCGAGCAGTGAGGATGACCACGCCACCGCCGAGCCAACGCTCACGTCAATGTCACCCGAAATAATGACGAACGTCATGGCGCAGGCAATGATGCCGTTGACCGCGACCGCGCGCAGAACATTAAAGAGGTTTGTGGGCAGCAAAAAGTTGGGCGCAAAAATCGCCAACAAACCAAACAGCACAATCAATGCAACCAGCAAACCGGAGCGCGCGATAAATTCACGCGTGCGGCGCAGCAACGCTGGCTGGGCTCGTACTTGCTGTGTCTTGACCATGCCCGATTTCCTCCATCACGAGTGTCATCAACGTTTCAAGGTCTATCTCGCCGCGGCGGAACTGGTGCGTCAGATAGCCGCGATTCATGACCAGAATGCGGTCTGCGACCTCTAATACTTCTTCGATTTCGGATGAGATAAACAGTATGCCGATCCCCTGCTGCGCAAGGTCGCGGACAAGGTGAAAAATCTGTTCTTTGGCTTGGATGTCAATCCCGCGCGTTGGCTCGTCCATGAGCAAAACGTCCGGCTGTGTATTGAGCCAATTGCCAATCACCACCTTTTGCTGATTGCCGCCGCTCAGTGTCCCGGTTGGCACGGACAGACTGGCAGTTTTGATCGAGAGTGATTCCACCATTCCCATTGCCAAACCCTGTGCGCGCTGCCGCTGTAAAATGCCGTGGATGTTCAAGCGATTCAAACTGGCGAGCGTCAAGTTGTCCAGCACTGCAAATGGCAGGATCAGCCCCTGGCGTTTGCGGTCCTCCGGAGTCAATCCGATGCCGTTCGCTTTCATGCGATTGGGGCTGGGGTGCGAAACGATTGTGCCGTTGACTTGGATTTCGCCGCTGTCAATCGCGTCCGCGCCAAAGATCGCACGCACGAGTTCCGTGCGTCCCGAGCCGAGCAGCCCCGCGATCCCCAACACTTCGCCGCCGTAAAGTTCAAAGGTCACGTCGTTGAGCCAACCTTTACGGTTCAAGTGCCGTACCGCGAGTTTGACGGCGCCGGGGTTACTCTTGGCGCCCCATTCGGTTGGCTGCCAGTCCGCGCCAATCATCATGTTCGCAATGCGTTTGGGGGTAGCTTCCGCCACTTGAATTGTGCCGACCACCTTGCCGTCGCGCAGGACAGTTACCGTGTCGGCGACGCGCGGAATTTCCTGGAGCCGATGCGTGACATAAATAATGCCGTGCCCTTGTTCCGCCAGACGCCGGACGACTTTGTGCAGGACCGCAACTTCACCGGCAGGCAGCGCGCTCGTCGGTTCGTCGAGGACCATGACGCGCGGCGAAAATGAAATGGCCTTGGCGATTTCAACCAGCTGCTGTTGGGCAATGCTGAGACGCGAAACCTGCTCGTCCAGGTTCAAAGTCACTTCGAGCTGGTCTAGCGCTCCCCTGGCGATTTTTCGAATCTTGGCGTGGTCAATCATCGAAAACGCGCCCAGGCGCAATTGGGGCCAGCGACCAAGCAGAATATTTTCGGCGACCGTCAGCCCCGGCACCAAACTCATCTCCTGATACACCGTGCAGATGCCCATGTCGAATGCCGCACGCGTGTCAGGAATGGAAACCGGCTTGTCGTCAATACGAATTTCGCCGCTGTCCGGTTGATTGGCTCCGCTCAGAATTTTGACGAGTGTGGATTTGCCCGCGCCGTTCTTGCCGAGCAGCGCACGGACTTCACCCTTGTCCAGTGAAAAATCCACATTGTCCAGGGCGAGGACTCCGGGATACTGCTTGGTTACCTGATGCAAAGAAAGAATCGGTGGCATACAGTCTTGGAATGGCAGGTCTGCCGATGTGTTTCACTATTCGACAAACCTGCCATAGAGTGACTCGTCAGCTTGCGGATTACTTGAAGATCGCCTTGCCTTCGGTATCCATGAATTGCTTGATCAAGGCATCATCACCGCGCCCGAAATAGATGGTCGGTGTATTCGTCGTCGCTTCCACTTTTTGCCCGTCCAACACCGCAAGCGCTGCCATGAGCGAGTCATAGCCCATCTGATAGGGCGCTTGACCGGTAACCCCTTGCAGGATGTCGTCATCCGCCATCAACATCTGCCCCATCTGGTTGTTCATGTCGGTGCCGAACACAAACACCTTGCCCGCCAGACCAAGCGTCTTGACCGCGTTGGCGTGCGCGACCGTGCCGCCTTCATTCGCTGCCCACAACACATTGATGTCAGGATTCGCTTGCAGCATCGCTTCGGAAACCGGCTGTGCTTTGTCGGCCAGCCAACCTGCCTGGTCCGCCGCCACTTCCACGCCCGGTAGTGTCTTTACTTGAGCGAGAAATCCCTCTTTGCGCGGCGGGCAGCCCTCGAACTGGTCGCAGTTCAAAATGCCAATCTTGGCTTTGCCGCCCAGTTTGTCCTGAATGAATTTCGCCGCCGCTTCGCCGCTCTTGGTGCCGAGGTCCTCGTTCTTGGTCACCAGGAACGCCGACGGAATGGACTTGTCATTGACACAGGTGTTGAAACAAACAATCGTGATGCCCGCATCTTTGGCTTTTTTCAACGCCGCCACCGAGCCGTCCGCCGAAATCGGCGTGATGACAATCGCACTCACTTTGCGCGTGATGTAATCGTCAATCATGCTCGCTTCTTTGTCCAGCTTGTTTTCCGTGTTGCCCAAGAGCATTTCGACGTTGCCATTCTTGTCAGCCGCCGCCTGCATACCCGCTTGAACGGTCTGCATGAACGTATCGCTTTGGAAAACGACGCCCGCGATAGTCATTTTACTCGCGGCAGCCGGCGGCTGAGTTGCAGCGGGCTGTTGGGGAGCTGCGGTGGCTTGGGGTTGGGCGGGCGCCGCTGCCGGCGGAGCTGCTACCGGCGCCGCGCACGCGACAGCAAAGAGCGCCACAAGGGCAAAAAGCGATAGAACGAACAGAAATTTCGGTTTCATCTTCTTCTCCTTTTTCAATTGGTCATGCACTCGAAAAGTGTTTCATTGTATGGAAATTTCTACAGGATCATGTCAATAATGCCTCCTTTTTGCGCGCCAAGTCAAGCGAAAAAAAAGCTCCCCCGCGAAAAATCGCAGGAGAGGCATTGATCACACCTGGAAGAACCAACGACAGAGGGGTTTCGCTTGGCGCGCCATAATGGACTTGCAAAGACGGAACGACATGGTCTGTTTCGTTTACAATCAAGACAGTTGAAATTCTAACATGAATTTTTTCAAATGTCAATGAATGTGAATGAATTCAAAAGAAACATGGACACAGATTGACATTCGATGTTCATTTTCGGTATAATGGTTTCAAATTCGAAAGTCTTTGTGGAGCAGAAGGTTTGAGGCAAACGGGCGACCCATGGAGGTACAGCATGACGGCAGAAGAGCGCTTGAATCAAATCACTGAACTGGTGAACGAGCGAGGTTTTGTGTCTGTCAAGGCATTGAGCGAACAGTTTGACGTGTCCGAAGTGACAATTCGCCGGGACCTCCAACGCCTGCACGCCGAAGGTCGCATCCTGAGAACATTCGGTGGAGGGGTCGCACAACACAAGGGCGCCGATTCACAAGCGGCAAATGCGCCTGCGCTCTTGGAAGGACGCTTGCTAGATCGAGTGGACGTTTTGATCGCAACCGCGCTGGATGCCCGATTTGATCGGACGCTCGTTGACAGAGCGGTCAAGCGAGGGATTCCGGTCATCGGGGAATCGCTTGGCTCGCCCGGCATGAAGACCGTGGTTGCAGTGGATAGCTACCACGCCGGAGTTGCCCTGGGGCGGTGGTCCGGTAATTTTGCCCGCGAGCATTTTCACGGACGGGCGAACGTGCTCGACCTCACCTATGCGTTGACCAATACGCGCGCGCGCAGCCAGGGATTCACAGTCGGGCTGCGCGAGATTTTGCCCGAAGCTCAAGTCACACTGTCCATTGATGCGCAATCGCGCGCGCAAACTTCAAAACAAATTACGATCGACGCGCTGAGTGTGCATCCCGAAATCAACATCATCTTTGGCATCAATGACGCGACTGCCTGGGGCGCCATGTGTGCCTGTGAGGAATTGGGAAAAGATCCGTCCGGGCTGCTGGTGGTCACCTTTGGTCTGGAAGGCGACACTTTGAAGAATTCCCTCCTGGCGTCAAACAGTTTTTGCCGCGCAGGGCTTGCGATGTTTCCCGAAATTATCGGTCCCGTTTGCATTCAAGCCGCCATCGCAGCGTTTAATCACAAGCCGCTTGCGCGAGAATTGATCACACCGCATGTCATTCTTGATCGCGAGTCCTTGAACCATTATTACGCAAAAACTGCCGCCGGATGGGCTTTGCGGAATAAAGCATCGTCAAAGGAACTCGACATCCCGTTGGACATCGGGCAGTCGGCGCAACACTCGAATATGCGATTGCCGAAACGGATTGGGTTCGTTGTCTCGTTCGGCGAACATGAATGGTATGACAGTCTGGGCAAACGCATGACCGAATATGCAAACGGGCTTGGGATCGAGCTCGAGATTGCAGACGCCACGCAAACTCTCAAAGATGAAATTCTTTGGCGCCAGCGCGAAATCGCCAAGACCGCCGCGCTCCAGGTCAAATCCGGGGATGTCGTATTGATTGACGGCGCAGAGATCACAACGTGTCTCGCGGAGGAGCTCGTAACCGCGCATCAGATTACGGTGATTACCAATTCGATGCCCGTGTTCCAAATCCTGAGTCAAAATCCGACGATTTCGCTTATTTCAACCGGGGGTTCTTTGCGCCATGCCAGCGATACGTTGATTGGTCCGACAACGGAAGCGGCGCTTGACACCGTGCGCGCGGACAAACTCTTTTTGGCGGCGAGCGGCATTTCTCTGGATTTTGGACTCTCACATACAAATGTCGCCGAAGTCAGCGTCAAACAAGCGATGCTGCGCGCGGCACGCGAAGTGATTTTGCTAGCCGATCATTCGCGCTTTGGACAAGAATCTGTGATCCGGATCGCTCCGGTCTCGGCAATTCATAAAGTGATCAGTGACAATGCCCTACCCGCCAGCACGCGCCTTGAATACAGCAAGTTGGGTATCAAAGTCCTCATCTCTGATCCTCTTGGATAGATTTGCGAATACGCTTTCAGATACACCAATTGTTGGGAATACAGTTTCTGCTCATTAAAAATGGCGGACAGTCCCCTGTCCGCCATTCGTTTTCATTGCACCGTGAAGGTTCGCGCGGCTGACTTGGTTTTGCCAATGCTGTTCACCGCGCGTACAAACCATTTATACGTTCTGCCTTTGGTCAGCGCAATCGTTTTGTGTCTCGGACCGGTCAATTCTATTGCCGAATCTACTTTTCCCCCGTTGCCACATCTTTAATCGTTACGTTGTACGTGTCTGCACAGTTTGTCGCGTGCCATTTCAGCTTTACGTGTACTTTGGTTGTCGTCGCATTGTCAACAGGCACGTTGAGTGTTGGTTTCGCGGGTTTCGCCACACACGAACCGTATTTTGCAATGTTGTTCACCGACACATTGCCGGTGTCGCAAACGAGATTCCCACATACGACGCTAAAGGCGCCATCCACATACACATCGTTGCCGCTGACCGCAACTTTATTCACAACACTATTCAGTCCATTCCCCAATGCTAACCAACTACTGCCATTCCATTTTGCGATTTCATTCACCGTCACGTTGCCGCTTTGCCGCGATACTATCGAAAATGTCCTGCGCAAAGGCAACCAAACTCTCCAGAATGGGGCGTTTGACCTTATACTCGGTCCGTCAGTCCGGCTACACTGATTCGAGTTGGCACAACTTGGCGCACAACCTTGCGCGCCGCGAACAAAGTTAGCGCCCCAAAATCATGTCAGATTTTCTTGTTTCACGCCGTTTTTATGCTTTCGCCGTTGCGGTCCTCCTTTTGGGGGCGGCATGGACGATTCAATCGCGCGTGCCTTTGTCCGACGCAGCCGGAGGACAACTTACCAGCCCGCGTGAGGGATTTCCCGCGCCCGAATTTACACTTGAAGATTTCCAGGGCGCGCCGCTCGCGTCGAGTTCATTGCGCGGCCAAGTCGTCGTCATCAACGTCTGGACGAGCTGGTGCGGACCCTGTCGCGCCGAGATGCCCGCGCTCGAAAGAGTGTATATCGCTGAAAAATCGCGCGGGCTTGTCGTGCTCGGCGTCAACAGCACGATTCAGGACAACGAGACCGATGCGCGCGGCTTGGCGCGCGAGCTGGGAATAACGTTTCCACTGCTGCTGGACCGTGATGGGGCAGTCACCTCGCGCTATCGTGTTCGAGCGCTGCCGACAACTTTTATCGTGGACCGTCGGGGCATTATCCGTTCGGTCATGATCGGGGGACCGCTGGCTGAAGCGGCGCTCCGCTCCAAAATCAACGCGCTGCTTGCCGAACCCTGACCGAATATGTTCCCGATCCTCCAACTGGGACCTGCCGCCATCCCTGTCGCACCCATAGTGTTGCTGGCTGGTGTTTTGCTCGGCGCAACGCTGATCGAATGGCACGCCGCGCGATTGGGGCTTGACCGTGACGCGGTCTCCAACATGGTGTATCTCGCGCTGGCGGCGGGGTTGATTGGAGCGCGGCTCGGCTATGTAATCCAACATCTGGACGCCTTTGCAAATGACCTGTTGAGCATCGTCATGCCGACGCCGACAACGCTTGACCCGTTGAGCGGGTTGGTCTGCGCGATTGGCGCGGGCGTTCTGTATGCGGTCAGGTATCAGCTGCCCTTGTGGCGCACGCTCGACGCCCTCACCCCGGGAATTGTGATCATGGGCATTGCGTTGGGCATCGCCCATCTGGCAAGCGGTGACGCGTTTGGCGCTCCTGCGCAGTTGCCGTGGAGCATCCGGCTGTGGGAGGAGGACAGGCATCCGTCGCAGGCGTATGAAATCCTTGCCGCGCTCGCAATTCTCATCCTCTGGCGACTTGGGCGCGACAGATCACCCTTTGACGGTTTCCAGTTTTTGCTCGTCGCTGCGCTTTTTGCCGGAAGCGTCCTGGTCCTCGAAGCTTTTCGCGGAGACAGTTGGCTGTTCAGAGGGTGGCGTATTTCGCAGGCGCTCGCCCTCGGCATCCTTGCCCTGTCGCTCGTCGCGCTGCATTTGTTGAGCCGATCGCATCCAACAGCAAGCCCCCTCGCCAGAACGGGTGAGATTTTGATCGGCACAGAGCGCGAGCCATAGACGGACATCCCTCTCTCTGATAGAATTGCAGACATCAAGAGAGGTCCCACTATGGTGCAAAAAGAAATCGAGGTCATTCTCGCCCGACATCTTGCCAGTTATCTTGCCACGCCGATCTTTATTGTTGATCCCGAGGGGAATCTGCTCTATTACAACGAGTATGCCGAAGCGATTCTCGGATACCGCTTTAACGAGACCGGCGAAATGCCTGTTTCCGAATGGGGCACGATATTTCAACCGATGGACAAACACGGCATACCTCTCTCGGCTGAAAAACTGCCGCTGGTTATGGCGCTCGAAAGCAAACATCCGACCTCAGGGACAATTTGCATCCGCGGTCTGGATAATGTGCTGCGACAGATCGAAATCTTTGCGTTCCCGTTGATTGGGCAGGCAAATCGGTTTCTGGGCGCAATCGCCATCTTTTGGGAGGCGGACGAGAGATGAAGGTGACGCTGTGGGGCACGCGCGGGTCACTGCCCACGCCGGGGCCCGAAACTGCGCGGTATGGCGGCAACACCTCTTGTGTCCAGGTCGTCGGGGCAGATGGGAGGGTGCTCGTCCTCGACGCGGGGACAGGAATTCGCCGACTTGGCGCCGCGCTCCCGATAGATATTCCGCGCATAGACATCCTGCTGACTCATCTGCACATGGACCACTTGCAGGGGCTGGGTTTTTTTCGTCCCTTGCGGACGCGCGGCGTGCAAGTCCACATTTGGGGACCCGCAAGCGTTCTGCTCAGTTTACGCGCGCGTCTGGCGCGTTATCTTTCGCCCCCGCTCTTTCCTGTCGTCCTGCGCGAGCTGGAATGCGACCTGACTCTGCATCAAGTTCCGGCGCAAGAAATTCGCATTGGTAATTTTCGCATCACCGCGCAGTTGATCTGCCATCCTGACCCCACGGTGGGTTTTCGGATTGTCGAAGGAAACGCGTCATTGACCTATATGCCGGACCACGAACCCGCGCTCGGTTCGCGCGATTTTTCGGTGCCCCGCGATTGGGTTTCCGGGTATGGGCTGGCGCGCGGGGCTGACTTGCTCATTCACGATGCGCAATACACGCAGAGCGAATACGCCCAAAGGGTGGGGTGGGGTCATTCGGCAATGACCCAGACCGTCCAATTTGCCACGCTCGCGGGCGTCAAGCAGCTGGTATTTTTTCATCACGACCCTTCCCACTCTGACCGGGACCTCGATCGGATGTTTGCCGAGGTGTTGGAACAAACGAACCCATCCATAACAGTTTCACCCGCCATGGAAGGCGACACGTTCGATTTGAGATAGCGGGTTGTCGTAGAGACTTTGTAACTATGAACGCGCGTCATCGTATCCGGGATAACTATAATTTGATTTGACTCGACAACCTGTCAGAACTGCAGAAAAATATACCGGCAAAAGGTATCAAAGCGTATGGCAAAAACAAAAACGGGCAACGTCATTTATTGGAACGCCAGTTCACCCCTGTTGGCGATCTTTCGGCTTGGACCCGAAAAAGGTTCCGGGTTCCCGGAATACAAGGCGGGGCAGTATATTGCCTTGAGGCGTGAAGATTGTCTGTTGACGAAAAAGGTCGTGGGGGCAGACGGGCAAACGGATTACCAGGCAGAGCTCGACGAAAATGGGAATCCGAAACGCGGACCCGTTACACATTCGTATTCGATCGCGTCGGCGCCGCATACTACACAGATAGACGGGTATCTCGAGTTTTATGTCATTCTGGAAAAGCATGAGAGGGGGTCAGGGCGGCTCACCGAATCATTGTTTCGCATGCGCCCCGACGATGACAACAAACTGACCTATTATGACATTATTACGGGCACGTTCACGCTCGAAAAACGCGCCGCGGGCTATCAAAATGTCGTGATGGTCGGCCCGGGGACGGGGCTGGCGCCATTTGTTTCCATAATCAAGCAGCTGAACTATGAGGCGCAGCAGGGCAAATCAAACGCCGTGCGCTACACTCTGTTCCATACGAATCGAACGCGCCAAGAGTTGGACTATTACGACGAGCTGGCAACCATTGCCCGCGCGCGGCGATTTGATTTTGTGTATGTGCCGTCGGTTAGCCGCGTCAGTGAGCAGGACCGCAGTGACCCAACGCTCGGCAAAGGACGCGCCAATAATGTGCTGCGGCATGTTTTTGCAATGCCGCTCAAGGAAGAACAGGATTTGCAGGACGTCCTGACTGCGGGCGGAGATGCGACACGGGCGCAGGCAGTTCTTGACAGGACCACGCTGCCTGTCCTGCCGGAAGAGACCCCGCGCGAGTTTTTGCGCCAACGGATGCACCCCACCCAAACGGTATTGATGACCTGTGGCAACGCCGGTTTGATGGCGGATATCAAGACAATTGCGGACGCGAACGGGATTCGATTCGAAAAAGAGGACTGGTAATAAAGTACCCCCAGAGAGGCACAAAATCGGCTCGGCGCGCTGTTGCTTGAACTTGCCTTGAAATCTAAATTGGCTATTATTCTGCGGGCAGTTGAAAGCGAATGATCGTGCCCTGACCCGGGACACTTTCGGCGGCAATTTCTCCCCCATGCGCGTCAATCACACTCTTGGCAATGGCAAGACCCAAGCCGGTGCCGCGCGAATCACGTTCCTTGTAAAAGCGCTCAAAGATGTGCGGCAGCTCCTCAGCGCCGATCCCCCGCCCCGTATCTTGTACTGCACTCCATACGTTTTCTCCTTTGTCGAGCGCGCATTTCAAGCGGATCTCACCGCCGCGCGGGGTATAGCGCAAGGCGTTTGCAATCAGATTCTCCAGAATCTGACGAATACGCGCCGGGTCCACAAAAACATTCGGCAGATTTGGCGCGGTTTCGACCCGCAGGGCTATGTCACCCGCCTCTGCCTGTGCGCGGAACAAGGCGGCAGTCTCGTTCAAGAGAATGACCGGATCGGTTGATTCCCTGGCTAGTTCAAGCGCGCCGCTTTCCGCCAGCGCAAGGGTGCGCAAATCCTCGATGAGCAGAGCCAATTGTCGCGTTTCATCCAACACCGGCTGCAGGTGTACGCGGTCCAATGGATAGATGCCATCCAGCATACCTTCCAGATTTCCCTGAATTACCGTCAACGGTGTCCGCAACTCGTGAGAGACGTCGGCAAGCAGCCGACGACGCTGGGCATCGTTTGATTCGAGCCGCGCGGTCATGGCATTGAATGACTGAGCCAGACTGCGGACCTCGCGCGGTCCTTGTTCTTGTACGCGCACCGCATAATCACCGGCTGCCACACGCTGTGCCGCCTCGATCACTTGGCTCACCGGCTCGACCGTGCGACGAAAAGCGCGCAGGGTAAACGCCAGAATGACAAGAGAGAGCAGAAACGCGCCAAGACCAAGCGGGCGCAGAACCAGATTGATGCTGTCGGGCAGCGGGAGCTGTGAAAAAGAGAGGGCAAGCCACCAAAAGAGAAACGTGAACGCCCCGCACGCAAACAAAGCGACCAACAAGAACAACAGTCCAAAGCGCCACATAAAGCGCCGCCGATTGGAGTTCCAATTGCCTTGAAGCGGATAGGGGGCGTCCTCATTCCACCATGGTGGACGGTGAGGCGGGAATTTGTGCTTGTTGATTATGAATTTCCAGATGGTTGAGGTTTGACCGGCGATCAAATATCAAAGACAAGAGACTGCCGGTTGAGCAGATATGACGACGGACGCTCATGCGCTACTCATCTGCAAACTTGTAACCCACGCCATAGACAGTGAGCAGATAGCGCGGCGCGCGGGGGTCGGGTTCGATCTTGCGACGCAGATTTTTGATGTGCGCATCAATGGCGCGCTCGTATGATTCAAAGGCAACGCCCCGCACCGCGTCCAACAATTGAGCGCGCGTAAAAATGCGCCCTGGTTGGCGCGCGAGTGTGGCGAGCAATTCAAATTCCGTCGTCGTGACTTGAATCGCGCGCCCGGCAAGAGTTACACGCATCCGCGGCGCGTCCAGAGTCAGATCGCCCGCGTGAATCAAATCTCCGACGGAAGCGTTTTCCATGCGGCGCAGAACTGCCCGAACGCGGGCCACGAGCTCTTTGGGGGAGAAAGGTTTGACAATGTAATCGTCTGCGCCCAATTCCAGTCCGACCAGCTTGTCGGATTCGTCACCGCGCGCGGTCAGCATGATGATTGGCGTATTGTCTTGTTTACGAATGGCGCGGGTAATGTCCAGTCCATCCAGATTGGGCAGTCCCAGATCCAGCACAATCAGATCGGGCTTGGCCGAACGCCAGGCGGCGAGCGCCGTCTTGCCGTCACTCGCCGACACGACGCGATACCCCGCATGTTCCAAATAATCGCGCGCAATTTGGATGATGCCCGGCTCGTCATCAACGAGGAGTATGGTTTTCATGGCATAAATGCAAGTAATCAGGGAGCAAGTAGACAGGAAAACAAGCCGGTCTGCCTGTTTCCCTGCTGCCTTGTCTATCTTTTTCCTAAACAACCCGCATTCCGGTTTTCAACTTATTCCGGCTGTGCGCCGGGTGGCGGAGCAGGACTGGCAGATTGTTCGTGCATTCTGCGATGCCATTCTTGGAGACGCGGAGGAATTTCACCCTCCGGTCCATCCCAGCCACCCCGCCGCCAACCACCGCCCCAATGTGGGCGAAATGCAAAACGGAACAGGGAGAACAAAAGCAGGAAAAAGAGAATCGGCACGAGACAACCAAACAAGCCAAATCCAAACCCGAACGGACGCCAGAACCCGAACGCGGTATGGTATTGGAATGGGATTATCGGGACAGGCGCCGGCGCCACGCCTCCTTCGACAGGGGCGGTGACCGTTGCCGCGCCGGTCATGACTCCCTGCGCGAGACCAACATTGTACGCATACCAACTCGCGCCTGCAAGCAAGCCAAACAAGCCAAGCCCGATCAGGACACCAAGCAAAACTCTGCCGTTGCGCATACTACTCCTTTCAAATGTATCCCGAAATGTGCCCCAAATCGCCCCCCGACGACGACTTGCTTTGGCAAAACCGTTTGCCAGATGCGGGTGGGCGGCAGTGGACACGGAATGTTTCCGCCTTCACGGGGAGGGATACTGTGGTAGATGCGAACATCCTAGTGCATCATTAACAAAGTATTTGTGAGAACATCGAGATGGTGCTATGGTGTGCGGTATGCTACCACCACTCTTTGTCCGAGCACTCACCCGCGCCGAGCGCAAGGCGCTGAAAAAGGGCTTGC
>JADZCJ010000052.1 GCA_020851635.1 Anaerolineae bacterium
CTCCGGGCGCACACCGAGCTCAGCTCTCTCTTTTTCCAGGGCGAGTACACGCCCATGCCGGGTCAGGACCCCGACCTGGTTTCGCTTTTCAACCTCGAAGGGCAGCAGAGCGGGTCCGATCTGCACTATGCGCTCAGTGGTTTTCTCGCCTCGTTTATCGGGCTTTTTTCCGGTTTTGACCCCAACATAAACGAAATCGAAATCGCCGAGGTGGACGGGACGCGCTACATGTTCGGCAACCTCGAAAACGAGACCGAGCCGCAGTGGTATATCCTCTCCGATGAACCCGGCTCTTCGACGTTTGCGCCTCAAGAAATGGTTTTGCCCATGATCGAGACGGACTATCCGACCGGCGCTTTTACCGGGACGGGCACCGAAGCGATCGGCTCTCAAACCTGCGATGTCTTTACCGGCAGCCGCGCCGCATTCGATGCCGTGTTCCCCAATCTCGTCTCCGAGATGCTCTTGGATCAAGAGACGCTCGACCTCGACAGCATAGACCGCGCGGAATTTACCGTGACAGTCTGCCCCGACGGCAACGTCCATCACATCCGATTCAATTTTGACGCGCACTCGAAACTGAACGCGGACGACAAAGGGACGCTCGCCTTTGAGATCGAGATCTCGGACCAGAACGGAGACATTTCGATCACCGCTCCCACCGGCGCCGTCCCCATGCCTGCGTCCGTCTTTGGCGCAGAAACGCCCGAACCGGATGCCACGCCGACGACGGCAATCACCACCGTCTTTGACACCCTGAACGGCGAATGGGAGGGTCTCAACGGTGAGGACAGCCCCTTGTCGTTTACGGTCGAGGACGGCGCGGTCACTTTTCTAAACCTCAACTATGCGGTCACTACGGGTGGTTGTTCGGCAAGCGGTCTCATTGCCAATTCGGTGGACAATGGAGAAATCGAGGACAACCAGTTCTCGGCCCAACTGACCGGCGACGACGTCACATACACGCTGCAAGGACAATTCGATTCAAACAATCGCGCGTCGGGAACGCTCTCTATCAAGGGCAACACATTCTGCGGCGAGACTGACGAACAAGTAGAATGGACCGCGCAGCACATTTCGTCGCCCGACGCAGCCGAGTCTGCCCAGCCCACAGTCGAATCAACCACAGCGCCAACCAGGGCGTCACCCACGCAAACACCCACTTTGGCGCCAACACGCACGCCCACCCGCGCGCCGACCACGCCGCCGACGGCGGCGCCAGCCACCGTCGCTCCCGCCGCCACGGTGGACGGCGTCAAAATGATCACGGATGCTTTTGCTGCCTTTGCCGCGCGAGACCTGAATGGCGCGCTCGCCAATGTCAGCGACGATGTTGCGTTCAATCTGGGCGGCACGGCGGGCGTCGGCAAAGCCGCGCTCCAGTCCAACATGCAGCTGGCGCTCACCTTTGGCGCGGGATTCAGCGTCAGCAATGTCCAACAGGTCGGCGATATTGTCACCTTTACCACGACCGTGACGGGCATTCGCCCGGGCGTTTATCCCAACAGCACGGCAGTGATCGAGGACGGCAAGATCACCGTCTTTAATATCAACTGAGCGCCGCTCCGGCATAGAACAAACCTCGCCGCCGCGTGCCGGGGGGGAACTCAAGTAGGACGCACATCCTTGGGAATAGGATGTGCGTCCTGTTTTTGCGCGCGTAATCAGTTTCAACTGATTTGATCCTGCCAAGCCCCCGAATTGATTCGGGGCGGTGCGGCGTGCAAAATCGTGACACACCCCCACCGGCGCCCGCCAGCACCCAACAGTTTGACAAATCTCGGCTAGAGTATAAAATATCCGAGTTTGAATGCCAGTAACTCGATGTGCGATTAATCAACGGTGATGATTGCTAGACTCGGGAGAATGCTGGTTGTAAGCTTCCCCCCTGCAGAACCATAACCGCTGGACCGAGCGGCCCCTCGTCTGATCGCGTTTCTACAACCGATTGCTACGCGTGACCCTACTGCTTGTTCCCATACCCTGTGGATGAGAACTGGTGGCGGAGCGTTGACCCAAAAACCCTTAATCCGGCTTTTGCCGTATTCGTTTTCGCAAGACAATCTGCAAACATACGGAATGTGGTTTGCTCCGTCTTGTTGCGCCCATCCAATCCCATGCCAACCGCCATCCACGCAAGGAGGTGCCACCTCATCGAATCTCACAAATGATCCTCTATCGTCACACCAAAAAAATTTCTTTCACCGGAAAAGGAGATTTTGCAGATGTTTACGCGCACTCGTTTCGTGCTTGCACTCGTGACGCTGCTGGCGGTGCTTTTGCTTTCTGTCCCAACCGCAATCGCCCAGGAATCGCCGCGCGAACCCAGCAATTTCAGCGACAACATGCCGCCGCCAATGGCGCAGCGCAAAAACGCGCTCAAAATGCGCGCGATCAAAGACGCCGCGCTCAGCGGCGCGACTCTGGGCAATGTGACCAAGGTCGGCAATGAATTTGTCCAGACTTCGATCACGGGGCAGGGCTTGATTTGGACTGTCCTCGCTCAATTTGGTGACAACATCAACCCGACCTATGGCGGGGATGTCGGTCCCTCCCGCAACCAAATCCCCAAACCCGATCGCAGTGTAGACAACACCACCCTCTGGGTCAATGATTTCTCGCGCGATCACTTCAAGGACCTGCTCTTTGACAAAAAACCCGGCGCCAACTCGATGACCAATTGGTATCGCGAACAATCGAGCGGGCTGTATTCTGTGGACGGCAAAGTCTCAGACTGGGTGAATGTTCCATACAACGAAGCGAATTATGGCTCGAACTATTGCGGCGATATTGTCTGCACTCGCACCTGGCTCTTTGTCCAGGATTCGCTCAACGCGTGGTATGGACAGCAGCTCTCTATCGGCAAGACTCCCGCCGAAATTGATGGTTACCTGTCCCAATTTGACACTTGGGACCGCTACGATTACGACCTGGATGGCAATTTCGACGAGCCCGACGGCTACATTGACCACTTTCAATCCGTCCACGCCGGTGAAGGGGAAGAGACCGGCGGCGGCGCGCAGGGCACTGATGCCATCTGGTCGCACCGCTGGTATGTTTTTAGCAACCTCATTGGCGTGGATGGACCCGTTGTTGGCGGAAACCCGGTTCTCTTTGGCGGTCTCCAGATCGGCCAATCCGCTTACTGGGTCGGCGACTATACCATCGAGCCCGAGAACGGCGGTTTGGGTGTATTCGCGCACGAGTTCGGACATGACCTCGGTCTGCCTGACCTCTATGACACCAGCGGCAACACCGGCGGCGCCGAAAACTCGACGGCCTTTTGGACCACCTGGTCGTCCGGCAGCTATGGCAATACAGGCAAGGCAAAGGACGGGATTGGCAACCAGCCCTTCCAAGCCAGCGCCTACGAAAAGTTGATTCTCGGTTGGTCCAAGTGGAAAGCCACCACGTTTGGCTGGGACCGCGGCTTTACCCTCACCCCCGCCGAAGCGCAGGGCGCAAACCTTCAAATGCTGATGATCCCCCTGCCCAACAAACAAGTCGCGTCCAGCGCGGGTACGCCCTATGCGGGAACGTATTTCTACTATAGCGACAAGGGCGACAATCTCGACAATTCCATGTCCATGTCCTTTACTCTGCCCGCGGGCAGCCCTTCTCTCGCGGCGAAAATCCGCTACGACATCGAGCAAAATTGGGACTATGGCTATGTTTCGGTGAACGGCACCAACATCCACACCAACCTCTCGACCAACACCAACCCGAACGGGCAGAACCAGGGCGAAGGCATCACCGGTTCGAGCGGCGGCGCGTGGGTTGACTTGACCGCTGACCTCTCCGCCTATGCCGGTCAAACCGTCACCATTGCCTTCCGCTACTGGACGGATGTGGCTGCCACTGAAGACGGCTATTCCTTGGATGACATTGCCATCACCGGACAGCCGGTGGACGGCGCCGAGACGGACCCCGGTTGGACCTATGACGGCTTTTTCCGCACCGATGGTAATGTGATGAATTCCTACTTTAACGCCTACTTTATCGAGAACCGCCAGTACCAGTTGTATGACCAATATCTCCAGACGGGTCCCTACAACTTTGGGTTCCTCGATAATCCGGCATTGGGGAATTGGGCGGAACGTTTCCCATACCAGAACGGTATGCTCGTCTGGTATTATGACGAATCTTTTACCGACAACAACGTGGGCGATCATTGTCTCAGCGGTCGCTGCGGCGGGTTGTATCTCCCGGTGGATGCCCATCCCGAACTGCTGCTCCGACCCGATAACGGACAGGTCTGGCGTCCGCGTGTTCAGAGCTATGATTCCACCTTTTCGATGGACAAGACGGATCCGTTTTGCCTGCACATGAACAGTCAGGAACACTGTTTCCCGGCTCGCAAGGCAAAAAAGACGTTCAACGATAAAAAGGATTACTGGTTCCCGCCGAATCCTTCGATCGGACACAATGGTTGGGCGAGCGTCCCGCTTCCCAAGCAAGGTGTCAAGGTCAAAATCCAGAACGAGGCGTCCGACGGCTCACTCAAAATCAAAGTGAACTTTACAGCTCCATAAAGCGCATGATGCTCGAACGGGAAAAAAGTGGCGGCAGAGGATTTCCTCTGCCGCCATCTTTTTTTTTCGCCCGACCTTTTCACCAAAAAAAACACGCCCTGTTGTACACAGGGCGTGTTTTCAACTCGCTTTTAATTGAGCGACGGGGTCGCAAGTTCTTCCAGCGTTTTTTCGATCGTGATCGAATCATCGGCAACCAATTTCACCTGTCCCTCGATCACGTCAGCCACAACCTTGCTATTGTCGCGGAAATCGCCGCTCAGCACCCCTTCCGACAAGGGGTCTTCGATCAGCTGCTGGATCTTGCGTTTGAGCGGGCGCGCCCCGAACTGTTGGTCATACCCTTCGCGCGCCAGTTGTTCTTTGGCGGCGACTGTGATTTCCAGTTCGATGCTGTGCTCGTCGAGCCGCGGCTGCAGTTGGCGCAGCTGCACATCCACGATCTGCAAAATGTCGTCCTTGGTCAAGGCGCGGAACACAACCACGCCGTCAATGCGGTTGAGAAATTCGGGACGGAACAAGCGTTTGAGCTCTGTCATCAATTTCTCTCGCATCTTGCCATAGGCATCTTCATTCGATTTCGCCTCATCTTTTTTGATGGCGAACCCGAGATTGCTGTCGCGTTGAATCAATTCCGCGCCGATGTTTGACGTCATGATAATGATCGTATTGCGGAAATCCACCTTGCGTCCCTTGGCGTCCGCCAGATGCCCTTCTTCCAAAATCTGCAAGAGCATATTGAACGCGTCGGGGTGCGCCTTTTCGATTTCGTCGAGCAGCACGACCGAGTAGGGGCGGCGTCGGATCGCTTCGGTCAGCTGACCGCCATCCTCATATCCGATATAGCCGGGCGGCGCGCCCACCAGCCGGGCGACGCTGTGCCGTTCCATAAATTCGGACATGTCAATCTGGATCAGCGAGTCTTCCTTGCCAAACATGAATTCGGCGAGCGTTTTCGCCAGTTCCGATTTGCCCACGCCCGTAGGTCCGAGAAAAATGAACGAGCCAATCGGACGTTTCGGGTCCTTGAACCCTGCCCGGGCGCGGCGGACTGCTTTCGAGATAATGTTGATCGCGTCCTCTTGCCCGACAATGCGCTCGTGCAGCGCGCCCTCCATTTTTAACAGACGGCTCGTCTCTGCCTCTGAAATCTGCGTCAGCGGCACCCCCGTCCACATCGAGACCACTTCGGCGATATCTTCTGCGCCGACGATTGGCATCGCGGTATCCGGATATTCCGTAAAGTTGAGCTGTGCCTGTTTCAGTTTTTCCTTGACCTGGCGCTCGCGATTTTGCAGTTCGATCGCCTGTTCAAATTCTTCTTCGTTGACCGCTTCTTCTTTACGCGCTTGAATGGTCTTGAGGTCTTCGCTCAATTCCTCCCACGCGGGCGGTTTCGGCACTTTGTACATTCGCACGCGTGACGAAGCTTCGTCAATCAAGTCAATCGCCTTGTCCGGCAGGAAGCGGTCGGTCACATAGCGCGCCGCGAGATTCGCCGCGCTCGTCAACGCATCGTCGCCGATTTTCAACGCGTGATGCTGTTCATAACGTTCGCGCACACCCTTTAGGATGGCGATGGTCTCTTCCACGCTCGGCTCTTCGACCTTGACCGGCTGGAAACGCCGTTCGAGCGCCGCATCCGATTCAATATGCTTGCGGTATTCTTCCATCGTCGTCGCGCCGACGCACTGCAGCTCGCCGCGCGCCAGCGCCGGTTTCAGAATGTTCGCGGCATCCACCGCCGAACCCGCCGCGCCCGCGCCGACCAGCATGTGGAGCTCGTCAATAAACAAAATGCTCTTGCTGCCTTTGATCTCGTCAATCACGCGCTTCATGCGCTCTTCGAACTGACCGCGATAAATTGTGCCCGCGACGAGTGAACCCACATCCAATTGCAGCACGCGTTTGTTCAACAACTGCGGCGGTACCTGGCTCGCAATGATGCGCTGTGCCAGACCTTCCACAATCGCCGTCTTGCCCACACCCGGTTCGCCGATCAGCGCCGGGTTGTTTTTTGTGCGTCGCGAGAGGATTTGGATGACGCGCTCGATCTCTTTTTGGCGTCCGATGACGGGGTCGAGTTTGTTGTCTTCGGCGAGCTGCGTCAGATCAATAGCCAACTGGTCGAGCAGGGGGGTCTTGGATTCTCCCCGCTTTTTCGATTTTTCCGTAGATTTGCCTTCTTCTGTCTGGGAAGGTGAGGCGTTCATGACCTCTTTTGCCAGGTTCGACCGCACCTTGTCCGGCGAAACACCCAATGATTTCAACACATTGACCGCAATGCCGTCGCCTTCGCGAATGAGACCCAACAACAGGTGTTCGGTGCCGATATAATGATGTCCCATCCGCCGCGCTTCGTCCACCGCCAGTTCGATCACCCGCTTGGTGCGCGGAGTCAGCGAAAGGCGCGTGCCGGGCGCTGCCTGTCCGCGTCCCACAATCTCTTCAATCACCTGCCGGACGCGGGTTTGGTCCAACCCCAGATCGCGCAGCACTTTGGCGGCGAGACCCTCTTCTTCGCGGATGAGTCCCAGGAGAATATGTTCTGTGCCTATATAGTTGTGATTCAAGCGCTGAGCTTCTTCTTGTGCGAACGTCAAAACACGCCGCGCGCGCTTGGTAAACTTGTCAAATTTATCGGACATCACGTTATCACCTCATCAACGGTACCGGTCCAAAACGACCTCGATGTCACCCTGCCGCGATGCGCCGTGCGGGCGGATCGGACAACCGGGAACATCCCGACACATCAGCAAAACAACTCTTGCATGGGCTATGCCGGCTGCATCCCGCCCTGGGTGTTTGTCGGCAAAGGACGCAAAAAGCCGGTTAATGCTGCGCTAGCAGGTTGTCGGAGTGAAATCAAATAATAGCTATTTTTGAGATACTACGACGCGCGTTTATAGTTGCAAATGAGGTCTCTCCGACAACCTGCTAGATTTAGTGCGCTTGTATGATGTATCTTACGGATGATGAAAGGGGTTGGTCAGCGTCGTAAACGCTCGCACGGTTGAGCGCTTGCAATGTATAGACGCTCACACGGTTCGTCCGGTTGCACTCATTCGGCGTTGGTGCATGAATCAAAAATCAGACGCACAGCAATCCCTTGGTGGGGGATTGGCTCAGGCGACTTTGTAACTCTGTGGCATCCCGGCGTGCGTC
>JADZCJ010000053.1 GCA_020851635.1 Anaerolineae bacterium
AGGCAGGATGCTCAACGCGAGGATGTCGCCAATGAGGCCCAGGGTGGGCAGCTTTTCGGGGAGGCGGCGGTAACGCACACCGATGCTCAGGAGGGCATTGAAAACCGCATAGACGATGAGCCACAGCAAAAAATAGCTCTCGGGCAAGGGATTGCCGGTGCTCAGCGTGACGGTGAGCCACACCAGCCCGATCAAAATCCAGCGTAGGTTGACGAGCGCGCCATCAACCTGACGCGAGACGCGCGAGGTAAGGTTGAACGAGGATTCTTCGACCAGGGCGGACATGATAAAAAAACCGTGGCGCGATAAACGGCGACCACGGCGAGGACCGGACTCGAAAATGGGCGGTATAGGACTTGAACCTATGACCTTTGCCATGTGAGGGCAACGCTCTACCGACTGAGCCAACCGCCCAGGTTGTGGTCGTTATTTTAGTGCGTTATCTTGTGGTGTCAAATAACTGCGGCATGGTGGGGTATGCGTCAAATCGTGACGCAGATCCGACATGATACGGCAGAGTTACGACGAACAACGAAATTATAGCATCCCGCGCGAGAGGGTCAAGGGGGATTTTGGACGGGGACGCCTTGTGTTCCTTTGATTCGCTTTGATTGTTTTGATTAATTTTTTGGAAAATGCCTATAAATAGGGCGCGGTATGATTGATTGATTATTCAAAGAATTTGGAATGGTCGAGGCGCGCGGGAGCGAGAAAGTTTGGCGCGGCGACGGATACAGGTAACACGGAGAGTATAGAAGAGGTGTTGGGGGATGTAAATACGTGTTGCACGTATATTTCACGTATCTTTGGTATTTTTTGGGACAGGGGCGTCTCTACCGCCATGCCGCGATTTGCCGGAGGGCTTGGGAACACGCAATGGGGTAAAGCACAGAGCCGCGAAAGGGCGGAGTGTCAGCGCAGGTCGGCAAGGTCGCAAGAGGGTCTATATTTCAGATATGTTTGACGTGTAGGATGGATTGCGCCGAATCTCGCCCGCAAAATGAAATGTGCCCATTTTGGAAGATTGGTTTGCATCAGTGATTGTTCGTCGTTATACTGCAAATGAGCGCTAAAAATAATCTGCTGAGGCGTAACGAGAGAGGCATGAAAATACCGCATTTTGATGAAATTGTGCTGGGTGATTGCACGGAAATCCTCAAAGATCTTCCGGCAGATTGTGTTGACCTTGTATTCACATCACCCCCGTACGCTGACCAAAGGCAAAAAACGTATGGTGGTGTTCACCCAAATGACTATGTTGAATGGTTCTTGCCAAAGGCAGATCAGTTTTTTCGCGTGTTGAAGCCGACGGGGACTTTTATTCTCAATATTAAAGAGAAAGTCGTTGATGGCGAGCGTCATACATATGTAATGGAATTGATCTTGGAGATGAGGAAACGGGGCTGGCTTTGGACTGAGGAGTTCATATGGCACAAAAAGAATTCGTATCCTGGGAAATGGCCGAATCGATTCCGGGATAACTGGGAGAGGTTACTACAATTCAACAAACAAAAGCAATTTAGGATGTTCCAGGAGGAGGTAATGGTGCCCGTTGGCGATTGGTCCAAGACGCGCTTGTCCAATTTGAGTGAGACAGACAAGACGCGCGATGAATCACGCGTTGGAAGCGGCTTTGGTAAGAATGTTTCAAATTGGGTTGGTCGAAATCTGGTCTATCCGACTAATGTTTTGCATCTAGCGACCGAATCATCGAATCAGAACCACAGTGCTACCTTCCCTCGCGCATTGCCGAACTGGTTCATACGTCTGTTTACCCAGCGGGGTGATTTGGTGCTCGACCCATTTGTCGGCTCTGGAACAACCGCCTTGGCAGCAATTGAATTAGGCAGACACTATACCGGCATAGACATAAGCAAACAGTATGTAGAGCTGGCGCGCGAACGTATCTCTGTCGCACAAATTCGACTTCCACACGTCGCGGAGCATAGAGAAAAATACAAAACGATCCGAAAGAATGGAGCAATAAAGGGAAAGCGATGAACCCACTCGACCCGAGTCTCGTACGCGCCTATGTCAATGAAAACATTGACGATTTTCATAAACGACGCATCAATTCGCTAGCACAGCTAGACCTACGAAAACTGTTGACAAAGAATCCATATCTTTTCAAAGCCAAGAATATTGTAACCGCCGGGGAGCTAGTCACTGGGCTGCTTGAGGCATTTCTTTCGTCATCGGAGGAAAAACTATTCGGAGATTTTTTGGAGCACCTTGCGTTATTTGTAGCAGAGAGTACCTGTAATGGCCACAAATCTACTGCTCCGGGCATAGACTTGGAATTTTCGAACCGCGGAGTCTATTATGTTGTCTCTATAAAATCTGGGCCGAATTGGGGTAATAATTCGCAACAGTTGAAACAAGAACAAGATCTAAGGACAGCGGTAGTTCGTGTCAAGCAGGCAAATCGCCGTGCAAATATCCAGCCGGTTCTTGGCATCTGTTACGGAAAAACGCGCACAACCTTTTTGCGCGGATATATGAAAGTGGTTGGTCAGAATTTTTGGTATCTGATCAGCGACAACAAGAATTTGTATACGGACATCGTCGAGCCAATTGGGTATCGGGCCCAAGAACACAATGAGCAATTTCAGGGTGAAAAGGTAAAAATCATAAACCTTTTCACTGGCAAGTTCATTTCCGAGTTTTGTGATTCCTCGGGAGCAATTAATTGGGTACGGCTTGTGCAATACAACAGCGGCAATTTTGATTTGGATGAGGTTTTGGGCACTGTGCAGTAGGCGGGAGGATGCTGAAATGGTCTATGAAGCGGTTTATTATGATGGAAATTCTGATTTTGCCGGGTATGTTTTGATAGACGGCGTTGAGGGAGATACGCCGGAACAAGCACTGGCAATTCACATTGATTCACTTACCAGCCAAGTGATAGAGATGTACGGATTTGAAGATAGCGCATCCACGCGTAACTCTATCCAAAAAACACTTTACCTGTTACGGCCAAACGGTTTGGTATCGTTGTCGTCGCTTGAGAGAGCTACAGAGTGAACTGTTTCGGAGTGTTGACTTGATGAGCATGCAAGACCGCGCCTATGCGGCGGCGATTTTTATCATCATCGGGTTGTGCTGTATCGGCGCCTATGTAGCGGTCAGCGGATTCATGAATGCGAACCCCGAGGGGCTGTCCATTGCTTTGAGCGCGGCGACCGCGACGGCAACCGTGGGGGTGACGATCGAAATCCCCACCGAGACGCCGGCTCCTCCGACCAATACGCCTCTGCCGCCGACGCAAACGCCCGAAGGGTTCCAGCCGACCGCCATTCCCGAGGCGACGCGCGGACCGACGCTGGATTTTATCCCGACGATTCCGACGCCCGAGCCGACGCCTACGCTTGCAGTGACGGCAACTCCGCCCGGATGTGGGGCAGGATTCTGTCCGCGGCTGGGTCCGCCTGACCCGCGCGCGCCGACGGGCAATCCATGTCCCGGCAACTATCTGTGGGGATTTGTCACGGATGCCAATGGCGTTGGCATTCCCGGAGTGCGCGTGAGATTTCGCGAGCAGGGCGGAGGCGGTGACATCAAGGAAACAAAAGCGGAAAGCCCGAATGACCCGGCCGGACGTTATGATTTTCCGGCAGCATCGGGGATTTGGACGGTGACCGTGGTGGACCGCCAGGAAGACCCGTTGGGACCTTCGTTCCAGGTGCAGGCGGGGCAGTCGTGGACGGGGAGTGGGAATTGTCCGACGCGGGTGGATTTTATTCAGCAATAAGAGAAATGAGACAACGTTCGCCCTGGTTGTTTTTTCTGTTGGTTTTCATCCTCTCTATACCCTTTTGGGTATTGGGGGCAATAGCTACAAGCCAACCGCTGCCCATCAATGTCCCAATCAGCGCGCTTATGGCAGTTTGCCCCATGATCGCTGCATCGGTACTTGTTTACCGAGAAACCGGATGGGAGGACGTCAAGAAGCTGTTCAAGCGGTGCTTGGATGTTGGGCGCGTCAAAAGTAAAATTTGGATTCTGGTCGCGTTTACCTTTATGCCGTTGCTTCTCCTGATGCAGTACGGAGTGATGCGTTGGCTGGGCGTACCTCTGCCGTCCCTGGGAGTCCCCGATATGACGGCATTGGTGTCATTATTTGTGGTGATTTTCATCCTGGGAATTGGAGAAGAATTGGGATGGATGGGGTATGCCGCCGAACCGATGCAGGAACGATGGGGAGCGCTGATCGCGGCGATCATGATAGGGGTCGTCTGGGGCGTTTGGCACACAGTTCCATTTCTTCAGAACAATGTGACGCCTACATGGATTTTCTGGCAATACGCCAATACAATTGGGCTGCGCGTCTTGATTTTCTGGGTCTATAATAACGCGGGCAAGAGCGTTTTTGTCGCCATCCTCTTTCACACCATGTCAAACATTGCCGAACTCGTCTGGCCCTTTTCAGGAGACAGTTATGACCCCTTCTTTAACACAATCTTTGTGACTGTTGCTGTGGTCATCGTCACCATCCTATGGGGACCAAAAACGTTGGCACATTTTCGCCTGGGACGCGAGAGATAAATGGACGTATCGAACCTACCGGGCAAACAAAAGAGCCGATTTCAAATCTTGGATTTGAAATCGGCTCTTTTTCCTATTTCGGCATCGCCTTAAGCGCATTGTATGCGGGTCGCGCTGTCCCGTCGGGGTTGGTGATTGCCCACCAATATTGTTCTTCGCTGCCGTTCCAATCGGCGTTGCCCATAAAGATGAGGCTCATGACGCCGATCCAGGGCTGCCAGTTTTGCCTGGCGTATTGGTAGGCGCGGACGATGCGGGCGGCTTTTTCCTGTTCGGGAACGGCAAACCAGGAATAGGCGGGATTAACCTGATCGCTCGTCCAGCCAAATTCGAGGATGGCGATCTGCTTGTCGCCGTCGCCGCGTTCCTCCATCAAGCGCCGCACGTCTTCGACATGGCGAAAGGCATAGATGCGTTTCGCTTCCGGGGGACTGGGGTCGTTGTTGGTGAGCACGGGGTCCTGGGCAACAACGCCGGGATCGGCTTCGGGGTCGGCTTTGAATCCCGCGCCGTGAACGCCGAGCAGGTCAAAATAGCCGTCGCTGTTGTTGCCCATGGCATCATACATGCGCGCGAAGAATTTCATGTCGGGCATCGCCTGGTCAAAGTCGGCGGAGGTGGGGGTCAGACCGCCGCTGATGATGAGGGCGTTGGGGTCAACGCTCTTGATGGCGGTATAGGACGCTTTCAGGAACGCGGCGTACTCTTCGGGATTTGGCGGACGCATGCACCATTCGCGGGCGAGGTTTGGCTCGTTCCAAATTTGATATGCGCGCACGCGCCCTTTATAGCGCGTGGCGAAAGCTTTCAAGAAATCAGTCCAATCGCTCGTGTTGCGGGGTGGACCCATTGAGTTGCGGGAGGGATCAAAACAGCCCGGCGCCGCCCAATCGGGCGCATTGTCCATGCGCGCGAGCACGTCAAGCCCCTTGACGTTGGCGGCATAGATGACCTCATCAGAACGGCTCCAGTCAAAAGCGCCTTTGGCGGCGCCTTCGATGTCACGCCAGGCGAACTGCTGTTTGACCCAGCCAAAGCCCATGTCCTTGATCTGGTTCATGTCACGGTCGGCGATCTCGGGGCGATACCACATGAACGCCTGGATGCCGTATTCGGGCGAATTGAGCCGCGCGGACTTGGGCGCAGGAAGCGCGGGCGGCGTGGCTGTTGGTTCAAAACCTTCCGGGATTTCGGTGGGTTCGGCGCCGGGCGGGTTGGTTGTCTCGGCGGCGGGCGGCGGAGGGGGCTGACCGCTCGCAACCGCAGTTCTGGCGGCGCGGGTTTCGGCGACGCGCGTTTGTTTGGCGCTGCGCTGTTCGTTACTCTCGCCCTCGCCCTCTGCGCCGGGAGTGTTGGTGAATTCGGGGCGGGCGACCTTGGTGCCGAGAAAACTGGCGGGCGTGCCCTGGGCGATCATGGTCTGCGCGGCGCTTTGAGCGGCGTTCGGAGTCGGCAGCTCGGATGAGCCGCCACAGGCGGCAAGAAGCAGGAGCGCGCCGGTCAAAGCTGTGCCGAGCGCGATTATGGCTGCACGCCGCGCGTTCCCGGAAGGACGGGGTGCAGGTAGGTTGTCGCAAGGATTCAATTTCATCGGTCGCTATTTTATGCGGAATTGCTCAGGGGTGAAATCGAGACATTGATAGATCACACGCTCAATTTGACCAGCGGAGGAAAACGCGAATCTCCGCGAATCGTAACGAATTTAGAGGGTACGCGTTTTCTGTCCGCGTGCTCTATGATGCGCCGAGTCTGCAAGACACAAATGTACAGCCGCTCAGGCGGGGGCGACGAGCGTTTTTTTGCGGTGGTGGCGCACCTGGAGGTTTTGGGCGATGGATAGACCCGAGACGAACACGGCGCCTACGAAAAAGATGCCGACGTATAAAGCCGTGACCCAATTTGAGGTGCGGCAGGCATAGATCATGGTAAGCAGACTCCAACCCGCGACAAAGAATTCCAAGACGATCCAAAAATCGAGCCGGAGTTGGTATTTCTTGTTGACCCATGCTTCGTTGTTGTTGGCAACACCGAACTTGGGGGTGCGTTCGAAACTCGCGCCTCGTCCGGTGACGATTTCCCATGCCGCGCGCACGGTATTGGTCATCATGCCCGCGCCAAGCGCCATGATAAAAAGGATGGCGGGGATTTTACGCAGCCACCCGTTGCCCAATTCTCTCTGGGCAAGCGTAAAGTACATGGTCGGAGCAAGCCCTGACAAACTCAGCAGCGCGCCGACGCCATACAATGTGAGCAGGCCCGGAAACTGCTGCGAATACAAGATGACCGCGGGATAGACCAAAAGCAACACAAACATGAACAGGTGGATGGAATATCCCGTGAGATGAAAAGTGGCTTCGAGCTTGCGGCTCAAGCCGATGGGCGCGCTCCAGACCTGCGGCAAGAGTTTGCGCGCGCATTCGAGCGACCCTTTTGCCCAGCGGTGCTGCTGACGCTGATATGCGCTAAAGGTGACAGGGAGTTCTGCCGGTGTGACCACATCGCGCAAATAGAGCGCGGTCCAACCCTTGAGGAACGCGCGATACGACAAGTCCAAATCTTCGGTGAGGGTGTCTTGCTTCCAGCCGCCCGCATCTTTAATTGCCTCGCGCCGCCAGACGCCCGCCGTGCCGTTGAAGTTGAACCAGTGCCCCGCGCGGGAACGCGCAAATTGTTCAACGACAAAATGCGCATCAATGGCGAGACCCTGCAAAAACGTAAGCAGGGAATAATCGCGGTTGATGTGCCCCCAGCGCGTTTGGATGAATGCCAACTTGTCATCGGCAAAATGAGGGATTGTCTTGAGCAGGAAATCGCGCGGCGGCACAAAGTCGGCATCAAAGTAGGCAATAAAAGGCGCCTGTGAGAGAGCCATGCCTGCGGCGAGCGCGCCCGCTTTGTAGCCCGCGCGGTCGGTGCGCTGAATATGTCGGATGTTGACACCCTGCTGCTTGAGACGCTCGACGGCACGGGCGACAATGTCGCGCGTCTCGTCGGCGGAATCGTCCAATACCAGAATTTCGAGCTTGTCGGGGTCCCAATCGAATCTGGAGACAGAGTCAATCAGCCGTTCTGCCACATACAGTTCGTTAAAGATGGGCAGCTGGACGCTGACAAACGGTTTGGATGCCATCGGCGGCGGTGTCGGATCGGAGTGGTTTGTGCGTGCCGTGACGACGGCGAGATAGAAAAAGTTGATACCGAATGCAAAGAGGATGATGAGAACCAGGACATATAGCAGAATGGCAAAGACAAAGAGGAGACTACTCATTGACACCTCGACTGGAAAATACGGCAGCAAACAAGCCCCATGTGCTCCATTGCCAGAGGCGACCCGATTGCCAGAGCCACGGATAATAATCAAAAAAGCGACGGTGAGCAGAACGATGACGGCGGCGGCGACGGCAGCTATCCGCGGTTTGGCGACGATTTGCGCGCGCTGCCGCCAAATGACGATCAGCGGCGCGAGCATGAGCCAGAGCAATCCGCCAAAAATTCCCAACTCGGCTGCGACGACCAGGATCACGAGGTGCGCCGGTTGGTGACCATCGGCACACTCAGCGCGGCGAGTAGGACCATTGACGCGAGACCCAAATCGAACAACGTCCGACGACAATGCAAGTGCAGTCGCAGACGCGCAAGAGGAGGAAAGTCGCGCCCAAGCCAAACGCCAGTTGGGATGCGCGTGAAAAAGTACAAGGGAGCGCAACTGTCCCCAGCGCGAGCGGAATGAGAAATGCGTATCGCAAGCGGTCAAAGGCGCCGTTCCCAGAATCGAGATAATAGCCGAGAATAAAAATCAAGGCAAAAGCGCGCAGCCCTGCCGTGCGACCGCAGAATGGAGCGATACGTCATATGGCAGTTTCAGTCGAGGTGGTATACTGGGGCGACAAATCGCCAATCTGTTATACCGGCGTCGCGGAGGAAATATGATTTTGCAGATGATGCAGGTGGGGCCTTTAGGAACAAATTGTTATATTGTGGGTGATGACGATTCGCGTGAGGTGACGGTCATTGATCCCGGCGGACACGCGCGGCAGATCCTGGAAACGATTCGCAGTTTGCGGGCGACGGTGACAGGAATCATTTTGACGCACGCGCATTTTGACCACGTGATGGGCGTCGAAATGCTCAAACGCGCCACGCAGGCGCCGTTGTATGTTGGTGAAAACGAAAAGCCGGTATTCGAGAATGTGGAACAACAGGGCGAGAGATTCGGCGTTGCCGTGTCGCCGCTGCCCGACCCCGAGCATTGGTTAAAAGAGGGCGACGAGATCAAGGTGGGCAAGTTGACCCTGCATGTGCTCAATGTGCCGGGACATTCGCCGGGTTCGATAGCGCTCTATGAACCTGAAAATGGCGTGGTCTTTGTCGGGGATGTGTTGATGCGCGGGACCATCGGGCGGACCGATTTTCCGGGCTGTTCGTTGGCGGAACTGCTCCGCTCGATACGGGGCAAGCTGTTTACGCTGCCCGATGAGACGCAGGTGTATTCGGGGCACGGACCGATGACGACTATCGGCGAAGAAAAGATGTTGAACCCCTTTACCAAGAATTACGTCTAGAAAAAAAAGCGGACGGCACAGCCGTCCGCTTTTTTATACAGAGCCGACTTGCCGATACGCCTCATCCAACAGTTCTACAAGGTGCAAGACGCGTCCGCTCCATCCGGCGCGTTTTTTGCCGTATTCGAGTTGGAGCAGACAGCCGATATTGCCCGTGACGACGATTTCGGCGCGGGTGTCGGCGGTGTTGACCAGTTTTTCGTCAATGAGTTGGTCGGAGATTTCGGGATGGATGACGTTGTAGATGCCCGCGCTGCCGCAGCAGCGGTCGCTGGCGCGCATTTCGATCAGTTCGACGTTGCCGATTTGCTTGATGATCTGACGCGGTTCGAGGCGAATCTTTTGGGCGTGGGCAAGATGGCACGCATCCTGATAAGTGACGCGCGTTTTGGACGGAAATGCGGCGTTGGGCGCAATGGTAGGCGCGAGCAGTTCGCTCACATCCTTGACGCGTTTGGCAAACTCTTTGGCGCGATGAAAATAGACCGGATCGGCTCGAAGGAGTTCGGCATATTCTTTGAGCTGCGCGCCGCAGCCCGCCGCGTTAATGACGATGGCATCCCATTGTTCCTTTAGGAATAGATCAATATTGTATTTTGCCATCTGGCGCGCCATGTCGCGCTCGCCCGCGTGAACGTGAAGCGCGGCACAACAAGTCTGTCCTTCGGGAACGATCACCTCGTAATGATTCTGCTCGAGGACGCGCACAGTCGCCTCGTGAATGTTGGCAAAGCCCGCGCGCATGAGGCAGCCGGTAAAGAGTGCAACGCGCCCGCGACTGACACGCGGGCGCGGGGGGCGCGTCGGGGTGCGAAGTGCGCCCTGAACCTCAGCCACAGGTTTTTTGGGCTTTGGCGGGACATAGCGACGGAGTTTGCGCGAGGGCAAGAGCGCCTCCAACTCACCGAGACGACCAAACAGTTTGAGGATGCCGGACTCGCGGACGATCGGTTGAAGGGTCCGTTGGTAAAGCCCGGTGGCGCCCGCCACCAGATCGAGACGACGCGGATACGGAAAAAGCTGCTTGAGAATTGCCCAGCGAATGAATTTTTCAGTTGTAGAGAGCTTGCCCGTGCGAACGATCTCTCCGCGCGCGGCTTCAAGCAGGACGGAATAGCGTACGCCGCTCGGGCAGACGGTCTCGCAGTTGCGGCAATCGAGACAAAGCCCGATGTGCTCCTGGAACAGGTCGTTGACTTGCTGCTTGCCCTCGGCAAGTTCTTTGATCAGAAAGATTCGACCGCGCGGGGACTCGGTTTCACGGGACGTGAGACGGTATGTAGGGCAGTGGTTGAGACACAAGCCGCAGTGCACACAACGCAACAAATCTGCTTCGTTCGGCGGGTCGGGAATGGTAAAGCCGGGGAGGTTGATTTCTTGTACCGGGATAAGAGTCTCAGACATGATGTGTTCCTAAACTATCGCTGCCAGCGGATAGGGAAAGCGGATAAGCGGATGGGCGCGTGTAGGTGATGTTGGGTCGTTTTTCGTAACTGGCTCGTCTTGATCGGTCTTGGCTCGTTGAGGCGGAACGTCACCGTCGGGCCGCGAGAGAAAGCGTGTGATGTGTTTTTTCCAATCTTGCAGGTTTTTGGGGAGCAAGATGCGTTGATAATCGAGGCGCTTTCTTCCAAAATTGATCAGCAAGCCAACAGGTGAATTTGTTGCTGCCAAAGAACCGATAGTTTGCGCAATTTCCGCTTTTGTCAGGAAATGAGGGAACGCCTCTACTTTGACAACCACCTTGTTTTCCACCCAATGATCCGGAAAGGTAGTCCCAATCCAGACTTGACCATCATAAACGTCCACGCGATATTCTTTAATAACTTGCAATCCCGCGCTTTTCATCTCTGCTGTGAGCGCGCGCTGATACATTCGTTCTCGCAGACCCGGTCCCAGTCGGTTGTGAACGTTGATGGCGCAACCAGTGATTTTATATGTAACATCCTGATAAGGAATTTTAGGATCAAGTTTCAAGTTGGTCACCAAGAGAGCTGGGTTACGATGCGCGGAGCATCCGTTTAGCCGCTTTCAAAATCCGCTGGCAGGCATTCTCACTTATAATCATATCCGATGGATAAACCCAATCCTTTTCAAGAGCGTGTGCTGGATATTGTACGGGCGATTCCGCGCGGCAAAGTATTGTCGTATGGTCAAGTGGCGATGCTCGCGGGCGCGCCGCGCGGCGCGCGTCAGGTCGGGCGGATTTTGTATGCGCGCGGGCGGACTGTGCCGTGGCAGCGCGTGATCAACCGGTTCGGCGGGATTTCGACCTATAAAGTCGGGACGGGCGCCGAGCAGCGCGCGCTTTTGGAAAAAGAAGGCGTCGCTTTTACAAAAGATGGAGTGGTAGATTTGAAAAAGCATCAATGGCGTCCCGGCGCGCATATAGTAGAGAAAATGCATTTGCCCGAAGATGTAGTGTTTGAAATCAACCGCAAACTGCCGTTTTCAAAATAGGAATGGGATGAGACGCAGACCGGTCGAGTCGGAGCAACTTGCTTGCGTCGGTCACTAAATGCCCCCCACGAAACGGCAGGGATTGAGAATGTTGTTGGGGTCGAATTTGGATTTGAGCGACTGCATCATTTTGAGCGCGGGACCGACCTCTTGCCACCTGTCCAGATTTTCGAGCGGAGGCGGCGCGCTTGTCAGCATCAAATGTCCGCCGACGCTGTGGAGCTGCGCGCGCAAGGCGGTGACGAGCGCGGCAAGCGCGGAGGCATCGCCATCGAACGAGGCGTAGATAGATGCGAGCGCCGCGTGCGCAAACAAGCGCGGCGCCGGAATGTTTTGCGCGGCGGCGGCTGATAACAACAATTCCGCTGCTGTCTTGAATTCTTTGGGCGGCACGCTGACACGCATCAAGAGTGCGTCGGGAAATTGCTCGACGAGCGTCGCGGGAATGTCCGCGAGGGCGCGCCAGAATTTTTCGTGGGTGGTCACGCTTGAAACACTGAACGCGTTTTTTTCTTTTGCAATCTGTCCGCATAGATCACGCGCCGCTGCCATTGTCGTATGCGGGCCGCCAAACCGGGCGACGACGAACCATGCGCCCTGCGCACCGGGTTCAACCATCCGGACAGTCACCGCGTCCAGAAATTCGATTGCCAATGGAGGCGTGTTGAGATTCCAGAGGGGCGGGACGGCGGCGCAGGCATCTGCCAAGTTCTCGAACGAGGCAAGGACCGAGATTTCGGCGGGTGGTTTGGGGAAAACCTTGAAGGTTGCCTCGGTCAGGATGCCGAGCGTACCGAATGCGCCGACCTGCACTTTGTGGAGCTCGTAACCCGCGACATTCTTGACGACCTTGGAGCCCGCTTTGATGATGCTGCCGTCTACGGTCGCAAAGCGATTGCCGAGCATGTAATCGCGCGTCGGACCATAGCGCAGGCGGAGCGGACCGTTGACGCCCGCCGCAAGCACGCCGCCGAGCGTTGCGCGTTCGGGGTGCGGCACGTCGAGCGGGAGGAATTGTCCATTTTCTGCCAGAATCCGGGCGATTTGATCAATCGTCATTCCCGCGCCAAAAGTTGCAGTAAGGTCGTCCGCGGCGTATTCGATCACTTGATTGAGGCGGGTCGTCTGCAAGACGTTGTCATAGCGCGCGGGCGGGTTGCCGAGATGCTGAAGCGTGCCGCCGCCCCAGGGAACCACGGATGATTTTTCGGCATTGCATTGCGCCAGGAGCTGTGCCAGTTCGTCGGCATCATGCGGCACAAGGATGTTTTTTGGTGTGAGATTACGCAGTGAGAATTGGGATGTCATCAGGACAAGACAGGTTCGTCAGGAAATCAGATCCACACATCAGTATTGCCCGCGATCGCGGACGGTAAATTGCTCTTGGTGACTTCGCCACAGCGGCTGCCCTGGGGCAGCATTTTGCAGGGATTCAAGATACGCGTCGGCGCAATTGCATCGCGCAGTCTCGCTTGCGCGTCAAGGTCAGCGGGCGTAAAGAGCAAAGGCATGTAATCGAGTTTTTCGATTCCAACCCCATGCTCGCCGCTGATGGTGCCCCCAACCTTGACACAGAGTTTGAGAATCTCGCCGCCGACTTGACGGACCCGCTCGTATGCGCCTTGTTCGCGCGCATCAAACAGGATGTTCGGATGCAGATTGCCGTCGCCCGCGTGAAGCACATTTGCAATGGTGACGTTGTATTTTTTTGCGATGGCGTCCTGCTGCTCCAGCACATAGGGCAATTTGGAACGCGGCACGACGCCATCCTGGATGTAATAGTTGGGCGCGAGGCGACCCAGCGCGCCGAGGGCAGTCTTGCGCGCTTTCCAGAGGTCGGCGCGTTCTTGCTCGTTCCGGGCGATGCGCACGTCGCGCGCGCCGTACTCGATACAAAAGTCGGCGAGCATTTGCTGAAGTTCGTCAATGCCGGCTTTTGGACCGTCCACTTCAATCAAGAGGACGGCATCAGCGTCCAACGGCAAGCCGATGTTGTAGGCGGCTTCGACCGCGCGAATGGTGGTGCCGTCAATCATTTCGATGGCGGCGGGGATGATGCCTGCGCCAATGACGCCGCTGACGGTGCGGGAGGCCTGCTCGATGGTGTTAAAGACGGCGAGCAGGGTGCGCGTGGTCTCGGGCAGGGGCATGATGCGAACGAGGATCTTGGTGATAATGCCGAGCGTGCCCTCACTGCCGATGAACGCGGCGACGAGGTCATAGCCCTGTTCATCGGGCGCCGCGCCGCCCAGCCATACAATTTCGCCATCTTCGAGGACCACTTCAATACCCAGCACATGATTTGCCGTGACGCCATACAGCAGGCAGTGTGGTCCGCCGGAATTGTTGGCAACATTGCCGCCGATGCTGCAAGCCGCTTGCGACGACGGGTCGGGCGCATAGAAATAGCGGTAGGGCGCGAGGGCGGTGGAAACGTCGAGATTGATGACGCCCGGTTCGACGAGGGCGGTCCGATTTTCCAGATCAATATTGAGGATTTGCTTCATGCGGGCAAAGACAATCATGATGCCGCCCGCAATGGGCGTAATCGCGCCGCATAGACCGGTGCCCGATCCGCGCGGCACGATTGCCATGTTGTAGCGGCGGGCGAGTTTGATGATCCGGCTGATCTGGCTTGCCGTGGAGGGAAGAACGACAAGGTCGGGCGTCGCCATGTTGTTCGAGCCGTCATACGAATAAACGCGCAAATCGTCGGGCCGCCACAAGACGTTGCTTTCGCCGAGCAGCTGTTGGAGTTCCTTGACAGCGGGTGAAATGGGATTCATTAGGTCCTGGTCATTCACCTTACGCATGTTATTTCGAACAAAGTGAGAAATCTCGGTTTTCCCAAGAGAGATTTCTCGTAAAGACGGCTCGAAATGACATTTACTGCGTAACATGAGCTGGTCACATACTTGATTTTGATCGGTGCATTGATTATACAACAGTCGGAGAGTGGGGTCGTTGTAATCTTTTGACGCGGCATGGGCGGCATGTTACACTCGCCGCGATTTGGCAGAGGATAAATGAATGATACGAATGGTGCGGACAGAGGCACAGTCGGTCATTACGGATGGTCGGGCGACGATACGGGCATTTGCGCGGAATCGGTCGGCGCTGATCGTTGCGAATCTGGTGTTGCTGCCGTGGTTTCTGACAATTGTTTCGGGGCGTAACACGAACCCCTGGTATTCGTTCGGCATTATTTTCGGCATCATGATTGTGTATTGGTTTTTTACGCGGCGGCGCGAGACGGAAATGCCGCGCGTGAGCCGACCAATCATCGAATCGGCGATGGCGCTGGGGCTGGTCCTGCTCTGGATGGTCTTTCGGGTAGGGCAGTTTGGAGACTGGTTTGAATTGCCAAGCGCAGATTTCTTTTCAATCACCAACGTGTACGAGTCCGTCGCGCCAAAAATGATCGAGATGGTGATCGCGCCGCTGGCGATCTGGTTGTCGCTCAAATACCGCCCGCGCGAGCTGGGACTGCGCGCGTTGCCGAAAGATTGGGCGCCCGCACTGCTGCCGCTTGCAGCGCTCGCCGTGGTCGGCTTGCAGAACAATACACGCGAGGAATGGGGCGCGAGTTTGCTCTATTTCTATTTTGGCGCAGGACTGCCCGAAGAGCTGCTGTTTCGCGGGATTCTGCAATCGCGTCTGGAGGCATTGCTCAAAAATCCGGTCTGGGGGTTGTATCTTGCCTCTTTTGTTTTTGGCGCATCGCACCTGCCGATAAATCTATCAAACACTGCGGCAAATAACTGGATTTCCGCGTTCGAGACTGCATTCACGTTTCAGTTGAGCATCGGGTTTGCGCTGGGCTATGCGTTCCAACGGGCGCGGAATGTGCTTCCATTGTCGGTAGTTCATACGTTCATCAACGCGGCGCCGTAGGGCGGGGGATGCCCGGTGCGAAAGGCATACGGCGAAAAGGGTCTGGGGACCGGAGGGTGGAGATCTGTGACACGCGATTCGCGGCGAGTGAGGACATGATCAAGACGAATGTGATGCGGATGCTGGATGCGCAAAAGGTGGCGTATGAGGCAAGGGTGTATGACGCCTCGCAAGAATTCCATTCGGCGGATGAGGCCGCCGCGCTGATCGGCGCTCCCGTCGGGCAAGTGTACAAGACGCTGGTGGTTCTGAGCCAAGATGCGCCCAAGGGAGGTGGGCGCAACAAGCCGATGCTGGTGATGGTCGCTTCCGACCGAGAGGTGGACTTGAGGTTGTTGGCAAAGAGCGTACAAGCAAAGAAATTGCGAATGGCGACAAAAAAAGAAGCCGAAGAGATGACAGGGGCGCAGATTGGCGGAATTTCGGCGCTGGCGCAATTGAACAAGGGGTTCGAAATCTTGCTCGACGCGCGCGCGCTGGAAATCCAGACAATTCATGTCAGCGGAGGTGTGCGCGGAGTTGATGTTGCCCTGCGTGTGACGGATTTGGCGCGCGTGACGAATGCCAAGCTCGTGCAGGCGACATCGTCGGAACTAAAATGAGTCGTGCAGCGTCATGTAAGCAAGAAAACGAACCGCCGGTTGCTGTCGCGCAGGCGGTTTTTTGACGCGCCGAATCACAGGATCGGAGGAATTGTGTCACCAGGTCCGCTGACAAGTCTGTCAACTCGTCCATTAGCTCGCCTTGCGATTCTTGCCACCTTTTTGTTGCTTGTCGGTTGTGTGAGCTCTCGAGCCACGCCCACGGCTGCGCCCGCGCCCACGCTGCCCGCCGCGACGGGGATACCGGTCACGCCGCGCCCCAAGGCGACGGGAGTTGTGTTGCCGACGGCGACGGTCGAAACCCTGCCCACGCCGGAGAACGTGGGGGGACTTTTTGCCAAAGCGAACGACTTGCTGGCAGAGTATCAACCCCCCGATACCGACCCCAGACCGTTGTATGATGCGTTGGCGCTTGGCATTGGCGAATTTTTGTTGGCGACGGCGAATGGTGATGTTTCGATGGAAGGACAACCCGCGCTGGACCAGGTCCGCGAGGCATTGAACGCGATCGAGAACCTGCCCGAGGGCACCCAGACGCAGGTGGCGGCAATTCATATCGGTGATGATCAGGGCGGCAGCCGCGATTTGATCTTGGCAACGCTGGACAAGGTCAAGGGACTGCCTGTGATTGGCGTCAAGCGGCTTGGCGCATCCTATGAACCCTTGCCGCCAATCGGCGTCGGTGACAATGCGACACCCGAAGAGCGCAATTTTTATCCCCTTGGTGTTGAAACGCAGGATATGACAGGCGATGGAGTGCGCGACTTGATCTATGCCCTGGAGTATCCCGGAGCGAGCGGGACGACAAACGAACTGACGGTGGCGCGACGGACGAGCGACGACGAGACATGGAAGCAGATTTTTCAGGCGGCGCTCGTCAATTGGGCAGGAGAATCTGAATATCAGATCGAAACGGCAGCCGATTCGACAAGCATCAGACTTTATTTCCCGTGGTTTGGCGCGTTTGATGCCAAGCTTTTGGCGCACCCCAACGCGACCCAGACGTGGGAATACGATGAAGAACAAGACCGCTTTATGCGTCGGAGTCAGGAAATTGAAGCGCCCAAGACGCCGCGCCAAGCGCTTAATGCGGGCGAGTATGCGTTTCGCAACGGCGACTTGAACAATGCGCTGATGTTGTACGAGCGCGCCTGGACCGACCCGAGTTTGGAGCAAGAGGATTTTTCCGAATCGCAAGCAGACCCTGCCGCGTTCGCCAAATTTCGCCAGGTGATGGTCTTGAATTTATTGAACCGGGGTGACGAGTCGAGAAAATTGCTTACCGATTCGCAAGCGAGCGGCGATGCGCTTGCCACATTGGCAAACACGTTTGCGCGCAATTCGACGGGGAACGAACCCGCGCTGCGGGGTTGGATCGCGATGGCGAACGCGGGCGATTTGTATGACCTGATTTATGAGAGCCGCGCCGGAAATCTCGATTTTCCATTCGAGGCGCGCGAGATCTATTTTGCGGGCGGCGTTGTGTCTACCTATTTGAACACGCATCCCGACGCGAACAAGAATCCTCAAGCCGTCTGGGACGCGCTCGATGCGTTGGGTTTCAAGCCACTGCAGCACACGTCTGCGGATTTGGATGGAGATGGCATCAACGAGTTTTTGATGGTGGTGCAGGAGGGCGGCTCTACGCCGAACCAGTCCCAGGACTTGTGGTTTGTTTACAAGCGGGACGATGCGTGGCGCGTGCGCGCGCTGGATATTGCTGACACGGTGCAATTCGAGGGCAGCGCGGTGCCGCTGCCCAATGGGGACGGGCGAGCACTGCGGCTGAAATTGCCCGAAGCATACACGCCGAATCAGATCGCTCTGACCTGGGATGGTTCGCGCATCGTGTGGCTGGACGTTCTGACGCTAGAGCCGCGAGCGGACCCCGGCACAAGTGTAGGCGGCGGGATATTGCAGGATGATTTTTAGCCATTGACGAAAACCCCGTTTTCTTTTGGCAATCGCCGCATGAAACGGGGTTTTTGTTTGGCGCTATTTTGTTTGACATGCACTGATGGCGTTGTTAATATCGGACGGGTGTGTGTCTTGATTTTTAGCTGCGAGAGGGGCACGCTCGGTGGAGGGTGCCGGCTGGGGAACGAAACAGCGTTCGTTCCTTACTCTGACAAACTGCAAGATAGGGGCAAAGTTGTAATTTGTCCTATCGGGAGAAACCATGAAAGCAGTCGCCATTTATGAACACGGTGGGGTCGAAAAATTGCAGTTGGTGGATTTGCCCAAGCCCGAACCGGGCGCGGACGATGTCATTATCAATGTCAAAGCGGTGGCGCTGAACCGCCTGGATGTTTGGGTGCGCGAGGGGCTGCCCGGTCTCAAGCTGCAAATGCCGTTCACTCTGGGTTCCGATGTCGCGGGGGTGATTGATGCGGTGGGCGCCAATGTGACGGAATTCCAGCCGGGACAGCGCGTGACCATCAATCCCGGTTGGTGGGATACGACTTGTGAATTTTGCAAGCGCGGCGAGGAATCGTTGTGTATCAATTTCAAGATCTATGGCGAGCATCTGCCCGGCGGATACGCCGAGTATATCCAAGTGCCGCAGCGAAATGTGCTTGCGATTCCCGATGATTTTGATTATGTGGACATTTGCGCCATGCCCCTGGCATTTCTAACGGCATGGCGGGCGTTGATTACGCGCGGGCGTTTGAAAGCGGGTGAAGATGTGGTCGTTCTGGGGGCGGGCAGCGGGGTCTCGACCGCCGCGATTCAGATTGCCAAGTACGCGGGGGCGCGGGTTTTTGCGACCTCACACAGCGACGAAAAACTGGGACGCGCACAAGAACTGGGCGCAGACGTGTTGATCAATTACACGACAAGTGAGTGGGAAAAACAAGTGTTTCGGATGACCAACAAGCGCGGCGCAGACCTGGTTGTGGATTCGGTGGGCGAGGCAACCTGGCTGAAATCGTTGCGCGCGCTGCGCAAGGGCGGACGTTTGGTCACCTATGGCGCGACGACAGGTCCAAACCCCGCCGAAGAGATTCGCCTGATTTTCTGGAAACAGCTGGAAATCATCGGAACGACCATGTCGAACCAGGGCGAGTTTATGGATGTGATGAAGCTGGTGTTTCAACGCAAGTTCAAACCGGTGGTGGACGTGGTCATGCCGCTGGAGAGCGCTGCGGAAGCGCATGAACGGCTGGCGAAAAATGAACAGTTTGGCAAGATCGTGCTGACGGTGTAGAGATGTTTAACGGTCGTGGGCGGCGGTTAACGCCGGTGCGGGGGCATTCAATGGACCACCCCTGCGGACGCGGATGACTGATGATTCGAACTGATGATTTGATCGAGGACCGTTTTATAGAGCAATTCCATCCGCATTGGGTGCGCTTTGCTGTTGGGAACAGCGCCATCGAGTTGTCGCCGGGGATTGCGCGGCTGGTGGTTGACGGCGCGGTGGCGAATGAATTGTCGGATGCCGAGATTGACGATCATCGGACCGCGCCGCGTTGGGACTTGCGATGGACTCCGCCGTTGACCTTGACGGTCCGCGCGCGATTCAGCCACCCGGCGGGAGAATTGCTTGGAACGGCGGGTTTTGGTTTTTGGAATGACCCGTTCGACTGGTCGGGCAATGTGCAAGCTCCTCCCAATGCGCTGTGGTTTTTCTATGCGTCACGGCAGAGCGACATGTCGTTTGTGCGGGGTATGCGCGGGCATGGACTGCGCGCAGGTTTTTTGAACGGCGGCAAGCGCGATGCGGTGATGATGGCATTGGGCAATGCGTTGTTCAAGATGCCGGGAATGGACAAGGTCATCTTTTCGGCGGCGGAGAAATTGATGGGCGCAGAGGAGCAGCTGCTCGACGAGATTGACATGACCCAGTGGCACGAGTACAAAATCGAGTGGGGCGTCAAGGAAGCGGTGTTTTGGGTGGATGCGCAGGAAAAATTTCGCGCCAAGAATCCGCCGACTGTGCCGCTGGGTTTTGTGGCATGGATAGACAATAACGCGACGACGATGGGTCCGGGCAAGGAATTTTCATTTCAGCGAGTGCCGGTGCCGATGCGCGAGTGGATGGAACTGTCATACGTCAAAATCGAGCGCGGAGAGCCGGCGTAATGGGCGATCAGGAAATTCCCGCCGTTATCTCCGGGCGTGACTCGCCTACCCGTGATTGCTGTGGGCGCGCGCCGACGCCCGAAATGCTTTTTGCGTTCGAGCAGTTTAATCGGGGTGAATTTTGGGAGCAGCACGAGACGCTGGAATTGGTGTGGCGCGCCGAAAAGGACACGACGATCCGTAACCTGTACAAAGGGATCTTGCAGGTGGGCGTCGGGTTTTATCACCTGACCAGGAGCAATTACAATGGCGCGACAAAGGTTTTGGGGCGCGGAATCAAGTATTTGAAACCGTACGAACCATCCTGTTATGGAGTGGATGTGACGCGGTTGATTCGAGAGGCGAGTCTCGTCTGGTGGAAGGTGCGGGATGCCGGTCCGGAAGGGATTGGTGAGCTAAAGGATATGGAACTGCCGCGAATCCACCCGGCACAAGCTCAAGTTGGTTCTCATGCCCCAGATTCACGGGTTGAGTCAGGGTGACAGCCAAAAGAATTGGAGGGTCGTATGTTGACACCCGTCAATTTGGATGAACGATTTCAGCGAGAGTTACAGGTGCTCATGACTGCAGAGGAGTTTTTGGCGTGGGATCACGAGGATATTCATGCGGAATGGGTGAACGGGGAAGTGACAGTCTTTATGCCCGCATCGCTCCGACATCAGCTGATTGTCAGCTTGCTGAATACGCTACTCGGGCTCTATTTGCGCCTGTTGAATTTAGGCACAGTGTTGACCGCGCCGTACTCGATGCGCGCGGCGCCGGGGGGGGGTGGTACGCGAACCTGATTTGCTGTATGTGGCGACAGAGCATGCGGACAGAATCAAGCCAATGTATTTGGAGGGACCCGCCGATTTGGTCGTTGAGGTCATTTCGGATACGAGTGTAACGCGCGACCGCGCTGACAAGTTTTACGAGTATCAAGAGTCGGGGGTGCGCGAATACCTGATTATTGATTCACGCCCGGGCAAGCAGCGCGTGGATTATTATGGGTTGGATGAGAATGGGAGTTATCAGCCGATCGTGGCGGACGAAAAGGGCAGATTTCAATCTCGGGTAATCCGCGGATTTTGGTTTCACAGTGAATGGTTGTTTCAAGAAAAGGAGCCGGATGCACTGATGTTGCTGGGGGAAATTCGCGGTTTGAGCAGCGCGGAAATCGAATCAATTCAAAGGCTGTTGGGCAGGGAGAGCCCGAACGCATAGAAAAGGAAAATGTATGGCGTATATCATTGCCGAGCCGTGTATAGATGTTAAAGATGCCTCGTGCGTTGCCGTGTGTCCCGTGGACTGTATTCACGGCGGCGAAGAGGACAATATGTTGTTTATCAACCCGGATGAATGTATTGACTGTGGCGCGTGTGTGCCCGAGTGTCCCGTGAGCGCGATTTTTCCCGAAAATCAGGTGCCCGAACAGTGGCGGCACTTTATCGAAATGAATTATGCGTATTTTCGCAAGACCGAGTAGGAATCGGAGCATCGCGATTGGAGTTTTTGTTACAGCCCGCGCTTTTGTATGCGCTATTGCAGTTGGGCGTGGTGGTCACGTTTGCAATCACGGCAGTGAGGGCGTGGAGACATTCGCGGGCGCGGTTTCTTGAACTCGTAACCGCGTTCCTCTTTGGTTTGCTCCTCGAACAGGGCGATATTTTTTTGTTTGGGACGTATCGCTATAACCCGAACTGGGTTTTGCTCGGCGACGTGCCCATCGCGATTGCGCTGACGTGGGCGATGATTATCGCAGGGGCGATGAATATTACGGATGCGCTGGGCATCAGAGATGTGGGGGAGGGGAGCTCGAGAGCGGCGGACAGAGCGACGGTTGACGAGAAACGTGAAACGTCAAGCGCAAAAAGCGCGGCAGCTAGAGCGCGTTGGTTGGTGCGGGGGCTGCCCGCGCCAATGTCGGATGCAATATGGGCGATTGTGCTGGATTTGGCGATTGACGCGGTGGCGATACGACTCGGATTGTGGACCTGGACGATTCGGGCGGATGAGGGTTGGTTCGGAGTGCCCTGGGGAAATTTCTTTGCCTGGCTTTTTGTCGCATTCTGGTTTTCTTTTTTTACGCGGATTGTGCGGGCGCGACAGTCGGAAGGAACGGTGCGCGGCTGGTCGCGGCAGTGGTTGGTCCCCTTGCAGGCGTTTGGCGGCTTGATTGCGGCGCTGGCGCTGTTTGTCGCCATCGAGAATACAGCGGCGCTGCCCTTGATTGCGGATACGGGACAGGCATACAACAACAACGTGTGGATTATTTTTGCGGTCACGCTCGCCGTATTTGTCGGCGTGATGTGGCGGGCGCTGTCTGAAAAACGCACGGTCCGTGAACGCGCGGACCATTGGCTGTTGTTGGTGCGGTTTGTCATTCATCTCTTGTTTTTGGCGGCGCTTGTATTCACCGGAATGTATTTGAGCGCGCCGGCGCTGCTGGCGGCGGCTCTCGCGATGTTTGCCGGCGAGCTGAGTTTGCTGTGGCACTGGCGGAACGAATTGCGCGAGGTGTTACGAACGCGACATGAAACACGTAAAAGAAATGTGCCCACGCATTTTTGATGGGTGAGCCGAACAAGATTGCGCAAGCGCGTTTGAGGCAAGGAGCACAAGACATGGGCAAGACAGGCAAGAAACTTTTTGGAAATCTGTTGAGCAGCGGCAAGAACGAGTCCAAAGGACTGGCGCGGGTGGACCGTCCGATCACTCAAGAGACACTGCTGGCGACACGCGGCAAGAGTGTGGACCTGGTGTTTGTGATTGACACGACCGGCTCGATGTCCGACAAGATCAAGAGTCTGCTGCAGACTGCGACGAAATTTGTGGACCGTTTTGGTTGGCTGCAAATGGACTCGAGGATTGCGATTGTGGCGTTTGGCGATTTGAACGTCAAAAGTGACAAGATCGTGGCGACGGGTTTTACGCGCAATATTGAGACGACCAAACAGAGTTTGCAGAAAATTCCGCGTTTCAGCGGCGGGGCAAACCGGGGCGAATCTTCGCTAGAGGCACTGCAAAAGGCGATGGGGATGGATTTCCGCGACAATGTGGTCAAGGTGGCGCTGTTGATCACGGATGAGCCGGCGCTGCAAACCCGGCAGGTCAAGGCGAGCGATATTATCGAGCAGCTTGTGGACAGGGAGATACTCACTTTTGTCGTCTCGACGCCCGAAAAATACTTTAAAGAGATGGCGGCGGTGACGGGCGGTCGCTGGTACCGGATTTCCGCCCAGACGGATTTTACGGACCTGCTCGAAATGTTTGGTGACATTGCTGACAGGGTCTCGGAAACGGTGGCAGATGTGTATTGTATCGGTGATGGGCGAGTGTCGGACTATTTGCGGCTGGCGGCGCCTGAAAAATGATGAATTGGGACCCGGACGACCGCGCAATCCCCCCGATGAGCGCCGAAATGTTTTCGACGCTCGTCGTCTCGCGGCTGCGTGCAATCGAACATGTGGAAATCATCGGCGGCAAGGGACTGGCGCTCTCGCTCCGAGTGCGGGGGAAGGATACGACGGCACAATTGGAGCGAGCTTATGCGCGCTATCGGACCAATCCCGAGGCAGTGTCTCCGATCATTGACCTGTATATTGACAACCTGGTGAACGGCGAGAATGTGGAACGCGCGGGCAATGAGAACTTCGCCGCGGTGCGCGAGCTGCTGTTGCCGCGTTTGATGACCGCGCGGCAGTGGATGGACAGGCGCGAGGACGGGCTGCGGCTGGTGATACGCGCGCTTGCGGACGATGTAGGTGAGGGGCTGGTGATAGACCGCGGCGAGGAATTGGAATACGTGCAGGTGGAAATGATTTCCGTCTGGGAGATTGATTCGCAAAGCGCGTTCGATGCCGCGCAAGAAAATCTCGCGCGTCTTGCGGTCAATGCTCCATATTTGACGCGCGGCGAGGGTGAGGAAACACTGCTGATGGACCATTCGCCGAATGCGGCGGCGCGCGTCCTGTTGTCCGAACGGATGCAAGAGTGGCAGGCGCGCGTTGGCGGTGAGTTGCTTGTGGGGTTGCCCACGCATGATTTGATGCTGGGATTTGCGCGAACACATCCGGCGTTTCAAGAGCTGCGGGCGCAGGTGGCAGAGGATGCTGCTGCGTCGCCGAACGGCTTGTTGGGGACGCTTTTGCGCCCGCACCAAGGTGCGATAGAATTGTTCACTTGACGCGACGAATGACAAAGGACCGGAAACGACAAGAAATGGCATACGAGTTTATTCTGATACATCGCCAGGAACCCATTGCGGTTGTGCAAATCAACCGGCCCCAGCAGCTGAATGCGCTCAACAGCCGCGTGATGCAAGAGATCACCGATGCGCTCGCGGAACTGGACGACGATCCCGCGATACGCTGTCTCATCGTGACGGGCAACGAGCGGGCGTTTGGCGCGGGCGCGGATATCAGAGATATGGCGAGCGCCACGGCGGTCGAGATGTTGGAGCGCAATTGGATCGCGTATTGGGACCGGATTAAAAAGATCACGAAACCCGTCATTGCCGCCGTGAGTGGGTTTGCGTTTGGCGGCGGTTGTGAGTTGGCGATGGCGTGCGATTTGATTGTCGCGTCCGAGAGCGCGCAATTTGCCCAGCCCGAGATCAATCTGGGTGTGATTCCCGGCGCGGGCGGCACTCAGCGGCTCACGCGGGCGGTTGGCAAGTCCAAAGCGATGGAAATGGTTTTGACGGGCAAGCCAATGACGGCGCGGGAAGCCGAAGCGCGCGGACTCGTTGCGCGGGTCTTGCCAACCGAAGTGTATCTGGATGAGGCGAAAAACCTGGCGCTTGAAATTGCGTCCAAAGCGCCGATTGCGGCGCGCCTTGCCAAAGAGGCGGTCAACAAGGCATTCGAGTCGTCGCTGAGCGACGGAATGGACTATGAACGGAAATTGTTTTACTTTTTGTTTGGCACGATAGATGGGCACGAAGGTTTGACCGCGTTTGTCGAAAAGCGCAAGCCGGAGTGGAAAGGGAAATAAAAGAGCGCGCATGGAAGCCGAGCCCGAACTGATTACCATTGTCGAAGGACCGCCGCCGGAATTCAAGACGGTGAACGACGAGTGGATGTACTCGTTGATTGATTCTTCGCGGCCATTTTTTATTTCATTGTGCCAGGTGCGTTCGCTCAAGGGGCAAATGCTGATGGAACGCTGTCAGCGCGCCTGGCATACGCAGCGCCCGATTCGGTTGGATTTTCCAACGATGAGCGGGATGCGCAAGCAGCTGGAAATTGTGGCGGCAAGATATGAGGCGCTCCCCGAAGGGGATTTGCTGAACCTGTGGGTGCGCCATCAGCCGCAGGATATTCAGGACAATATGCCGCGCCGCACCGACCAAGACCAGGACCAAGACCCCGAATGAGTGAGTTGCGCGCGGCGGTGATCGGGTTGGCATGGGGACAATTGCATATTGATGCTCTGCGGCGCATCAAGGATGTGGAGGTGGTCGCCGTTTGTGACACGGACGGAGACCGCGCCAAAGTGGTTGCCAAGAATGCGGGCATCAAGTATGCATCGAATAATCCCGCCGAGATTCTGGGACGCGAAGAAATCCAACTGGTGACGATCGCCACGCCGCCGCAAACCCAGCGCGATCTGGCAAACAAGGCGATGCTGGCGAATAAAACTGTGCTGGTCGAATCGCCGGGCGGGCTGAATTCGCAGGAAGCGCAAGCTCTTGTTGAAACGGCGAGGCAGCGCGAGATTCAAAACGCGGTCGCCTTTCAGACGCGCTATTTGCCTTCGTATGCGTATGCCAAGGAATTGATTGACGAAGAGTATCTGGGTCAGTTTTTGCGCGCCACCGTGAATTTTGTGATGGCGCAGCCGTGGGGGCTAAACGGACGATGGGCGGCGGATGACAAAAAGGGCGGCGGCGTGATGCGAAATGTGGCGGTGCATTTTATTGACGCCCTGCAGTGGTGGCTCGGACCCGTCGAATCGGTTTTTTCGGACCGCGAAACGTTGTTTTCCGAAGTGCGGCGACCCGTTCAAGTGGGACGCGAGACCAAGATGGAAAAATTCACCGCGACCGCCGACGATGCGTTTTTGTCGTTGGTCAGATTTCGCGGCGGCGGCACCGCGATTCTGAATTTCATGACCGGAGCGCGCCAGGACCAACCATGGAGTATTTCGCTGGTCGGCTCGCAAGCAACCTTGCAAATCACGAGTGGGAGTCTTGCGGGCAAGCGCGACACCGAGCGCGATTTTGGCAAACTTGAAATCCCGCGTCGTCTGGAGCTGCCTGACCGTCCGCGCGAGCCGTTGATGTGGGCATTGTGCGAGTTGGCGACGGGATTGGCTGGGCAGGCGCGCGGCGCGGAAGCCGCGCGGAAACCGCCCACGTTTCGGGATGCGGTGCAGGCACACAAGGTGATGGAGGCGATTCAACGCTCGTCCGATGATATGTTGTGGGCGAGTGTGGGGTGAGCAATGGCAGATTACAAAAAGATACTGTTTGGAGTAGACGGCGGCGTCGCGACGTTGACGTTCAATCGCCCCGACCGCTCGAACGCGTTCGACGACGAGATGACGGCGGAAACGCTGGACGCGCTAAAACAAATCGAGCGGGATGCGTCCATTCGCGCGATTGTGCTGACCGGGGCGGGCAAGAATTTTTGCGCGGGACAGGACCTGGTAACATTTGTGGAAGGGCGGCAAAAGGACAAACAGTTCACTCTGCGAGAGCATTTGCTGCACGGTTATAACCGCATCGTGACCAAGATTCGCACGATCGAAAAGCCGTTTGTCGCGGCAGTGAATGGCGCGGCGGCGGGCGCGGGTCTGGGCATTTGCTGCGCCTGTGACATGCGGTATGTGTCCGAGAATGCGAAATTTCGGATGGCGTTTATCGGCATTGGTTTGGCTCCCGACTCGGGCACCTCGTTCCTGCTTCCCCGTCTGATTGGTTACGGGCGCGCGCTTGAAATGGCGATGACGAACGAGCTGTTGGATGCGCAAGAAGCATTTGCGGCGGGATTGGCGAACAAAGTGTTTCCGCCCGACGAATTGATGGAAGCAACCATGACGATGGCTAAACAATTGGCAAACGCGCCGACGCGCGGCATCGGGCTGACCAAACGCGCGTTTAATCGCGCGCTAGTCACCGACCTGGAGGGCGCGCTCGATTATGAAGCGTATGCGCAGAATATTGCAGTCGCGACGCAGGACCATCAAGAAGGACTGAGCTCGTTTCTGGAGAAACGAAGCCCGGTGTATCAAGGCAAATGAGACGCCGCGCACGCAAAGGTGCGCGGCATTTTTTTGTCAACGGTCGTCGGCGACTTGTCTTGCCAACCGGGATGCGCCGCGTATAATCTTGCGAGCAATATGGTGATATGGTTGTTGGCGGAGGAGCGCAGGCATTCGCACACGATAATTTCGACGCGATGAAATGAGAGTAGAAATGAATCAAGCGGTTATTGTTGAATCTGTACGGACGCCGATTGGGCGGCACGGGGGAGCGCTCAGGGATGTGCGTCCCGACGATCTTGCGGCGCTGGTCTTGCAAGAGGTTGTCAAGCGCGGGGGGATTGATTCGGCGCTCGTTGAAGAAGTGTATTTGGGGTGTGCCAATCAGGCGGGCGAGGACAATCGCAATGTCGCGCGCATGGCGACCTTGCTGGCAGGATTTCCCCATCACATCGCGGCGATGACGGTGAATCGCCTGTGCGCGTCGGGGCTGGCGGCGATCAATCAGGCGGCGCGCGCAATCAAGGCGGGTGAGGGCGATGTGTTTATAGCCGGGGGCGTCGAGTCCATGACGCGTGCTCCATTTGCCCTGCCGAAAAGCGAGAGCGGTTTTCCGACGGGCAATCTGACGGTATATGACACGACGCTCGGCTGGCGTTTTCCCAACGAGCGAATAAAGCAGTTGTTTCCCCTGGAGAGCATGGGCGAGACTGCCGAAAACATTGCGGCGATGGAGCAAGAAATCACGCGGCAGGAGCAGGATGCCTTTGCGCTGGAATCGCACCGGCGCGCGGTGGCGGCGCAGGATGCGGGCAAGTTCGCGCAAGAGATTGTGCCGGTTGTGATTCCCCAGAAAAAGGGTGAGCCGAAGGTGGTTGATACGGACGAGCACCCGCGCCGCGATACATCGCCGGAAAAGCTTGCAATGTTGAAACCCGCCTACCGCGCCGGCGGCTCGGTTACGGCGGGAAATGCGTCGGGGATCAATGACGGCGCGGCGGCTGTGCTGTTGATGAGCGAGGGCAAGGCGCGCGCGTTGGGGCTGAAACCACAAGCGCGCATTATCGCATCCGCTGCCGCAGGGATTGACCCGCGCACGATGGGGTATGGTCCGGTGCCCGCGACGCAAAAGGCGCTGGCGCGCGCGGGCTTGACGATAGACGCGATTGGCTTGATCGAGCTCAACGAGGCGTTTGCCGTGCAGGCGCTTGCCGTGATGAAACATGCGGGGTTTCGGCGCGAGATAACGAATGTGAACGGCGGCGCGGTCGCGTTGGGACATCCCCTGGGGGCTTCGGGGGCGCGCTTGATGACAACATTGGTGCACGAAATGGCGCGACGCGCGCCCAACGAGAAACGCCCGTATTATGGACTGGCAACGTTATGCGTGGGCGTCGGACAAGGCGAAACGACGATTGTTGAATGGATTGGGGATTGAGGATCGGACGCCGCGCGCGCGAGAGCTGAATTTTGCAATTGGAGAGTAGATCATGGCACGCCCACTGACCGGCAGAAAAGACCTGGATGAGTTGACGACGAGCGTTCGTAAGGCGGCAGCATTGAAGGCGGCGATCGAACTGGATATTTTTTCGCGGATTGCGGAAGGGAATTATTCCTTGCCCGCGTTTTGTCGCGTGACCGGCTTGAACGAACGCGCGGCGCGCCTGCTTCTCGATGCGTTGGCGAATATGGGGTATCTCTCACGCACGGATTTTGAATATACCCTGTCGCCGACGGCAGAAACGTATCTGGTCAGAGGCGGACGCGAGTATTTGGGCGAGGTGTTTTTGGCGCAGTGGGCATGGGACGCACGCGGCAACACGGCGCGCGCCGTCCGCACCAACAAACCTCTGAATGCGTGGGCGGAGACGTATCGCGGGCTGCCGCGGGCGCTGGCGACCTGGCACGATCCCGAAGCGGCGCGCCAAGAATTTGCGCCGGTATGGGACGAACTGGCGCTTGAATTTCAACCGAACGCACAACTACAGTTTTTGGCGTTTGGGATCGAGGCGGGTCTGCGTATGCTTTCGCTGCTGCAAAAATTCGGGCGCGCGCGACTGACCGTGCGGGACGAACAACAATATCTGGAGCGTTTGAATGTGGTGGTGGAGGGAATGCAACTGCACAAGCGCGTGGAAGCAAGCGCTGCCGAATGGTTGGCGCCGCTGCCGGCAGACACATTTGACGCCGCCATGTTGGATACCATCACGGAAGCGCACAGCATCGAGATGAACATTGGCATCTTGCATAACGTGCATGATTCGCTCAAGATGGGAGGGTGGGTTGCGCTGCGCGCGGCGATGGAAGAAGATGATCGCCGAGGTCCCGGCATGGTGCCGCTGTGGGCGCTGGACATTTTGCTCGGAAGCGCGGACGCCGATGTATATACGCGCACGGAATATCGCGGCATGTTGGAGGCATCGGGTTTTTTCAAAGTCGAAGCGGTTGGCGAACGTCTGAACCTTTGGACGGCGCGCCGTCTGCCTCCGCCGCCACCACCGCCTGCGGTGCCTGACCTCGCGCCCGACTTTATTCCGGCGCCGGAAGTTTTCAATTGACCGTGCAGTCGTCCGTTAAAAAAAAGAACGCCGCGCAATCGTTTGTTGCGCGGCGTTCTTTTTTTTTCAAAACTCGCTATTGCGCGTAAAGCGGTCATTGAGAATGATTTCAAGGGCATTGAGATCGCCCAGCCAGCGTTCGACGCGGACCCCCGCGTCCTTGAGTTTGGCTTCGTCTTCAAGACTGACCTGCGAGGCGTCGCCGATGATCGTGACGCGGCGCGCGTGAAACGCATCCTGAACAGAAAAGGCGAATGCGATATTAAAGCGGCGCGCGTAATTGCGCGCGAGGACGAGGCGATGCCATTTTTCACGACCGGTTGTGCCGAACAAGAGGAGATGGCGCACCGGCGGGAGGCGCGGGACATCGGGGGGCGGCGTGAGCGGCGAGCGGGGCGCAGCTGCAGGCGCGGCGGCTGCGGTCGCGGTCGCTTGCTCGATGCCCGCCGCTGGCCGGTCGCGCGTAAACGGCGGGATCGCCTTGACGGCGTCAATTGTTTTTTGGCGGATGCCTGTAGTGGTGCTGAACCACGCGTCCGCTTCGGGTCCATAAAGAATCCACGGACAAAAGCAATAGCAAAAGTCGGGCAGGGGCGCGCCGTTCGCCAGTTTGTTGGTCCGGAGCATGTCAAACAACGCGGCGTGATATTCGGCGTGATGGTCGTCGTCAATCCCGGGATAACGCGGGTCAGAGGCATCCCCATACTGCCAGCCGGCTTCGCCCGCGAGAAAGGGCGGGACGAAACCGATCTCGCGTTCAAAGACCGGAGCAAATTCCAGAAATTGGAGAATAGTGTCCGGGTCGTCATTCAAGGTCGCGCCGGGATGATCGCGCTGATTTAGCTCGTCGTACGGATAGGCGGGCGGGTGATTGCCGCCGTATGGATGGGGACAGAACCACATGCGTTCGATCACTCCGGCAGCATTGAGCAGTTTGAGTTCGTGCAGCACCGCTTCCAGTTCTTGAACATGCAAGACCTGCAGTCCGGGAAAACCATCGGCGGCGACGACGCGCGCGGCATGTTCGCACCAGCGGGCGGTAAAGGCGCGGGGCTTGGGGACGCCATCACGCCATTCCTGGGGGTTGGACGGCTCGTTAAAGATCTGGATATAGGCGGGCAGATTCATCGCGCGCAGAAAAGCAGCATAGCGCGCAAAATCAATGACGTTTTCGTCAATAGTACACAGCCAGCGCGCGATGGGCATGATGCCGCGTGTGGCAACCGCGTAGGCAGCGCGGCCCAGATCGTCCTGACTGCGATGCGGAATCAAGCACCAGCTGGCATGGAGTTGCTCAAGCACAGGCACATAGCGATCGAGCATGGACGCCGAAAGGTCCAAGCCCAGATGCATGCCAATACCGTTGTCACCGGGGGAGCGCGGAAAATTCATGGGGACGGTCAGCGCGGGATGATCAGTCTTTGACCCGCGCGGATTTTGCTGCGGTCGGAAATGTTGTTGGCTTGGACGAGCGCATCAACTGTCGTGCCGAATTTTTTGGCGATACCCCAAAGTGTTTCACCTTGTTGAACAGTATACGTCAGACTCGTCGCCGGGAGCGGTTTGGCAGGGGTCTCGGGCGCGGGCGGCGTTGCCGGTTCCGGTTCGGAAATTGGCGGCTCAACCACGGGTGGCTGTTGAACCACGGGTGGCTGTTCTATCACAGGTGGTTCGACGATGGGTGGCTCAACGACAGGTGGTGGTTCGACAACGGGCGGCTGTTCGACCATTGGAGGTTCATCGGCGGGGGGCGTCACAATGACGATGGGTTGTGGCTCAGTTGGTAGCGTCTCATCCCAGCTGAATTTGCGCGTAAACGTTGGAATTGACGCGACCGCGTCTATCGTCCCTTGCTTGGTGCCGAGCGGACCAAACCACCACGAATCCGCCTGCCCGTCCGCCTCAATCCACGCGGTCACACAAAACAGCTCATCCGGCAGGGGTGTGCCGTCGGACAATTTGCCGGTGCGAAACCACTCGAACATTTCGCGGGTATAGCCGGCGTGAAATTCATCGGGCAGTTTGGGATAGCGCAAATCTTCTTCGGTCTGCCACTGCCAGCCGCCCTCGCCGCCAATCATCGGCAGACAATATCCCAGCGAGTCCTCCATCCACTTTTTGAACGTCAGCACGCGCAGGACGGTCGTGTCGTCATCGTGGACGGTATCGCCGGGGTTTGCATCGCGGGCGCGTTTCTCGTTCAATTCGTCCAACGGCATCGAAAAATGGTATTTGGCATATTCGGCGGGTGTGACGGGAATGCCCTTTTGATTGACCTCATCATAGGGATAGTTTGGCGGGTGATTGCTGCCGTAATTGTGAACGCAAAACCATGCCCTGGTCCACAACTCGGCGCTGCCCGCCGTCTTGACGGCATTGAATGCCGCTTCCCATTCATCCAACGCGAGGATGCCGCCCATGCCCGGGTAGCCCCCCGCTTGAAACACGCGCGCGGCTGCATCCGCCCACCGTTGAGCAAACTGTGGAATATCGGGCTGTTCGTTCCGCCACTCGCGCGAATCACCCGGCTCGTTGAAAATCTGCAGATACGCGGGGATTCCCAGGTCGTGGAGAGTTTTGACCCCTTCCGCCCAGTCTATGAACGGGCGATCAATGGGGGTCACCAAACGGCAAACCGGCATGATGCCTGCGTCCCACAGGAGGCGCGCGGCTTTGGCGATTTGCTCCCAGTCACCGCCCGCGACCAGTGTCCATTTGGCATTGATGGACAAGAGCCACTCGACGCCCTCGGTAATCAGGGGGCGGGAGGTTGTTTCACGCAAGTCAAGCCGAAAATGCAAACCGATGCCGTTATCATTCTTGGGACGGGGATAATCGCGGAGGTTCATGGTGGTCTCCTTGTGCCCGAGAGCGAAGCGAGAGATGGGTACGGTCAAAAATAATGCAAGCAGGATAGAATTGCGAGCGCGATTGCAGGACCGCTTGCGATTCTAGCACAAATCAAGGTTCACGGCGCAACGGTGATATGCGCTAACGAAATCACGCGGTCGCCGTTTGGCATTGTCAAGGGCGAACCATCGGCGGAAAGATATGCGACCAGTTGTAATGTATAGTCCCCGGGCGCGAGATTTTTGGGCAGGGCGAGCGCGCGGCGAACGGGTGTCGAGCCGCCGGGAATCAGATCGTCCTGTTGTGCAATCTTGTTGCCCGCCTCGTCCACAACTCGGAGGGAATACGCGTATTGATCGTTTGCGGCATGCCACAGCACACGCGCGAGCGCAAGATTTGGCTTGTTCGGCGGCTCGAATGCCGCGTATTGGATGCGCAGGGTGAGCTCGGGTGAAATCTCGATAGGTATCAGTTCGAAATCAGTCATACTGCCCTGCGCAAAGTATTCCAATCGCGTGTTGCCATAGGTCCGGTCGAGAATCATATAGTCGTTGCTGTACTCGTTCGTCAGACGGTCCTCAAGTCTGCGCCCTTGAACCTGGTACGCCAGAATCCACGCGCGCGGGTATCTGTCACGCAGGCGCGCGAGTTCATTGGACATGAGTTCCGGCGAAGATGTCCACGCTTCGCCGTCCACCTCGTAGAGCGCGAGCGGAGGACCATCGTAATAGGATGCCAGATAACCGAGCTGCCAGGGGTACAGCCCATAGACCAGATCATTCTCTGAAGCGGTGCGGGACATTTCCGCGATCAATGGGCGATAGTCTTCGTCCGGATAGCGCGGCACGGTATAAAAGTCGAAAAGGGATGCGGCGCACAGCGCGACAATGACGCCGGTGGCGAGCAAGCCAAGCGCGCGTTCGCGTTCAAAGAGGGCGACGAGACCGCACGCGACATAGATGAGAAAAAATGGCGCGGCGAACAACAACAGCCGCTCATAACGCACGGGATGAAAAGGATAGACGAGGTTGACGAGAAAACCGAGCGCAAGCGGCGTCAGTAAATAGATGCCAGCGAGATAATTCTGGATTGCCAGGACCGAATTACCCTCGCCAAAATGCATTTGGCGGCTCGCCAAGACACCTACCACTGCAACGAGCGCAAATGCGATTGCGCCCCATGTCAACCAGTTCCATTGTGTCACATGACCGACCGAAAATGCCGCGAGATGCTGAACCAAATATGTGAGCGGATCAAGGCGCGCATATTGTTCGATGCCCACCTTGGCGGTGACATAGACAAATAATTTGGGTCCGGCATAAATCACCCAGGGCAAATACAGCAGCCCAATCGCAGCCCACGCAATCAGCCACCTGGACCATTCGATCCGCCAACGCGCGCGCAAGGCGAGATAGGCGACGACCGTCATTTCCGCAGCGATGATGAATGCGGCAAAGTATTGGGTATAGAGGGCGAGCGCGGTGACCAAAACATAGCCGACAAACAAGCCGAATTGGTTTACGCCGGGCTTGCCACTTGTGGCGAGAATGCGGAGCTGGAGCGCGACCGATGCAAGCGCAAGGAACATGACCAATCCATACATCCGCAGTTCCTGTGAATAATAGATCGGCAGGGGCGCGATGGCGAGGAGAAATGCGGAGGCAAGCCCGACGCGCGGGTTGAAAAGGTCACGGGCGACAAGATAGAGTAGTGGAATGGAAGCCGCGCCGATGAGCACCGAGAGCAAGCGCAGCGTGGGCGGACCGGAGCCGACCGCGCCGAGCCACGCTTGCAGCAGGACATAATAGAGTGGAGGATGAATATCCACCGCCGTGCGCGCGAGCAGGGTCGAAAAATCGCGCGTGGCAAAGAACACGCTGTAGCCCTCATCCCACCACAAGGGTTGGAAATCGAGCTGCAGAACGCGCAAGACGACTCCGAGGACGATAATGCCCACGAGAGCGAGCCGGCGATCAAGCGCAGAGAGTGAACGGTCGGGAGACAAGGTCATAGAAAAAGGCGTTCTTGCGTCAGCGCGCATGAACGCCTCGAATACAAAGGAATAGTTTGGCAGCTTGGACCAGAATTGTCAATGCGTGCAAGGCGCCGCTTATTGGGTGTTTGTGTAAATCCAGTATTGTCCGCCCTCTCCGAAATTGATCAACAAGTTATCGGAAATCGGAGTGAGGTCGTCGGCGGATTTTACAAAGCGCAAGACCAGCGGATTGTTGCCCTGACGGACGGCATCGCTGACATCGAGCTCGCCATTCGAGGAATTTGGATTGACAAAATCGGATTCTACGCGGCAGTTGGAGCCGATAGAGATGTTGATGTCACCTTGCGTCACGCCGATCAAATTCTTGCCTGCGCCGTCCTGTAACAAGCGACCGCCCTGGTCAAAGACGCCAAAGGTCTGACCACCTGCAAAGGTCTTGCCGTTCTTTGCATTAATAATGATTTTGTAGACGCCCTGTTGGTCGCACAGGTAATTGCCGCCAAACTTGATCTGAAACGCCGGAGGCGCGGTGGCGACGGGTGGCGGGGGCTGGGTCGGTTGTGGCGGTGCGGGGGGACGTGTGGGCTTGACCTGCGGCGCTTCTGTAGCGGGCACAGGCACCTCCGTGGGAGGCGCGGGCTCGTCTGTCGGTTCCGGTTGCTCGGTTGGCGCCACTTGCTCTGTCGGTTGAATCTCTTGGGTGGGGGTGGCGCGGGCTCGTGGTGTAAATGTGGGTCGTGGCGCGCGTCGAGTTGCAGTCGGCTCCTCTTGCCCGACAAAGGGCAGTGAACCACATGCTGAAAACGCGGTGAGCAGAATCAGACAGCCGGCGAGGACGCTGAAAAACTTGTTCAAACAAACCTCCGCGCAAAATTATAACTGTGGTATGGGGAAATGCCAAAAGGCAGACCCCTGTGCCTATTGACGCCCTGTTGGGGCTTGTGATAGGGTCATACAATGAGTCGGGCGCCGGTTTTTTTGCGTGAATCACAGAATGCGGATGGCGGATGGGGCTATAAACGCGGGGGTATGTCCTTTGTGGAACCAACCGCCGCCGTCATGCTCGCCCTGTTCCGGAGCAAAGAATCGGACGCTCAAGTTCAGCACGCGCGCCGATTTCTCACGTCGCTCCAGCACGCCGATGGGGGTTGGGGGGTTGCCGCAGTGGACGAGGAAAGCGGGTGGATGACCGCGTGGGCGATGTGGGCGCTGGCAACTGCAGAGAACGAGGCGACAGCGCGCGGGCAGTCCTGGCTGCTCGAGTCTGTGGGTATCCGGGTAACAGACCCGAAGCAGGTGCAGGGCATTCAGAAGGTCTTGAAGATTGACCCGCGCGTTACCGGATGGGCATGGCAGCCGGGTGATGCCGCCTGGGTTTTTCCCACCGCGCTCACGCTGCTGGCGCTCGACGCGCTGGGTGTGCGCGACCACCCGCGCGCGCAAGAAGGGATTCAGTATCTTTTGGACCGCGCAATTCCGTCCGGCGGGTGGAACATTGGCAATCCGTTTATGGTTTCGGGAACGCTGCCGCCGACGGTCGAGTGCACTGCGCTCGCGCTGATGGCGCTGCACGCGTTCAGGGTGGAAAACGCAAGCACGGGACGCGCGCGCGACTATATCGCGCGCGAGGACTTTACACAGACCGCGTTCGAATGGGTCTGGCGCGCGCTGTGCTGGCAGAAAACCGGTGCGCCAACGAAACGCGCATTTGACGCGCTGGCGAGACTGGAGAGCGCGGATGGAAGTTTTGACGGGAATGTGTTTACGACGGCGCTGGCGGTAATGGCAGGGTTGGGACAATGAGAATTTCGCGGCGGGCGCTGCTGCGGTTGACGCTGGCAGGGGGAATTGTCGCGGGCGGCGCGGTCATTTTCAAACAGACAGAGGATGTTGGATTTGATAAATGGCTGCGCTGGATGGCGCGCGGGCAGGCGGCGCGTTTTGCGATGGGGTCAAGGGTCGCGCTTGCGGGGGTCCCTTCCTATGAAGCCGACATTCGCGCGGCGATTCGCGCCATCTGGCGCGACGCGCAAGGACCGGATTTGAGGGGCGCGAGGGTTGTCGTCAAGCCGAACCTTGTTGATTTTGTGGCGGGGCGCCCGTGTTACACCATGCCCCAGGTGACAGGCGCATTGATTGATTTTCTGCGCGACGAAGCGGGCGTGCGCTCGGTCGTCGCGGCAGAGGGCGTGACGTTTCGGCGAGACCCGCACGCGATTTTGATAGACACGGGGTATCGCGATTTGCTGCAACAAAAAGATGTCGAGTTTGTGGACTTGAATTATGACGACCTGGTGAAAATTCCTTTACGCGGCGGTTATGCCAAAATGGATTCGCTATTTATGGCGCGGACGGTTGTGGAAGCGGATGCGCTGATTTCAGTGCCCAAACTCAAGACGCATCATTGGACTCGCATTTCGGCGAGTTTGAAAAATCTGTTTGGGATTGTGCCGGGCGCAAAATACGGCTTTCCAAAGAACACCCTCCATTTTCACGGGATTGATGCCTTTGTCGCGGAATTGTGGGACTCGCTGCCGACGCCCAACCGGTTTGCGCTGGTGGATGGAATCGTGGGTTCGCAGGGTGATGGTCCGCTGTTGGGAACGCCTGTCGCCAGTGGTGTTTTGATTGGTGGCAGCGATTTTCTGGCGGTGGATGCAACCGCCGCGCGCGTGATGGGGTTCGAACCTGCCAACATCGAGATTCTGGCGTTCATGGCGTGGGCGGGGTTGGGGCAAATTGATACCCACAAGATTCAATTGAGCGGCACGCCGCTCGATGCGTTGCGCCGCGACTATGAACCCGCGCCGCAGGTGTGATGAGATGACACGGTCATGAAAAACTCGCCGCGGCAATCGTTTCTCGTCCTGCTCGCCATTTTGTGGATGTTTGTTGTCGTCCTCCCGTATTACCTGTTTCACCATCCGTTCGATCAGAATAATGTTTTGGGGATTGTCAGCACACTGGGCGATCTGGGCGTCGTGACGCTGTTGATTGTGCTCGCGAGCGCGCTGGGGCATCGTGTTTTGCGCGCGTTCGAGTTTCTTTCGGCGCTCGAAGCATTAGTGATCCAGACTGCGGTCGGCTATGGAATAATCGCATTCGCGGTTTATGCGCTTGGATTTGTGGGACTGGTGCAGCCGCCGGTCTTTTGGGTGCTGACGGTTGGCGGGACGCTGGCGTTATTTCGGGACGTGCGGTCCGTTGCAATCCAGGCGCGTTCGATAGCGCTGCCGCGCGGGACGCGCGGCGGGCAGCTCCTGGCGTTGTTTGTTGGTTTTTCGCTTGTGCTGGCGCTGGCGTTTGCGCTGACGCCGCCGACGGGTTGGGATGGGATTCAATATCATTTGGTGTTTCCCAAGCTGGCGCTGGAAGCGGGACGTTTTGCCACTCCGCCGGATAATCTTTCGCTGAGCAATCCGTCGCTGGTCGAACTGCTTTTTCTTGCGGCGATGGGGCTCAAGAGCGACAGCGCGGCGCAGGTCATTCATTGGAGTTTTCTGGTTTTGACCGTGGGGGCGGCGCTGGCGTTTGCGGCGCGCTATTTTACATGGCGCATCGGGTGGCTCGCGGCAGCTCTGTTGGTGGGAGCGCCTTCTGTGCTTGCCGTTGCAACGTGGGCATACAACGACGCGGCATTGATGTTGTATACGCTGACCGCGCTGTTTTGGACGCTGCGGGCGCTGGAAACGGGCAAGGCGCGCGATTTTTTGTTGGCGGGCGTGTTGGCGGGGCTGGCGCTGGGCGAAAAGTATACGGCATCGTTTGTGCCGCTTGCGCTGGGGGCTGTGGTGTTGTTTCGGGGTGGGTTGAAATTTCCAAGCGCGCGGGCGTGGCGCAACGCGATTTTGTTGGGCGGCGCCGCCTTTGCGCTGGCTCTGCCGTGGTATGTGCGAAATTATTTTCTGGTCGGGAACCCCGTGTATCCATTTGTGTTTGGCGGGCTGTATTGGGATGCGTGGCGCACGGCATGGTATTCGCGTTTTGGCACGGGACTGTTGAACGAGCCGCTTCAATTGCTGTTTGTGCCGTGGACGGCGACGGTAATGGGGTTCCAGGGCGGCGAGTTTGACGCGACGATTGGCGCGCTGTTGCTCGCACTGCTGCCGTTCAATCTGCTCAAGCGGACGGAAGCGACGTCAAGCGCGCCGACCCGCGTCATGTGGTTCCTGGTCGCGGTGTTGTTTGCTTTCTGGCTGGTTGGGGTCGCGCAATCGAAACTGTTGTGGCAGACACGTTTGCTGTTTCCCGCGTTTCCAATTCTGGCAATCCTTGCGGCGGAGGGGTGGAATCGGCTGTCGCAGATCCAGACGGCGCGTTTGTCGGCGCAGCGATTTGCCTCGCTCGTCATTGCGCTGGCATTGGGTCTGAATGTGGCGAGCAATGTGCTGGCGACGATTCGCAATCGTCCGTTCGAGATACTGACGGGGATCGAGACGCGGCAGGAATATCTGGCGCGGAATCTGGGCGCGCATTTTGCCATGACGGAATGGGTGAATGCGAATTTGCCGCCGGACGCGCGTATTGTCGCGCTCTGGGAGCCGCGTTCGTATTATGTGGACCGCGCGATGGAACCCGACGCGATTTTGGACCGCCTGGCGCATCTGACCTCGCTGACGGAGGGAAATGCCGATGTGATCGCCGAGCGGTGGCGGCAACAAGGGTTCACGCACGTACTGTTGTTTCGCGAGGGCTTGAACGGGATGCTGCAATCGGGGTATGACCCCGTTGGAGCTGTGGAAATGGAAACCTTGCAGGCATTGGAGCAGAAACACTTGCAGCTGGTGTATGGGGGCGCCGCGTTGGAGCTGGCGAGCTGGGGCGGGATGCCCGCCCTCGCCGATCCGGAAACAGAACCGTATGCGATCTATGTCCTCAGATAACGTTTACGCAAAAGAGCTGGTCGTAAAAGGGGAGAGTCGCCGCGTGTGGATGTGGATTACGGCGGCAATAGGTCTGGTTGTGTTGTATGCGGCGCTGGCGTTTGGAATTTACAGCGGCTTGACGCGGACGGCGCAGGGGGCGAATGATTTTTATTCGCGCTGGATGGGCGCGCGGGCATTATTTGTGAACGGACAGAACCCCTATTCTGACGCGGTGACGCGCGATATTCAGATGGGGATGTATGGACGACTCGCGCGACCTGACGAGGACCAGGTCGCGTTTGCGTATCCGCTGTTTGCCGCGTATATCGCCGCGCCGCTCGTGCTGCTGCCGTATCCGATGGCACAAGCATTGTGGATGGCGCTGCTGGTCGTCGGTGTGGTCGCAGGCGCACTGGCGCTGGCAAAAGTGAATCAGATTCCATTGCCACCCGGCACGCTCGCGTTCGTTTTGCTGGGGGTATTGCTTTTTTATCCCACGGTGCGCGGGATCATGCTCGGACAATACGCGTTGGTGTCGTTCGCCTGTGTGGCAATCGGGATTCTGATGATTGCAGAGGGGCGCGAGACAAGCGCGGGCGTGCTGCTGGCGCTGGCGGCGGTCAAGCCACAACCAATCGTGCTGCTGCTGCCCGTGATCCTGATGTGGGCATGGTGGAACCGCAAGCGGTCGGTGGTGTGGAGCGCGTTTGGGACATTGGGGCTGCTGGTCATTTCATCGTTTTTGCTCGTTCCGACATGGGTGAGCGATTTTTTGGCGGGATTGGGGAACTATGCGCGGTATGCGCCAGTAGGTCCGCCGCTAGAGACGTTTTTCACGTTGCTCCTGCCGGGTGTTTGGGCGTCGGTTTTTACCTGGGGCGCGAGCGCGGCGCTGCTGATGTGGGCGGGCGTCGTGACGTGGCGCACGCGCAATTATACCTGGTATGAATTTCAGCCAACATTGGGTTTTGTGGCGTTGGTGACGACGCTGGCGGCGGGACGCATCGGGACGCCGGACCAGGTTTTGCTGCTGCTGCCGTGGATGGCATGGTTCGGGGTTTGGCGCGCGCAAGGCACACCCGTCGTGACAATCCTGTGCGCGGCGGCGCTGCTGGCGATTCCGTGGTTTGTATTTTTGAGATTGCTCGAAGGGAACCGGGAAGCAATTGTGGTGACGACGCTCCTGCCAGTGTTGACGTTGGGTGTGTATTTGATCGTGACGCTGTTTGCGGCGCGCCCGCGCGGGTTGGCGACATGACATGGCTGCGATGGAAATACGCGCCCATCGCGGCGATTCTCGCGTTGGCGTTTGCGCTGCGTCTGGTGGCGATCGAGACGCGCCCTTTGTGGTATGACGACGCATTCAGCGTGTTGTTGGCGGAACGGGGTCCCGCCGCGATCGCGCGGGGGACCGCGGCGGATACGATGCCGCCGGGTTATTACTTGATGCTCTATGGCTGGATGAGCGTGATGGGGCAGACGCCGCTTGCGATGCGGATGCTTTCGGTCGCGCTTGCGATGTTGGTGGTTGCGCTGACATATGCGGTCGCCAAACGCGGGTTTGGGGCGGGCGCGGGGAATTGGGCAGCGCTGCTTGTGGCGTTGATGCCGTTCCAGATCTATCACGCGCAAGAACTGCGGATGTATACGCTGTTGGCTCTGGGGGGATTGATCTATGTGTACGGGGTATTGGTGTTGGCATTGCCGACGAATGGGATTCGACCGTCGAACGGGGCAGAGCCGGACGCATCGCACAATCGCGGTAAGGCAATTACATTTATTGCAGTGGGGACAGCGCTGGCATTGTACGCGCACAATTTGGCGTTTGTGACATTGTTGGCGGGGAACATTTACTTGGTCTTGCGCGCGGCGGTGTATCGGCAGGCATGGCGCATGCAAGGCGAACTGATTGCGGGGCAGCTGCTCGGGACGATTCTGTTCGTTCCGTGGCTGTTTTACGTACCGACTCAGCTGGAAAAGATTCAGACCGCCTTTTGGACGCAGACGCCCGGATTGGTGGATGCGGTGCAGATGGCGCTGGTGTTTACAACGTATCTGCCTCTGCCGCCGTCGTTGATTGTGTTTGCATTGATCGTTTCGATGCTGGTCTTGATTTTTGCGTGCTGGCAGTTGGTCCGATTGGCTCGAAAGAAAAGAATGCCCGCGCTCGGACTGGTTTCGGCATTTTTGGTGATTCCGCCGTTGATCCTGTTTGCGCTTTCCTATCTGATTCGTCCCGTGTTTGTGCCGCGGGCAGTGATTGTGTCGGCACTGGTGTATGCGATGCTGTTGGGCATGTTGGTGGCACGCGCCTCGCGAAAACTGCAGATTGGCTTGGGTGTGGTCGCGTTCGGGCTTGCGGCGGCGCTGCTGCCTTTTTATTATTCCGCTTTTGGGGAATGGCGGCGCGCGCCGTATGTCGGCGCGGACGCGTTCTTGCGGGCACAAGTGATGAATGGGGATGCTGTCGTTCACGACAATAAGCTTTCGTTTTTTCCGATGCATCTCTACGACAGGGCGCTCGCGCAGGTGTTTCTCGCGGACCCGCCGCAATCGGACAATGACACACTGGCGCCCGCGTCGCAAGAGGCAATGGAATTGTTTCCGACCGAATTCCGGGCGGCGGTCGCCGGACGGGAGCGTGTGTGGTTTGTGATTTATCGGACGGCGATTCAAGAAGCGCAAGCCGCGGGGAAACCTCATGGAAATCTCGCGCGGCTGGATGGACAGTTTGAGCGCGTGCAGGAAACGAATTATGGCGACCTGGTCATCGTTCTCTATACAGCTCGCTGAACGATGGCGGGCGCTCGATCCCGCGTGGCGTTGGTCTTGTGGGGTATTTGTCATGGCGCGGGTCTTGTATTCGTTGTGGACAGTTTTGATTTTGATGTTTGTGCCTGCCGTGACCCAGAATCTGGACCTGTTTGGCAGTCCGATTCTTGCGACTTTCGATTTGGGCACGAGCGAACGGTATGTGTATTCGCGACAGGTGGGCGAGCGCGTGTTGACGTTTCGCGGCGGCGAAAATGGGGCGGTGACAGATAACGAGACCGGGAGCGTCTGGTCGCTGCGTGAGGGGGTGGCGACCGGAGGAGCGTTGGCAGGCACGTCGCTGCACGGTTCGACCATCACAGCGGAAGAGGTTTTTCCCTATCATGGCGTGAGCGCGGAAGGTGGTTGGTTTGGCATCTGGCAGCGTTTTGATGTGTTGTGGTATCAGGCAATTGCCGAAAAAGGGTATGGCGCGACGGCGGGCGACGCGCACTTTCCGCCATTGTTTCCTCTGATGGAGCGCGCGTTGGGGACGCTGTTGGGCGGACGCAATTTTCTTGCGGGTTGGCTGATTTCGCAGATGGCGCTGGTCTGGAGTCTGGCGCTGTTGTATCAATTGACCAAACGGTGGCGTGATGCGGGCGCGGCGCGGCGGGCGGTTGTGTTTGCAGTTTTGCTGCCGACCGCCTTTTTCTATTTTACGGCGTATTCCGAGTCGCTCTTTTTGTTGTTGTCGCTCTTGGTATTTGTCATGTTGGAGCGTGAACGATGGGTGTGGGCGGGTGTGTTTGTGTTTCTTGCCATTCTGGCGCGCTTGCAGGGAATCGCGCTGCTGGCGCCGCTTGTATATTGCGCGTGGCAAAATTGGCGCGCGGGCAAAAGAGTCCCGGTGGAGCAGATATTGATGTTTGTGTTTCCGTTTGCGGCGGGCTTGGGATATCTCGCGCTGCGCGCGTGGGCGGGCGAAACAAATATTTTGCCGACGAGCGAACCGCAGTTGAACGCGCGACTCGCGCCTCCGTGGGAGAATGTGTTTTACGCAGTTCGGGTGATTGCTTCCGGTCAATTTCTGGTCGCGGACGTCTTGAATCTTGCGGCGACCACGCTGGCGCTCTTGCTTGTCGTGCGCGGGTGGCGTATCTTGCCGCGGGCGTACGCGCTCTATAGCGTGGCGATGATCGTGGTGGTGATGCTGCGCTATGTGGATACTCAGCCGTTGAACAGCATGACGCGATATTTGTTGACGCTTTTTCCGCTCGTCATGCTGTTGGCGTATTGGAGCAAGAATCGTTGGATCGAACGCGCCGTGGTGTATGTGTGTGCGCCGCTGAACCTCTATTTGTGCGCGCAGTTTTTTACGTGGGGGTGGGTGGCTTAGATTGCAGCGACCGGTGTGCGGCGTTCGAGGAGCGCCGGATTGGTCAAAAGCCACAAGGTGGTGAGGGGCAAGACCACATACGCGCCGCCAAAGACGTTAAAGAGTCCATCCAGCATCACGCCAAGCCAGGAAGCCAGGACCAGCAAAACAATATTACGCGTGCCTTTGACAAGCGGGATGAGCATTACCATGTTTGAAGCATAGAGCACCGGCGTCAAGAGCAGGTTGACGCATTGGGCGGTGTGGAGTGGTTTTGTGCGAGCTGTGCGATAGGCGAGATACGCCGCGAGTCCAAGCACAAACGGGACGAACCACAGCAGCCAGCCGCCGTACCACGAGACCCAACCCCAAATGGAAGCGCCGCGTGTGGGGATGATGCTTTCATTGGCGCGCAGCAGGAGGGGATGAACGACCTCGAGGAGCCAGAGTGGGCGGATGACAAAGGAAGGGAGCCAGAGGACGAGAAAAAGGGTTCCAAAGACAAGCAGGTTCTCGCGGTCACGGTGCTTGAGCCACAAAATGAGGGCGATCAAGACGGGCAGCCATGCCAATTGTGGTTTGAGCAAGAGAAGGACTGCGCCTACGCCAGCCCATCGCCTACGGTTGTCCAGCAACCAGATGAGCGGGACCCAGAGCCAGGCGTCCATTTGTCCCGTTGCGCTTTGAATCAGCATGGGGTAATACAAAACCCAGAGGATGCCCATTCTGCCAAAGAGCATCAAGAGCAGGAGATAGGGACCGATTGTCCAGACGATCTTGAACCAGGGCGGAAGATAAGAGAGGGGCACAAAAACAAAGAGAGTGGTGGGCAGGGGATAAGGATTTTCCTTTTCGGGCGGAAAAAAGACGCCCCGGCGCGCCGAGAGACCGCGCTCGACATAGACGTCATAGTCAATCAGGGGAGAGGCAACCCAATTGCGCCCCAGGGTAAAGAGGACGACTCCGAGAGCGCCAAGCGCGAACGCAAGCATCAAGCCGAGGACGAGATTGCGCCGGGTCATGGCGCTCCGTAAAGTAGTCATAGCAAGCCAGCGCCGCGAAACTATCTCAAATGAAAGGCGAGACCGTAGGGATGCGAAATCCGCCGCTTGTCACAAGATCATCCGGTTGCAAGCAGTCGTTCTGAGCGAGTTTCCAAAGTAAACATCGAGAGAATTGTGAAAAGAATGGTAACACGCTCCGGCGCGCGAGACAATGCCCCTTTGGTTCCTGTGCGCGATTGGCTGATTGCGGGCGCGATTGCAATGCTGTGCATGGCGACGCTGCAGCTGCCGTATACGTTGGGCTATCTGACGGCAGCGCCAGAAACGATGTATACCGGTTTGTTGGTGAACGTCGAGGATGCAAATTACCTTACGATTATTCAGCGCGGTAGTGAGGGCTCATGGAGCCATTCGCTGCGATTCACCTCAGAACCGGATGCGCCTGCCCACTTGTATTTGTTTTATCTTGCGCTGGGACATCTGGCGCGCGTGTTGGGGCTGGATGCGACCGCGATGTGGCATGTGGCGCGCGCGGTCATGACGCTCGTCACCTTTGGATTGACGTTTGGGTTCATCTGTGCGTTCGTGCGGGAAAGAGGGGCGCGCTGGGTTGCCTTTTTGTTTGCGATACTGGGAGCTGGGTTTGATTGGGTGGCATTGCCGTGGGAGACGCTTGACCCGACCAGCGCAACGCCCGCCGATTTGAAAATGGCGGACGCGCATTTGTTTCATTCTGCGCTTACGTTTCCGCACTATCTCGCTTCGATTGCTTTGCTGCTCATTTTGTTTTGGTGCGCCGTCCGCTTGTTGAATGAAAATCACGCGCGCAGCAAGATCTTTTTGCTGGCGGGAATAGGCGCATGCGCCAATGTGGGCGTGGCGCTGGTCTACCCGTTCTTTGTTCTCTTGTCCTGCGGTGTGCTCGCCGGGTATCTGGGTTTATTGATGCTGCGCGCCAAGAGATTCCTGCCACGCGAAACCCTGCGGGTGGCAGCGTTGATCGCCGCCGTCGTTCCTGTAGTGGCATATTATGCGAATGCCCTTGCGTCGTCTGAACTGCTGTGGGTCTGGTCGGCGCAATCGCAGACGCTGTCGCCAAACCCTCTGCACTATCTTTTGACCTTTGCGCCGTATCTGATTCTTGCCGGATTGGGGCTATGGCGAAATGGCTTGGGCGACAATCGCCGCGCGTTTTTGTGGGTGTGGGTGTTGGTTGTTGTCTTTTTAGTGTATGCCCCGTTTGGACCGCAGAGGCGGTTTTTGCAGGGCGTGCAGATACCGCTGGCGATTCTGGCGACATGCGGTTTGTATGAGGTGTTTTTGCCGCGGGTGGGCAGAGCGCGCTGGTTCGTCAGTTTGGCAAAACGTCCCAACTATAGCGCGAAGGGGCTTCAACGGCTGTTGGTTGTGCTTGTGGCGCTCACTTTATCAATTTCGTCGGTCTATCAATGGATCAGCGCGGTGGCATTGGCAACTGCTGCGCAGCCGTATCCGATTTTTCGTCCGCGCGGAGAGGTGGCGGCGATGGACTGGCTGCGCGGACGAGCGGCAGCGGATGACGTGGTATTGAGCGCGTATCTGACGGGAAGCTATTTACCCCTGCGGAGCGGGGCGCGCGTTTATCTGGGACATGTCTACGAGACGGTGCATTTTCAATCCAAGCAGCGCGCGGTAGACAAGTTCTTTTCAGAGGCGGCGAACGATGTCGCGCGAAAGCATTGGGTGCGCGAGAACCGGATCAGGTATGTGTTTTATGGAGAGGCAGAAAGGGCATTGGGCGCGTTCGACCCCGCAGGCGCGGAATATCTACAAAAGGTGTTTGCGAATAAAGACGCTGTGATCTACAGGGTGAGGGAGAATTGATGGTCGAGGGCGCGCGCTTGAAGTGGGGTCCCTATGCGGGGTTGGGATTGATTGTGTTGGCGCTTCGGTTGGTGACCGCGCTGCCACTGGAACACGCGGGGTATATGGACGCATCATACACCGTGCATGTGGGGCAGAACCTGGCGCAAGGGCGCGGATTTGTGCAGGATATTGTATGGAACTATTTGGATGGACCTCTGCCGATTCCACAACCGAGCAATTCGTACTGGCTGCCTCTGCCCGCGATGCTGGCGGGATTTTCGATGACGTTGTTTGGAGATTCGTATCGCGCGGCGCAAGTGCCTTTTATCTTGCTCTCGCTCGTGCCGCCGCTGCTTGCGTTTTATCTGGCGCGGCGAATCTATGGACGCGATGATTATGCGTGGATGGCGGGGCTGCTGACGGCGTTCAGCGGGTTTTACACAATTTACTGGAACAGTCCCGACAACTTTACCCCCTTTGCGGTAACCGCAGGGCTTGCGCTTTTGTTTCTGGCAAAGGGGGTCATGCAATCCAGTCCCGGGCAGTTTCTGGTCGGGGGGATTTTTGTCGGTTTGTCCCAGCTCGCGCGCACGGATGCGATACTGCTCATGGGCGTTGCGCCGATCTTGATGTGGGTGAATCGCAAACGCGAGCCGCGCGTCTCGATCCTGCGGGCGCTGGGCGCGCTGATAATGGGATTCTTGGTGGTGCTGGGACCCTGGCTGCTGCGTAATTATCTGGCGTTCGGTTCGCCCCTGGCGCCCGGGGGGGCACGGTCGTTGTTTTTGTTGAATTACGACGAATTCTTTAGCTATGACGCGGCGCGTTTGACGTTGGAACGATATCTGGGCTGGGGCATTGGAAATATTCTTGGGTCCAAATTCGAGGCAATGGGTTTTGTGTTGTCGGTGCTCTTGTTTGGCGTCTGGCAGATTTTTCTGGCTCCGTTCGCTGCACTCGGATTCTGGAAAATGCGGGAGCGGGTGGAACTGCAAGCCGCGCTCATTTATCTGGCGCTGCTCGTGACGGCAATGGCGTTTGTGTTTACGTTCCCGGCGACGCACGGCAGCATGTTCCATTCGGCGACCGCGCTGATCGTTTATGGAATGGTTGCGGTCCCGCCCGGTCTGGATGCGGCGATTGTATGGGTTGGCAAACGACGCAAGTCCTGGAATGTGCCGCAAGCGCAAAGATTTTTTCGCGCGGGCGTGGTTGTCCTCGCTGTTTTTTTTAGTCTGTTTTTGTATGCGGGCGGGGTGTGGATTCTACCGGGAGAGGGGGCGACCGTGCCGTTGTGGAACGCGCGGGATACGGAATATGTCGAAATTGACCGCGCGCTGGATGCGTTTGGCGTGCGCGACGATGTGCCGATCATGACGGTTGACCCGCCATCGTTCGTGAACCGCACGGGGCGACATTCGATCTATATGCCGACCGAGAGCGTAGATGCGATTTTTCAGGCGGCAAAACAATACGACGCAGAGTATCTGGTGCTGCAGTATGACAAGCCCGCAACGATGGTCGCTTTGTACCAAGGTCACGCGGCGATAGCGGGGCTCGAACCTGTGGCGATGACAGCGGATGCATTGGGACGCCCCGTCACTTTGTTTCGGATCAACCAACGAGAGACCGGCTCAAAATGATGATCGGCTAGTTTTTTTGAAATAGCTTCCAAAGCCGCCTCGAAATGCCATTCAACGATTTTGACGTTTTCTATCGCGCCGCGCAGGCGGTCATGAACGGACAGGACCCGTACAGCGTGTTCGGGGTCTATCATCCCTATCCGTTCTTTATTCTTTTTTTGCCGCTGGCTGCGCTTCCGCTCGAAATCGCTCATGTGGTGTGGACGCTCATCGAGCTGGTGATTTTTGTGGCGATTGTGCGGCGGCGGGCGTTGTTTGCGATGTTGTTTTTGCCGGTCATCCTGGCATTTTTGATGGGGCAAATTGTGATGCCGATGCTAGCGATGTTTGCGCTGCTGCGCCTGCAAAAACTTCAAGGTGTTGCGCTGGCGTGGTTGTGCCTCAAACCGCAGTTGATCGGGCTGATGCTGCCCTTTGTGTTTTGGCGTATGTGGAAAAATGAGCGACGCGGCTTTTTGTGGTTTGGCGGAATCTGGTTTGCGCTGCTGAGCGCGTCGTTTTTGCTCCAGCCGGATTGGGTCCAGCGGTGGTTGGCGGTGAGCGGTGAACGCCTGCGCGCGCCATTTGCGCCGTCGGTATGGGGCGCGCTCTCATTTCTGCCAACCCCGGTTTGGCTTGCGCTGGCGGGCGCGGCGACCATCGGGCTTGTAGTTTGGGCGTATCGGAGCCAGGATTTTGATATTTTGAGCATTGTGAATCTGCTGGTGAATCCGGTCATTGTTTCATATGACCTCACCTTGTTGACTCTATTTATCAAGTCATGGCGGATGTGGGTCGTGTTGACGATTCTGTCGTGGCTGGCATTTGCGCTCCCGGCTGCGGACCTGTGGCTTGGGGAGGGACCGACGGCGGTTGTTACGCTTGCCGCGCTGGTGTATGTGATACGTGAAAAATGGGCAGCTCAACAGCAGGAACTGCAGCTTGCGCGAAATGCAACGTCAGCGATGTAATGTTACGCTTGATTGCTTTTGCGCGCGACAACACCTTTCCCATCGCTCTTTTTGCGGTCCTGCGCGTCTGGACACTGGTGTGGGCGAGTGTTGCAGGCGCGCTTGTTTTACCCTCGGCAGAGGCGACAAAACATTATTATGGGATAGAGCCGTTGAAGGACGCGGTACTTGCGCCCTGGCAACGTTGGGACACGATCTGGTATTCAAAAATTGCCCTGGAAGGATATGCGGCGGATGAGCGTATTGTGTTTGCGCCGCTGTATCCGCTGTTGATGCGATTAGTTAGCCCTCTGACGGGCAACCAAGTCGTCGCGGCGGGACTGCTGATTTCGAGCATCGCAGTTCTGACAAGTTTCATCCTGCTGTATCGTTTGGGGCGCGAAATGTTCGACGAGTCCGCCGCGCGGCGAACGCTGCTGTTTCTGGCGGCGTTTCCGACTGCATTTTATCTGTTTGCTGCCTATACAGATGCACTCTATCTGGCGCTGGCATTAGGTTCGTATCTCTGTGCGCGCGGAAAACGGTGGGAGTGGACCGGGGTTCTTGGCGGGCTGGCTGCGTTGACGCGCCCCCAGGGCGGCGTTTTGGTGGCGGCGTTGGCCGTCGAGTTTTATTTACAATATCGCAGGCGGGAAATTTCGCTCTACAGGAGCTGGCCACTCTTGTTGGTCATTCTTGGCAGTGTGATCCATTTGGCATGGGTAACCGTGCAATTTGGCACGCCTGCCGTATGGATGCAGGCACAAACAACCTGGCACCGGGGAGTGCTGCCATGGGAGGCACTGTTCGCGACACTGCGAGTGGTTATTGCCGCACCATCGCTTTTTGACGCGGGCATTAGTTTTTTCAATTCGTTTGCAGCCCTGCTGCTTTTGAGCGGGACCGTTTGGAGTGCCCGGCGGCTGCCGCTGTCCATGACAGTCTATATGGCAGCAATTGCCCTTCCGCCTCTTTTTGTGATCACAACCTACTCGGCGCACTATCCCCTGACTGCCACGTCCCGGTATGTTCTGATGGCATTTCCCCTGTTTTTGCTGGTCGGCGCGCAGCACAGGAGCTGGTGGCAGCTGCCCGCACTGGCCGGCTCATTTCTACTGCAAACCGTGTGGATGATGCTGTTTGTGGGGTGGGTTTTTGTCCACTGAGCGCGCTTGACCAGAATCCTATTTACGCGTTGGCGATTTGATGCCAGAATTTGACGGAGCGGCGGAGCGATTCTCCAGCGCTCCGCTTTTTTTCGCACGCGCAAGGGGTGACCTATGCAATCGGGTGTGATTGTCGAACCCTCATTTAGGAACGCAACCTCACAGGTGGCGCAAACGATACCGACACAGGACGCCGAAGCGGCGCTTGCGTTCTGCCGCACGTTGGCACAGACGCTGAATGGCAATGCGCCGCTTGCCAACACGGCTGCCGTGCAAGCCGGATTGAACCGTCCGATCTTGTCTGTAGTGATTCCGGTGTGCAACGAGCAAGAGAACCTGGAAGAACTCTATGGGCGGCTCACGCGCGCCCTTGAGAGCGTTGAACCCGATTTCGAGATTCTGTTTGTGGACGACGGGAGCCGCGACCGCAGTCTGGGCATTCTGACGCGGATGGCACAGAACGACGTGCGCGTCTCGGTCATTGCATTTGCGCGCAATTTCGGACATCAAGCTGCCATCAGCGCGGGATTGGACCAGGCGCGCGGAAACGCCGTGGTGGTAATGGATGCGGACCTGCAAGACCCGCCCGAAGTGTTGGGGCAATTCATCGCCAAATGGCGGGAAGGCAATGATGTGGTATATGCCATCCGCGGGCAGCGCAAAGAGGGTTGGGTTTTGCGAACTTGCTATGCGGCGTTCTACCGGCTTTTGCAGCGAGTGGCAAACATCGAGATTCCGCTCGATGCGGGTGATTTTTGCATCATGGACCGGCGCGTGGTGGACCTGCTGGTCAACATGCCGGAACGCAATCGGTTTGTGCGCGGGATTCGCAGCTGGGTTGGTTTGCGGCAGATTGGTTTGAAATATGATCGCGCGGCGCGCTTTGGCGGAGCAACGAAATACAGCTACAGTCGTTTGGTTGCGCTGGCGTTGGATGGGTTGGTGTCATTCAGTTATGTGCCGCTGCGTGTGATTTCGATGGCGGGGATCGGCGTGTCTATCATTTCCATTCTGCTGGCAATCATATATGCGATTCAAAAAGTCTTTTGGGGACTGTCGCCACCCGGTTTTCCTACGACCATCGTCGCCATTTTTTTCCTCGCGGGGATCCAGCTGATCACGATTGGGTTGATAGGCGAATATGTAGGACGGATTTTTGAGGAGGTGAAACGCCGACCGATGTATGTAGTACGACAGGTGATCCGGAAATCGTGATGCGAATCCTGATGCTGAACAACGAGTTCCCGCCCATGGGCGGCGGAACAGGGACAGTGAACCGCGCACTGTTGACGCATTGGGCGCGGGTGCCAAATCTGGAAATTGACCTGGTCACCTCTGCGCTTGGACAGGATTATGGTCAAGAGAAATTTGCAGAACGCGTGCAGCTGTATTTTGTCCCGGTCAACAATCAAAACCTGCATCATTCATCGAATCGGGAGTTGTTGACATACGCCGCCCGGGCACTGCCGTATGCGTTGAAATTGCATCGCGCTAATCCGTACGATTTTGTGTTTGCATGGAGCGCCGTCCCGGCGGGGGCGGTTGCGCTGGCGCTCAAAATGATGACGGGGTTGGGTTATTTTGTCCGCGCGTGTGGTCCTGATATCCCGGGGTTCGAGCAGCGTTACGGCGCGTTGTACCCGATCCTGACACCCACGATTCGCGCGACGTGGAGAAATGCAATGCGGGTGATCGCCAAATGCGAGGATGAAGCCAATCTGATTCGGCAGGTAGATGCAAGAGTGGGTGTTACGATCGTTCCGAATGGAGTTGAGCTTGCTGCCTTTTCACCAGCAGAGATTCCCGACAAAGGTGCGCTGCGTATTTTGTGCGTGGCGCGCCTGATCGAGCGCAAGGGGCAGCACCACTTGCTTGAAGCGGTGAAGAGATTGACCGACGAGGGTGTGGAGGTGACGCTCGATCTCGTCGGCACGGGAGATGCCCAAGACGCCAACGAGCATCAGGCGCGCACATTGGGCATTTCGAATCGCGTCCGTTTTGTCGGCTATGTGCCCCGGGAAGAAATCGCTGTTCATTATTCGAACGCGCATATATTCTGCCTGCCTTCGTACAACGAAGGCATGAGCGTGGCGACCTTGGAGGCAATGGCGGCAGGACTACCCCTGGTCGTGTCGCGCACGCCGGGACCGCGCGAATTGGTTCAAGAGAATGGCAACGGATTATTGTTTGATTGGGGAGATGTGGAGGCGCTGACAAGCCATTTACGCTATATGGCAAATCATCGTGATGTAGCACGGCGCATGAGCGCAGTGTCGCGTGAGCGGGCGGCGCGGTTTGCGTGGGAGGATGCGGCGGGCAGGTATGTGGAGATGTTTCGCAGAATTTCGCGCCCCGATCCTGCCAGCGCCGCCCTGCAAACGCGGGAATTGCACGAAACAGCGTAGAGAAGGTGTCCTCTTGTTACATACCGGTCAATATGCTTGATGTTTCCTCGTTGGGTTCCTCTTTGTCCGCGCGATTGATGAGAATTCGATTCTCGCGCGCAAGCCTCTGGATCAGTGTCAAAATATTTCTCGCGTTCGGACTGTTGGCGCTTTTGCTCTCGCGTACGTCGTTTGCAGAAATTGCAACTGCGCTGCAGGGCGCTGCCCCATTGTGGTTGGCGGCGAGTTTTGTAATATTCTGCGCCAATATCTATGTCATGGCGCGGCGGTATTGGCTGCTGATCGAGAAAGCTCCCCCATTTCCGAGCCTTTTGAGCTTGGTCGTTATCCAGACTTTATTCACAAACCTGGTCGCTTCGGGCGCTGGAGCAGTTTCGTATGTGGGGATGTTGCGGGGCAAACACAAGGTAAGTGCGAGAAAAAGCATTGCTTCCCTCGTTGCAGCCAGAATAGGGGATGCGGTGATTCTGTGGATTACGTTGGCGTATTCGAGTTGGTTGGTGTGGGAGCAGATACAGCCATTACATTGGCTTATCATTGGCATCCTGACAGGATTGACTAGTCTCTTTGTCTTTGGTGCACTCGTGCTATGTTTCCATAAGCGCATAGCCAAGCGGGCAGAGTGGTTGATATACAGAATGCACCTCAACCACGTGTCGCCCGTCAAGGACTTGAACCGAGCATTTGCTGCGATTGCGGAAATATCCGTGTCGGATTTGGTCCGAGTCGGCATGGCTGTCACCGGATGGTCCGCGTTGCTCGGATTGCTGCACATTGCCTTTGGCTTTTGTAACATGCAAATATTTCACATCTCGGTTGCGCCCGCGGCAGTCTTGTTTACTGTCACCCTAGTCCGATTGATCAGCTTGTTGCCGATTCAGGCGTTTGGTGGTTTGGGGGTGAATGAAGTGACCGCAATCACCCTGTACGGTTATTTTGGGGTTGATATCACGCTGTTAGCTCCCGCACTATTTGGCATGCGCGTGTTGTATTACGCATTCAATTTTTGCGCTCTGATCTATTTACCATTCGAGAAGGAGCTCGAAGCGAGGACGGGATGAATTTCAGATACATGATGAATCGTGCAGCGCGGCAAGGGAATGTGACACACCGTAGCGCACCAGCCAACAGAGACGCATGGGACCAGGCTCCGCGTGGCTAGATGTTTCGGGAAATGGATGGTAGTTGGATTCCTGGTCTTGTCAGTGATTGGGATGTTTGTGTTTCTGGATAGTACGCCCGCTGTGGATTGGGATGAGGGATGGACCTTTGATCTCGCGCGGAATTGGGTAGAGCGGGATTTTTACGGTCGAGAATTGAATGGCGCGCCCGCGCCGCCGGGGTTGGCAGCATCCTTTCCGGTCGTTGCAACGGTTGCACTCTCTTATAGACTCTTGGGGGTCGGCATATGGCAGGGGCGAGTCCCGGCGGCGGTGCTGATGTTGAGCGCGCTGGCGGTCTTTTTTTGGCTGGTCATGCGTTTGTGGGATCTGCGTATTGGACTGGCGGCTCTTGTGCTTGTAATTTTGCTCGCCCCTCACCCGCGCGCGAATGCATGGTGGATGGCGCGACAATTGTTTGCCGAGCCGCTGATGATTATGGCGATCCTCAGCGGTTTTGCATGTCTACTCCTTGCGAGACTGCATACGCGGCTCTATTATGGCTTGGCTGCGTTGAGTTGGGGAACGGCGTTGTTTGCGAAAATACAGCCAATGCCATTTGTCGCGATCACGCTGATGATCCTGGTTCTCCTGAACCTCCTGAATCGGCGGCGTTCAATGGCGCTGTGGATTTTGGGAGTGGCTCTCGGCGCGATTGGGGTGTGGCGGTTGTGGGGCGTTGTTCATCAGTGGATGATTACCGGACACACCATGCCGGTACGAGCGATGTCCGAGTCTTACCTTGTCTTTGGCTGGGTCTTTACTCGCGAGATTCGGCTGACCGCACTGATATTTGCGCTGTTGGTCGGAACTCCCACAATTCTGGGGTTGCTCCATTTTGTGTATTCGCGGCTGCGCGGCAGGCAGTTTCTTGTGCTGCAAGACAACGCGGATGACTTGCGGATCGGGTTATGGGTTTTTGCGTCAGCGTGGCTGGCGTGGTTCATCGGAGCGGCGCACGCGGGCATACCGCGCTATATCTTTCCGGCGGTCCTGATTGGTGCCCCATTTGCCGCCCTGATGTTTTCGGATTTGACGGCCGGGTTTGACCTGCGGACCACGTTTGCGCGCATGATGACGCCGCTGCGAGAGCTCAAATTCACACGGCAAAGCGCCGGCGCGTGGCTTGCCTTTTTGCTGATCTTGTTTTATTTGCCGCTGACTCTCTCGATTGGGTGGGCGACTTGGGATGCGGCTGAAGGGCTGGAAGTCACTGCCACTGCCGAGTACTTGAACAAAAAGACTGCGCCGACCTCGAGGATTGAAACTTATGAAAGCCCCCTTTTCTTGTATCTGGAACGAGACTATCATTTCCCTCCCGATGCCCTGCACCTGGAACTGAACAAACGTGCGGCGCACTTGGCGGCGGTGGTTCAGTATGACGCACTGCAAGCGGACCCGGATTATTTGGTGGTGGGACCGACAGGAAGAAACTGGAAATTGTACGATGACGTTATTGCGGACGGGGATTTTCGTCTAGTGAAAGCGTTCGGGCAGTACATGATTTACGAGCGGGTGCGGTAGGGGTTGACGTTCTGCTATAATCGCCCGGACATGGTGAAATCCCGTCGAGCTTTTTTATGGCGTTTGCTGCTCTTGCTCGTCGTTGCGGTCGTCCCGGCGAGTCTGGCAGTCGCGTTGTCGCCCCCTCCCGCCCCCGATCTCGAAGAAATCGCGGAGCGCACGGCGAACGAGTTGGACCGCTTGATTCAGCTTAGGATGCAGCAGGTGTTTACCATCGCCGCGTTTCCCTCGATTCGGGCGTATGCGGCATCCTCACCCGAGACGCGCTCGCAGCGCGCGGCGGTCGCGCTCAATGAACTACAGTCGTGGGTGTCGTCGGATACGGATGTGCGCGAGGCGTTTCTCACCGATGCGCAGGGTATCGTGATCATGGCGACGCGCGAAGGGTGGAACAGTGATGTGAGCGCGCGAAAGTTTGTGCAAGAGGCGCTCGGAGGACAACTGGCAGTATCGCCGATTGCCAAAGACCGCGGCGAATTTTCCACATACTATGCCGCACCCGTGCTCAACAATAGCAAAGAGATTGCGGGCGCTCTGGTGGTTCGTGTGGCGGCGCAAGAGATGTGGGGAGTGACACCACACGGCGATGGATATTCGACGATTCTGACGGATGAGAACGGGGTGCGGCTGGACGATTCCGGTATGCCCGCATTTCGGCTGACGGCGTTGGGCTCGCTGGATGTCGGGCGCGCGACGGACATTCTCAATTCGCAGTTGTATGGGGCGCAGCAACCTCAAATCTTGAGCACAGGTTTGGAGCAGGCACAGGAAATTGTGCGGCGAGGCGCGCTTGACGAATTGAGACCGGCAGACCTGAACGCGGGCAGGGTGGGCGCCCGGCGGTTGGTGAGCAAACCATGGTATGTGCTGCTTGTCGCGCCGCAGGCGTCGTTCGGCGAGATGATGATCAAATATGCCATCCCGTTCGGCGCGGCGGTCTTGATGGCACTGGGCGGCGCGCTGCTGCTGGAACGGATTTGATGGCAATCGAATCGAAAACGTCGGGGCGGAACGAAATGGGTGAGGGGCAGAGAAGATGGGTCTCTGTCCTTTTTTGCTTTGTCGCGGCAGGGCTGGCGGTCACTTTTTATATCCTGGTTGCCTATTGGCAGAATGGTGAGTTTGGTTTTCCGCTCGATGACGCATGGATTCATCAGGTCTATGCGCGAAACCTCGGAACCCGTCTCGAGTTTTCATTTTTTGCAGGCAAGCCCAGTTCCGGCTCGACCTCGCCGTTGTGGACGATATTGTTGAGCCCCGGGTATGCGCCGGGGATGGATTTTCGCGTTTGGACGGCGCTGCTCGGCGTCGTCTTGCTCGGGGCATCGGGTTGGATGGCAGGGCGATTGGCGCGGCATTTGACGGATGACGCGCGCGTTGTGAATTGGTTTGCGCCGCTGCTGGTGGCGTTGGAATGGCACATGGTATGGGCGGCAGCGAGCGGGATGGAGATTCTGTTGTTTGTATTCCTGGCGCTGGCGCTTGTCGAGCGTTCCCTGGCGGTGGATTTTGACCGGGACGTTCGAATGCGCGGGTTTGTATTTGGCGGAGTGATAGCGGGATTGTTGACGTTGACGCGACCGGAAGGAATTGTGCTGGCGGGGTTGGTTGGGTTGGGTCTGGTCTTGGCGATCGCGCAGCGAGCGAGGGCAAGCCAAGGAATTGATGTGGGCAAGAGATTCGCCGCCGTCGGGGTGTATGGGATTGTCGTTGGCATCGTTCTTGCCCCGTATCTGTTTTTCAATCTTCAGACCGGCGGGACGCTTTTGCCCAACACATTCTATGCCAAAGGCGCCGAGTATGCGTCACTGACGCATGGCACGAGTTTTTTTGTGCGTTGGGCGACGATGTATCGGCAGCCGATGATCGGCGCGCAATTGCTGCTCATCCCGGGGTTGATTTACCTGATGCGGGTATATCTGGGTGGGCGCGAATGGCGGCGTCTGATGCCGATGATGTGGATCGTGGCGCTGCCCGCGCTGTATGCGTGGCGGCTGCCCGTCGAATATCAATTTGGGCGTTACATGATGCCCATCATTCCCTTTGTAATGGTGTTTGGCGTTGTCGGCGTCGCGCAGCTCTTGCCGCGCATCTCGCTGCGCGCGATGAGGCGAGCGTGGGCGCTGGCGATCGGTGCGCTGCTGGTTGTGTTTCTGCTGCGCGGCTCGACGTTTTACGCGCAAGCGGCGGGAATTGTCAATTGCGAAATGGTGGCGGTGGCGAAATGGACGCGGGCGAATCTGCCACCCGGCGCGCTGCTCGCAGTGCACGACATTGGCGCGCAGGGATACTTTGACAACCATCCAATGCTGGACCTGGCGGGGCTGGTCTCGCCTAAAGTAATTCCGTTTATTCGAGAGGAGCCAAAACTCAAAGCGTGGATGATCGAAAATGGGGCGCGGTATGCCGTATTCTTTCCAACATGGTATGCGAATTTGGGCAAGGATGCGGAACTGACACAAATTCACTCGACCGGCTGCGCGGTGACGCGCGAATTGGGCGAAGAGAATCTGGGGGTGTATCAGTTGGGACGATGAGAACGAGCGCAAGGTATCGCTCACACATGTTCCGATCATTCCAGGTGGCTGCCGACAAATTCGCGTTGACCGCGTGAGAATTCTTGGGCGCTCATGGCGCGTTTGCCCGCCAGCTGGACTTGCTTGAGCACGAGGACGCCTTTGCCCGTTGCGACGCCGATGTCCTGTCCGATTTGCAGGACGGTCCCCGGAACTTCGGGAACGGCGTCTTGGAGGACTGTGGCGTGCAGGACTTTGAGCTGATCGCCCCGATAGCTCGAAAAAGCAGAGGGCCAGGGTTGATAGGCGCGCACCATTCGTTCAATATAGGCGGCAGATTTCTCCCAGTTGATTTTGCCGTCGTCTTTGGCAACGAGCGGGGTCATGGTTGCCTGCGAGTGGTCTTGCGGTCTGGGCGTAATTTTGCCTGTGATGTACGCGGGAATTGTTTCGAGCAAGAGCTTTGCGCCCACTTGAGATAGTTTCTCGGTCAGCGTGCCGGTCGTGTCATCGGGGGTGATCGGGATCGAACGCGCGGTCAGAATGTCGCCCGTGTCAAGTCCCGCGTCAATTTTCATGATGGTCACACCCGATTCCGAATCTCCGGACAGAATCGCATATGCAATCGGAGACGCGCCGCGCCAGCGCGGGAGGATGGAGGCGTGTGTGTTGAGCGCGCCATAAGGCGGCGTCTCCAAAATGCCTTGCGGCAAGAGCAGCCCGTAAGCGGCAACCACAATCAGATCGGGTTTGTATTCGCGCAGATGCGCTTGCTCACCGGCGTTGCGAAGCGAACGCGGTTGTTCGAGCGGCAGGTTGTGCTGTTGCGCGAAACTCTTGACGGGCGAGACGATTATTTGTTTCCCACGCCCGACGGGTTTGTCGGCGCGAGTATAGACGGCGACCACTTTGTAATGTTCGAGGAGCGCCTGAAGCACGGGCACGGCAAACTCGGGCGTGCCCATAAAGACGATGCGGAGCATGGGTTGATTGTAGCATAGCAGTCTCTTGAATTCATCATTTTTTCGTTTGACTTGGAGTCATGTTTCGTTACAATGCATTAATCTATGTCCAAACGCCGTTGGATTGTTGCTCCCTCTGCGCCGTCTGCCTTTCTGGCGCGTTTTCCTGACTATCCTTCGTTGATCGCCCAAATTTTCTATAATCGCGGCATCACTACGTCCGAGGATGCGAGCCAATTCGTTGGCGCGACCGGGGAAATGCCCGAGGCGCGCTTTGGCGATGACCCGTTTCTGATGAGCGGAATGTCTCGCGCAGTCGAACGGATTCGTTGCGCGATCCAGGATGACGAACCCATTGCCGTATACGGTGATTTTGATGCCGATGGAGTGTGTGCGACCGCGCTGCTGACCCAGGCGCTGAAAACGCTCGGCGCCAAGGCATTGCCGTATATTCCACATCGTGTCAACGAAGGATATGGGTTGAACGAGGACGCGCTCAAAGACCTGAAAGAAAAAGGCGCGCGGGTGGTGGTGACGGTGGATTGTGGGATTCGTTCGCTTGCCGAAGTGGATGAGGGAACGGCGCTTGGGTTGGATATGATCGTGACCGATCACCACTCGGTCGGAGACCAACTGCCGCGCGCGGTCGCGGTGATTGACCCGAAACAAATCGGAGACGCATACCCGTTCAAAGAATTTGCAGGGGTGGGCATCGCCTTTAAATTGGCGCAGGCGCTGGCGCTCGCGCAGGCGCAGTCTCCACTACCCAACGCAAATTCACTTGACGTGTTAGAGCTGCTCGACCTCGTTGCGCTGGGCACGGTCGCGGATTTGGTGCCCCTTGTGGGCGAGAATCGAATGCTGGTGCGGTATGGGCTGACAAGTTTGAGCAAGACCGAGCGCCCCGGACTGCTGGCGATGATGCAGCAAGCGGCAGGCAAGAACCGGAGCATGACGGCGGGAACGATCGGTTTTTTTCTCGGTCCGCGGCTGAACGCGGCAGGGCGGATCGAGCACGCGCGCACGGCGTATAAACTGCTGACAACGCATTATCCCGGCGAAGCAGAAGACCTGGCAGCGAAACTGGAATCCACGAACCGCGAGCGTCAAAAGATGACGGACGAGATGACGCAAAAAGCGCGCGAAATGGTTGCGGCGCTGCCGCCGGGTGAGTTTATTTTGGTTGCCGGTTCGCCCGAATTTCCCGAGGGCATCATCGGGCTGATTGCCAGCAAACTCCAAGAGGATGCTTATCGTCCCGCGATCGCAATGACGCACCAGTTGGACAAAGGGTTGATGCGCGGCAGCGCGCGGAGCATTCCTGAATTCAACATTGTGGCGGCGCTGGACGAGTGTTCCGACCTCCTGGTGCGGCATGGAGGGCACGCGGCTGCGGCGGGCTTTACGGTAGAGAACACCAAGTATGAGGCATTGTATACGCGCCTGAGACATATCGCGGCGCGTGAACTGGGACAGCTGGAGCTCAGACCGAATCTATCAATTGATGCCGAGGCGTCGCTGAGCGACATGAACTGGCGTTTGTTGGAACATCTTGACCGGCTCGCTCCGTTCGGATATGGGAATCGAGAACCCGTCTTTATGTCGAAAAATGTGATGGTCAAAGCGGCGCGGTTGGTGGGGGTTGATCATGTCGCGCTGACCGTGTCGGATGGGGTTGTGGTGTGGGATGCGATTGCGTTCCGACAAAAAGATATACTACCCCAGCTCACGCCTTTGCCCAGACAGGTAGATATCGTCTATAACCTGGCGTCCAAAGTGTGGCAGAACGAACCGCGGCTGCAGTTGGAGGTGAAGGATATTCGGGTGTCAGAGGGATCATGAGTTCACGCGAATATCCCACATTTCCGATTCCGGGTGTTGGCGTGGTGTGTTTTCTTGGCGAATCCGTGCTGTTGGTGCGGCGCGGCAAGGAGCCGCGGCGGGGAGAATGGAGCATTCCCGGCGGGGCAGTCGAGTTGGACGAGACGACGCGCGAAGCGGCGCTGCGCGAATTTGGCGAAGAATGCGGCGGCGCTTGCGAGCTCGGCGGTCTGGTTGAAGTGTTGGATTTGATCCAGCGAGATGAGCAGGGGCGCATCAAATACCATTATGTTTTGATTGATTTTTGGGGGGAGTGGCTGGGTGGTCAACTAAAAGCGGGCGATGATGTGATGGACGCGCATTGGGTGTCGCCGCGCGAATTGGATTCCTACGGCTTGCCGTCGTGGACGCGGGCGGTGATTGAAAAGGCGATCGCGTTGCGAAAGGAGCAATCGAGCGCGCGATGAGTCCGCGCTGGTCCGTCTTGATTACGGGCGCAGTGGGGCTGGTCCTCGCGGCGCTTTTTTATTTGCTGGCAGCCGAGATGAACGGGGCGCTGCGCGTGTTGATCATGATTCCCGACGCGAGCATAGTGATCTTTCTGATCCTGCTCGCCATATCGCTGCTCGAAATTGCTTTGATGATGTATGCGTTGGCGAGTCTGGCAGCGCGAGTCCCTGTTCTGTTTCTGTGTGTGATTGCGGGTGGCTATGTCGCCTTTGCGGGCGTTTACACCCTGATGTATGGGTTATTTGTGCCGGACGCGCGCGGCATGCAGGCGCTTGCAGGGCTGGCGCTCGTGCGTTGGCTTACCTTGTGGTTTCTGCCATTTCGCAAAGAAACTATGTGAGACCGTTTCTATTCCGAGTAGCTTTTATTGCCTGACACAAGGAAACGCGAATTCCCGCGAATCATTTCGAATAAAGATCAGAATTAGCCCAAATTCGCGCAGATTCGCGTTTTCCTACGAGTTGTCGTGATAGAATCTGTCAGCTCATTAAAGCTAGAGGGAATAATGTTTCAAGAATCGAGAGACAGAGTTACGTTCAACGTCAAAGTCATTCCGCGCGCAAAACGGGATGAGATTGTGGGTGTGGAAAATGACGCGGTCAAGATTCGACTGAACGCGCCGCCCGTAGAAGGACGCGCCAACCAAGCGCTGGTCAAATTCCTCGCCAGGGCGTTGGGCGTTTCACGATCGCAAATCGAGATTGTGGGCGGCGCCACATCGCGGCACAAGCGGGTGCGCGTCAGCGGGGTTGGGCTGCAAGTGGCACAAGCAAGACTGCTGCCACCAAATTGAAGCGAATAAACTGCCGCTCGTCTGCAAGACAAAAAGCATCACAGCGTGGGTATGATGTCGGCATGACAAGGAAGGGGTCAAGGGGCGAGGATTCTTTCGCAGTTTGTGCAGAAAACGAGTTCGTTGCCGAGTTTGAGACGAGAGATGAGACCGCTGGGGACAGCGGTCCCGCACGCGATGCACGAAGCAGCATGGACGCGCACAACAGCGCGTCCTTTTTTTGTTTCACGGAGGTAATCGTATGTCCGCAAGACCTCGATAGAGAGTTGAGCGCGGAGGGCCTGGCGCTTGAGCTCGATATCGGCGTCGTCGGCAGTGAGTTGGTCGAGCCGGCGGCGCTCCTGAGCGTGGCGGGCTTTGGTTTCCGCCGCGATTTTGGCGTGGGTGGACTGTTTTTCGCTGACGCCGCGTTCCGCGGCTTCGAGTTGCTCCATGAGCGTGAGGGTCTGGTCTTCCAATTCGCCCTGACGACGCCGGAGCATCTGTTCGTCCCGGTTCAAATCCGCCAGTTCCTTGGCATTGGTGATGCGTCCGCTGTAGAGCCGGTCACTGACCTGCTTGAGCTTGTCGGACAAGCTGCCGGTTTCAAGTTCGAGGGCGCGCAATTTTGATTCCAGTTCCGCCTTGCCGCGTGCGTCCTGCTCATAGGCAGTGCGAGCATCGTCCATAGCTGCAACATCGGCAAGTTTTGTTTCGAGTGTATCGCGCAAATCGGCGTTCTTGTCACTTCGTGTATCCAAGTCTTGAAGTTCCGCGAGGAGGGTAATTTGATTCATGAAAACGGGAATTCCTTAAATTTTGCGCGCGCGAGCGATATAGGTGGGGAATACCTATTGACATGACCCCTAAAATACGTAATAATGTGGCACACAGTGGGGCGGAGTGGGAGAAAGTGGTGGAAATCTCCCACAAATGATGTCCCTGGTGGGGAATTTCAGAACGCCTGTTCTACGCGATTATGTTTCTTGGCGAATATGCTCACAATCTTGACGACAAGGGGCGTTTGACCCTTCCCGCGCGGTGGCGCGAAGAGTTGGGTCAACACGTCGTCGTCACGCGCGGGATGGAAACTTGCCTCATGGTCTTTCCCGCCGCGAAATTTGAGACCTTTTTACATGAAATCAATACGGTTGGAATGACCGCCGCGGACGCGCGCGGATTATCGCGCTTTTTTAGCAGCAAGGCAACCGATGACGAACTCGACAAGCAGGGCAGAGTCTCGCTGCCGCTGAACCTACGCGAGTTTGCGCATTTGAACGGCGAAGTGATGGTGGTGGGCGCGTTCGATCGTATCGAGTTGTGGAGCCCCGCACAGTATACCCTGTGGGACGAGGAATTGGTCAAGAGTATTCCCGATATGTCCGAACGGGTGAATCAAGCTCTGCAGCGAATTCGTTCCAAGTAGCAAAGGGTTTGTGCGGCGCGCCGGGGACAAGCGCGCGCCATGGAACCGGATGAACGTCCGGTGGGACGTTCGAGAAATGAAATCCCATATCCCTGTTTTGCTCGATGAGGTTATTCAAGCGCTCGCACTCAGGGTCAACGGGACGTATATTGACGGGACGCTCGGGGCGGGGGGGCACGCCGAAGCGATCCTCAAGGCGACGGCGCCAGCCGGAAGATTGTTGGGGTTGGATGGTGACCCGCAGGCGCTGGACATTGCCAAAGAAACACTCGCTCCCTATCAAGACCGCGTAATTCTGGTCCGTTCGAACTTTACACAAATCTATACTGTCGCCGCCGCGCACGAATTTATTCCCGCCGATGGTGTGCTGCTGGACCTCGGGCTTTCGTCCATGCAGCTCGCAAACCTCGAACGCGGTTTTTCGTTTTTGAGCGACTCGCTCGACATGCGGATGGACAACCGCAGCGAGCTAACCGCGAGCGAGATTGTGAACGAGTATGAGGAAAAGGAACTGGCGGACTTGATATTCAAATTGGGCGAGGAACATGCTTCACGACGAATTGCGCGGCGGATTATAGAGAATCGTCCCATTAGCTCGGCGCAAGAGTTGGCGGAGGTGATCGAGCGGGCGGTGGGGCGGCACGGCAAGACGCATCCCGCGACGCGGACCTTGCAAGCGCTGCGGATTGCGGTGAACCACGAGTTGGATAATCTGGAAGTGGTCCTGCCGCAGTTGGCGCAGGTGGTTGGCAAGGGCGGACGCGCGGCGATTATTACGTTTCATTCGTTGGAAGACCGCATTGTCAAGAATTTTTTCAAAACAACTCGTGATTGGCGCAATCTGACCAAGCACCCGATCAAACCGTCGTATCAGCAGACGCGGGAGAATCCACGGGCGCGAAGCGCTAAATTGCGCGTGGCAGAACGTTTGTAGCAAGATTTGGCATGGCATCGAAATCAGCTATCATGGTGGTTAGATAAGAAAATGAAAAAGCGAATCGCGCGCTTGCGGGAACGGGTGAGTCTGAGGTACCGCAAGTTCAAAAAGGGATTGTATTTACGATGGGTTTCGATGCCGACCTTTGCGACGGCGCGCATTCTGCTTTTGGCGTTGGGGGTGTTTATTTTGGTGGCAATGATCTATCTGGCGCAAGCGTCCAACGCCGCCATCCTGGCGCGTGATCTGCGGGTAAAACAGCTCGAGATTCAAGAAATCGAGCGCGAGAATGCCCAGCTGCGCTATGAAATTGCCGCGCTGGCGTCGCCATCCGCCATCGAACAGCGTGCGCGCCGGCTGGGATTGGGTCCGGCGAAACGGGTTGTGTATGCCAAGATGCCGTGGATTCAGCCCTCGCCGAACGAGTTGATGCCCGCCTTTTTGCCGGAGGGGCATGTGCCGTCCACACCTCAAACCTTTAGCCCCACGATGGATACGCTTCAGGAATTGCTGGCGTTGTTTGGGTTGGATGGGTTTGCGGACAGCGCGAACGCTCAAGTGAGATAAATATGTCGGCGCTCACCCCTGCACAGTTTGCGCGTCGCACCTATGTGCTGTTCACCGTCCTGGTGGCAGCGGCATTGGTGATTGCGCTGCGGCTCGGCTATTGGCAGCTGGTCCGACACCAAGACTTGAACGAAACGGCGGGCGCGCTGCGGGAGCGGACGATCACGGAATACGCGCGGCGCGGCGACATTTTGACGGCAGACGGGATTTTGCTGGCGACCGACATTTATTCGTACGAAGTCGCGGCGCACCCGAACCTGATCAAGAACCCGAAAGAGCAGGCGCAAGTTCTGGCGCCGATTCTGAATATAAGCGAAACGAAACTGGTCGAGCAGCTGTCATCCGACGCAAGCACCGTCATGCTGACGCTTGATGCTTCGACGAGCGCGGGGCGCGAGCTGACTGCCTTGCGGAATGCGGGAACAATCGCTGCAATTGATTTTGTCGCCAAACCCAACCGCCGATATCCGGGCGGCTCGCTGGCAGCGCATATCGTCGGGTTCACCAGCGCCAGTCGTATCGGCGCGTATGGGCTGGAACAGTATTACGACGATTTGCTGCGCGGACGGGATGGGAAAATTCGCGCCGAATCGGATGCGCTGGGCGACGAGATATTGCCGTTCGATTTGCCGCAGGGGTCGCCCGCCCAGGATGGGGCGACGATCGTCCTCACACTCAACAGCGCGATCCAGAATATTGCCGAGCGCGAGCTGGTGAACGGGCTGACGGAATTTCAGGCGCCCAGCGGTCAGATTCTGATCATGGAACCGCTGACAGGCAAGATCCTGGCGCTCGCCAGTTTTCCCGCACCGGACCTGAATACCTACTCGACCACCAAACTCGACCAATTTGGAAATCCCGCGGTGAGTTTGCCCTACGAGCCCGGCTCGGTCTTCAAAGTATTTACGCTGGCAATGGGGTTGGATTCGGGCAAGATTACGCCGAACTTGATCATGAACGACCCCGGTTCGATCGTGATCGGCGGGCGACGTTTTTATAATTCTGACCGCACGGCAAGCGGCGACGTGGACCTGGTGACAGCGATGGAGAAATCGCTGAACGTTATTGCAGCCAAGATCGCTCTCAGCACCGGTCCCCGTGTCTTTTACGAGTATCTGCATGATTTTGGGTTTGGCTCGTTGACCCACATAGACCTTGCGGGAGAGATTCCGGGCACAGTGAAAAATCCCGGCGACGGCGTCTGGTACGAGTCAGATTTGGGCACAAATTCCTTTGGGCAGGGGATTGCAACAACGCCGATTCAGATGGCGACTGCGCTTTCAGCAGTGGCAAACGGGGGCAATCTGATGCGCCCCTATATTGTGGACCGCATCATTTATCCGGATGGTTCGATTGACCCGCGTGCGCCGCGCATTGTGCGGCGGGTGTTGAAACCCGAAACTTGCCAAGTGGTGATTGATATCTTGTCCCGTTCGATTGGAAAGGAATCCACAAACAAGGCGAACCTCGAAGGTTACAAGATTGCAGGCAAGACGGGCACGGCACAAATTCCTGTGCCCGGCGGGTACGACCCCAAGTGGACAATTGCTTCTTTTGGCGGATTTTTGCCGGCAGACAATCCGCAATATGTGATACTGGTAAAGATTGACCGCCCCGCCAAATCGCCGTGGGGCTCACAGGTAGCATCGCCGATTTTTGCAAATGTGGCGCGACAGCTGGCGCAGTTGACGGGTCTGCCGCCGGACAGCGTGCGGTTGGCACAGTAATGAAAAAATTCGGACCGGGAGTAGAGGGCATGGCAATCGCCAAACCATCGTCGGGCGTGACAATCGGGTACAAACCGAAAGCGAAACGGGTTGAACGACGTAAACCAACATGGCTGCAATGGGCAGCGGCAGGTGTGATAAGGAACGGGCGCGAGCTGTGCGAGTTTGCCGCGGACGAGATTGTGTATGCGACGATGGACACGGCGCGCCTGCTCAATTATTTGCGCTACGAGTTTGGATTGGCGGGGATGCGACGACGGACAACGGATGTTCGACGAACGACGATGGACGATGGGCTTGTGACTCTGGATGGCAAGGTGATCGCATTATCAGCTGACAGGATTTGAATGCGGCAACACGGAACGGAATTGGGAACGGCGAATCGCAAGAGACAGATTCATGTTGTTGAGTGATTTGTATGCCGGCTTAACAGGAAACAAACCATCGAGTAGTGAATCGGTTGCGGCGGTCCTTGGGGAACGCATAACGCGAGTGGCGATTGATTCGCGGCAAGTGATACCGGGTTCGGTGTTTTTTGCGCTACAGGGTGAAGCGCTCGATGGGCATCAATTCATAGGCGAAGCGTTGGCGCGCGGCGCAATCGCCATCGTGGGAAACGCGCGTGCGCTTGAATTGGGGTTCGGCCGCAGTCTAACTTTAATAGATGTCGCCGGGTTACAACCGAACCCCAATTCCGGCGTAACGCCCGACCTGCGGCAGGGTGCGGGCGATAGCTCGTCAGGTCCGGCGCTCCTTTTTGTGACCGAAAATAGTTTGAGGGCGCTTCAGCAATTTGCGACGTATTGGCGAGGCAAATTTCCGGATGTGCAGGTGATAGGTGTGACGGGCAGTGTGGGGAAAACGTCCACCAAAGAGCTGATTTGGGCAGTTTTGAAACAGAGGTATCGCACCTTAAAAAGCCAGGGAAACTTGAACAGCGAGACGGGTCTTGCGCTGGCGATATTTGAACTGAACGAAACGCACGAACGTGCCGTTCTAGAGATGGGCATGTATGCGGCGGGCGAGATCGCCACGTTATGTGAAATCGCCAAACCCATAATCGGGGTCATAACGCTGGTGGCGCCGATTCATCTGGAACGACTCGGAACGATCGAAAATATCGCCAACGCCAAAGCCGAGTTGGCGCAGGCGCTGCCCGCCGAAGGATGGGCGATTCTGAATGGCGATGATCCCCGTGTCCTGGCGATGCGCGAACAGACCCGCGCCCGTGTGATGACGTTCGGCATAGGGCCGACGAATGACTTGTGGGCGGACGAGATAGAGAGTCGCGGGTTGGAGGGAATGGAGTTTGCGCTGCACTATCGGGACGCGCACTTGCATGTGCGGGTGCCATTGCTGGGACAACACAGCGTACATACCGCGCTGGCGGCAGCCGCCGTCGGATTGGTGCAGGACCTGTCGTGGGAAGAAATTTTGCACGGGTTGACGGATGTGTCGGCGCAGTTGCGATTGATTGCAGTCCCCGGCAAGAATGGCATTACGATTTTGGATGATACGTATAATGCCAGCCCGCCCTCGACGCTTTCTGCGCTGAATCTGCTGCTCGAAATGAGCGGGCGGAAAATTGCCGTGCTGGGCGACATGCGCGAGCTGGGAGCGTTTGAGCAGGAAGGACATCAGCTGGTTGGGATCCGCGCTGCCGAAGTGGCGGACATTATTATCGCCGTCGGACCGCTCGGAACATTGATTGGACAAGCGGCGCAACAGCAGGGACATGCGAAAGTTTATTACGCACAGGGGAATGAGCAAGCCACAGCAGAAATTACACGGCTGGCACAACAAGGGGACATTGTCTTGATCAAGGGTTCACGCGGGGCGCAGATGGAAGAGATCGTGCAAGCGTTGACACTGGAAACCAATGCGCACGGCGGAGCGCCCCAATAATGTCCGTTCCGCTTGCTCTGGGCACGCTCTCGTTTTTGCTCGCCGTCATCTGGGGTTCGCCGCTCATTCGCTGGCTGCGCGCGAATCGGATTGGCAAGCAGATTCGTATCGAAGAACCCGGCTCAAATCAGGTAAAAATGGGCACGCCCACGATGGGTGGGATCATGATTATCGTGCCGGTGGTCTTGATTACGCTCGTTTTGAACATTTACAATTTGTATGCGGGAACGATCATCGGCGGTTCGATTCTGGTCCCGTTGTTTACCCTCATCGGCTATGGAATGTTGGGCGCCTATGACGATTGGACGGGGCTGCGCGGCGGAGCCAAGGGGGCGGTCGGGCTATTGGGGCGCTACAAGATTCTGGTCCAAGCCGCGCTGGCGACGGTGATTGCGCTGATCCTGTATTATCCGCTCGACATTCACAGTGTCGCGATCCCGACAATTCCACAAAAGATTGATCTGGGGCTGGTTTACATTCCGATCGCGGTCTTTATCATTGTCGGCACGTCGAATGCCGTGAATTTTACGGATGGGTTGGACTCGTTGGCGGGGTGGGTGACGGCATTCGGGTTTGCGGCGTACGGGGTGATTGCGTTCTTGCAGCAGCAGATTTACCTGGTGACCTTTTGTTTCATCATGGTGGGCGCGCTGCTCGCGTTTCTCTGGTATAACGCCCACCCGGCAGAATTGTTTATGGGCGATGTCGGTTCGCTGGCGCTAGGTTCGACGCTGGCGGTCGTGGCGCTCATGACGGGGCAGTGGCTCTTGCTTCCGTTGATCGGGATTATTTTTGTCGCCGAAATGGTGTCGGTGATTTTGCAGGTGAGCTATTTCAAACTCACCAAGGGCAAACGCATTTTCAAATTCACGCCCATCCATTACCATTTTATTTTGTCAGGATGGAGCGAAACGCAAGTGGTGCAGCGGTTCTGGCTGATCGGGCTGCTCGCGGCGATGTTGGGTGTGGCGTTGGCGCTGCTATAACAGCGCAGCTGATTGAACATCGTTTCCGAAACGGGGATGGAAACGTCAAGCTACGCGAATATTGGATGATTGATTTACGCGGCAAGCGGGTTGTTGTGATGGGGTTGGGGCTGCATGGGGGCGGACTGGGCGTGACGCGGTGGCTGCTCAAGCAGGGCGCACGGGTCACGGTCACGGACCTTAAAAATTCAGCCGATTTGAAATCGTCGTTGGAGCAGTTGGGCGACGCACCGGTGGAGTTTGTTTTGGGCGAGCACCGGGAGAGCGATTTTGTCAACGCCGACCTGATTATTCGCAATCCGGGAGTCCCGCGTGAGTCGCGCTATTTGGAGATTGCGCGCGAGCACGGTGTGCCGGTGCGGATGGAATTGGGACTGTTTACGGAATTGCTGCCGCGCGGAATGGAGCAGGTCGTCGGCATTACGGGCACCAAGGGCAAGACGACGACGACGTTGATGACGGGCGCGATTTTGAAACGGGCGAACCCGAAAACGGTTGTGGCGGGGAACCTGCGAGTCTCGGCGCTCGAGTTGATTGACTCGATTGATGCGGAAACGCCGGTGGTGCTGGAAATGTCGTCGTTTCAACTGGAGGAATTTCAAGAGTTGAAACGCAGTCCGCACATTGCGGCGCTGACCAACGTATATTCCGACCATTTGAATCGCTACCGGGATATGGATGAATATGCGTGGGCAAAAGCACAGATTTTTTTGCACCAGCAGCCGCACGATACGGTGGTCTTGAACTTTGACAATGGCATCTGCACGCGACTGCGACCCAAAGCCATCGGAAAGGTGGTCTGGTTTAGCCGCACACGGGCTATCAAGCAGGGCGCGCGCCGGGACCGCGATTGGCTCGTCTGGAGCGACGAGGCGGGGTCGCACAAGATCCTTTCCGCCGCCGAGATGATTGCGGGAGAGCATAATGTCGAGAATGCGCTCGCTGCGATTGCGATTTCCAAAGCGTGGGGCGCGGACGACGAAACGGTAGCTGAAACCCTGCGCGCGTTCAAGGGTGTGCCGCACCGCCTGGAAGAAGTCCGCGAACTGAACGGGGTGCGATTCATTAACGATACGACAGCTACTGCGCCGGACGCGACGATTGCGGCATTGAATACGTTGGCGGGACACGGTGGGACGATCTATTTGATTGCAGGCGGGTCCGACAAAGGGCTGCCGTATTTGGAGCTTGCACGGGCGGTCGTCAGCGCAGAGATACGGGTGATTTTGCTGGACGGCACCGCGACCGCCAAGATCGAGCGGGCACTGCTGGCAGCGGAAGGCACGTCGCGGATTATTGCCCGCGTCGAGACAATGCAAGAGGCAGTCGAACGCGGGCGGGCGTCCGCACAGCCAGGAGATGTGGTGCTTTTGTCACCCGGAGCGGCGAGTTTTGGGATGTTTGCGAACGAGTTTGAGCGAGGGGATGTTTTTCGAGAGATTGTGACAAAGCTCGACGGCTAGAGCCGTTACTACAGGATTGAACCTATGGCAGTTCAAGTCTCTTCTCGAGTATCTTTATTGGATAGTTTGCGCGACAGGTTGAGGCAGCGCGCAAATACGCGGCCGGCGGATTATGTGCTGGCGATTGTGGTCGGCGCCCTGGTCTTGATCGGGGTGTTGATGATTTATAGTGTGTCGGTGGGACCGAACCTGCAGGGGGGGAGCGACGACCCATTCAGTCTGGTCCAGCGACATCTGGCGATACTGGTCTTTGGCGTGACGCTCATGTTGATTCTAGCGCGACTCGACTACCGCATCTTGATGCGCCTTGCCGTGCCGCTGATGGTTGTTACAGTGGCGCTGTTGATTGCGCTGCTGATGATTGGAGAAGAGGTCAATGGTGCGCGGCGCTGGTTGTTTGGACCCTCGATTCAGCCCGGCGAGGTGGCGAAACTGGTCACGGTTGTGTATATCGCCGCCTGGGCGGCATCCAAAGGCAAAAAGCTGAAACGGCTGGTGTATGGGCTGATCCCGTTCTCGATTTTGATCGGGTTAATTTCCGGTTTGATTATCTTGCAGCCAAATTACAGCACCGCGCTGTTGATTGCGGGGGTGGCGTTCACCATGTTTTTTATGGCAGGCGCCGACTTGAAGCAGTTTTTGGGCGCAACGATATTTGGTGGGGCGGCGGCGGTCGTGGTGGTGACACAGTCTGCGCGCGCCATGTCGCGCATTAACACATTGTATGTGGACCCGCTGCAGGAATTGACCGATGGTTCGTGGCAGATGGCGCAATCCTTGATCGCGCTGGCTTCGGGTGGAGTTTTTGGCAAGGGTCTCGGCACAGGCGGCGGACAATACGGTTATGTGCCGCTGGCGCACTCGGACGGGATTTTTGCGATTTGGGGTGAAGAGACGGGACTGATTGGCGCAGTCGTGCTTGTGGGGCTGTTTCTCGCGCTGACGTATCGCGGGTTCCGCATTGCGCGGAACGCTCCGGACGATTTTGGGCGCGTGCTTGCGGCAGGTGTGACGTTCTGGCTGGTGTTCCAGGCGATGCTCAATATGGCAGTCATTACCCAGTTGGTTCCGTTCACGGGGCAGCCGCTGCCGTTTATTTCGTATGGTGGTTCTTCGCTGGTGATGTGTTTGGCGGGGGTTGGGCTGCTGTTGAGCATATCGCGCGCCATGCCCAAGCCGGCCGTTGTCAAGAGCGTGCCGACCATCGTCGGCGCGCCGCCCAAAGAAAATCAACTTGCGACCAAAAAGAATGCGACTATTAGTTACGGGGGGGGGGACCGGCGGACACGTGTATCCCCGCGTCGCCGTACTGCAACAACTCGCCGCCGATCAAAAACTGGACCTGGCGAGTGAGGTTTTGTATATCGGGCGCGCGCAAGGAGTGGAAGAACGGATCGCCGCCGATTTACGCATTCCTTTTGCCGGGATTCGCGTGGGTGGCATTCGCAGCAAGGATGCGGTGACACAAGCGCGCCATGTTTCGCAATTGGCGCAGGCATCGCAGAGCGCGTCCAAGCACATTGCACTTTATAAACCGGATGTTGTCCTTGCCACGGGCGGATATGTGAGCGCGCCGGTGTTGTGGGCGGCGTGGCGCAGCAAGATTCCGATTGTGATCGAGCTGCCGGACCTGGAACCGGGCTGGGCGATTCGGGCGACGTGGCGCATGAGCAAGCAGGTCGCGGTCTCGTTCGAGCCCGTGCTGAAATACTTTGCCGCGGGCCGGGCGACAGTGACCGGATATCCGGTGCGCGCGGAATTTTATCGGGTGACGCGCGCCGACGGACGCAAGCATTTCAACCTCGATCCCGTGCTCCCTGTGGTCACGGTGTTTGGCGGGAGCCAGGGGGCGCATGCGCTGAACGCGGCTGTGCAGAGCCACCTGAGCGCGCTGCTGCGCGAAACGCAAATCATTCATATTTGCGGCGCAGATGACCAGATACCACTGGAGGCCGAACGCGAGCGACTGGCGGAGCCGCTGCGGGCGCGTTATCGTGTATTTGGCTATTTGAGAGAGGACATGCCACTGGCGCTCAAGACGGCGGATGTGATTGTGGCGCGGGCGGGCGCGGCGACGTTGGGCGAATTTCCTGCGGTGGGCGCGCCAAGTATTCTGGTGCCCGGCGCGTTTGCGCAAGGGCATCAAGACAAGAACGCGGATTTTTTGGCGGGACACGGCGCTGCGGTCAAGCTGCCGGAAACCAAGCTGGCAACTGAATTCTTACCGACAGTGCTCGGGCTTGTGTCGGATGAGGGACGGCTTGAAGAGATGAGACAAGCGGCGAGGCGTCTGGCGCAGCCCGAGGCGGCAAAACGCATCGGCGAACTGGTCGTGACATATGCGCAGCAAGGCGTCAGTGATGTTGCTTGATTGAGATGCGGCGGCGGCACATTCACTTTATTGGGATTGGCGGGGCAGGGTTATCGGCGCTGGCGCGCGTGATGTTGGGGCGCGGTGACGCGGTGAGCGGTTCCGATCCGAACGCACCGTCGCCCATCACAGACGAGTTGGTGAGACTTGGCGCGACGGTCTTTACTGCCCACGACGCAAAAAACATTGCAGGCGCTGACCTGATTGTCACTACTTCTGCCGCCTCCGGCGACAACCCGGAAATCAACGCAGCACATTTACAACAGATTCCGGTATTGAAACGACGAGAATTTTTGCGCGAGATTACGCGCGGGCATGACGTGGTCGCCGTTGCCGGCTCGCATGGCAAAACGACGACGACGGCAATGATTGCGTTGGCGCTGGAAGCCGCGGGGCTGGACCCGACTGCGGTGGTCGGCGGGATTGTGCCCGGCTGGCAGACCAACGCGCGCGTTGCCCAAAATGTGGAGAACAAGTGGTTTGTGATAGAGGCGGATGAATACGACCACGCTTTTTTAGGGCTGGAACCGAAAATTGCGGTGGTGACGAACGTGGATTATGACCATCCGGACCTGTTTCCGACCCGTGCGGCGTATAAAAGCGCCTTTGGGCAGTTCCTGAAACAAACGCGGGCAGACGGCGTATGTATTATTTGTGCCGACGAGCATGGATTGTCAGAGTTGGCGGAATCGAACGCACCGCGGGTAATTCGCTATGGAATGCGCGCCGAAAATGACTGGCGCGCGGCAAGTCTGGCGAGCAACGCGCGCGGCGGCAGTGATTTTGCGATCTACCGGGCAGACCGCTTTGTTGGAAACGCATCCGTCCAGGCGCCGGGCGCACACAACGTCCTGAATGCGCTCGCCGCCATCGCTGCGGCAGACACGGCAGGAGCAGGCATCGAAACTACGCTGGCGACACTGGCGCAGTTTGGCGGAGTGGGGCGCAGGTTCCAGATCGTTGGGAGTTATAACGGCGCGACGCTCGTGGATGATTATGCGCATCATCCGACCGAAATTCGTGCGACCCTGAGCGCCGCGCGCATGCGTTTTCCAAAGCAACGTATCTGGGCATTATTCCAGCCCCACACGTTTTCGCGAACGCGAGCGCTGTTGGATGAATTTGCCGGGGCGTTTGGGGAAGCGGATATGGTATTGATCGCCGAAATTTACGCGGCGCGCGAGCAGGATGCAGGCGGATTATCCGCCCGCGCGATTCTGGAACGAATGCGGCAGCTACCGATGCCGCAGCCCAACACCAGGTATGTTGAAACACTCGACACGGCACAAAATATTCTACGAAAGGAACTGTGTTCGGGTGATGTGCTCATTACATTGGGGGCGGGGAACGTCAATCGAGTGACGCACAGTTTGAGCGGTAACGAAAATGCGTGATGTATTTGGGTCTCGAAATTGGGTCTTTTGGTGGGCGGCGCTCACGTCAACCGTCTTTTTGACGCCGTGGCTGCCCGTCATTTCGAATTTTTTTCAGGACAGCGGGTTCTTTTCACCTCAGAACTTTCCATTCAGTCTGGTGAACGGACTCAACACCTGGATTGATTCGGTTGCCGAGAGCATTCGTGAAGGCGTGCAGTTTGATCCTGCGGCGCCCGCGATTGCAACGCCGTTCTTTACGGTTCCCATGTGGATGGTCGCGGTGCTGGTTGGTCTGCTTGTGCTGGCAGGCGCGGTGGCGATGTATGTGCGGGCGCTCAAGAGTCATTCGCTCGGTGATGACATTTTGACGCTGCTGATCCTGTATTTTGTTTTGCGCGTCGAAGCTTATATTGTCTCGTTCACCAACATCGGTCCGCTGCAGGGCGCAGGCAACACGATGATCCAAAACCCAATGGTCGGATTTTGGATCTTGATGCTCTTTTTGTTCGTTCTGGTCTTTATGGGCGGCGGGCTAAACAGTCGCCAGGCATTCTGGCGCGGTCTGCTGGAAGCGGTGCTGCTCGCCCTGTTTGTCGTGCCGCAGCAGACATCGCAGCTGTTGAGCGCGTTTTTTGCGGGGTTGTTTGCCTTTTCAAACCTGCTGACCTCCAATATGGTTTTTGCAGTTGCGTGGGGAATCCTGGGCGCCGTCATGGCATTGACCCGTTTGACCAGCGTTTCGACGGCTTGACCGCGCGATGTTTGAAAGCAAGATCATACGTGACGAACCGCTGGCGCGGCACACGACACTGCGAATCGGCGGACCGGCTGATTTCTTTGTGCGGGTAGATTCGCAGGACGAACTGTTGCAAGCGATGGCGTGGGCACGCAAGCAGCACCTTGACATTTTTATACTGGGCAATGGCTCGAACATCCTGGTCGGCGATGCAGGGATTCGCGGGCTTGTGATCGAGAACCACATGGACCTGGAGCAGGAACACGTCAGCGGCGACACCCTGAGAATCACCGCAGAAAGTGGGGGATCACTGCCGGGGTTGGCGAATCGCATGGCGCGGCGCGGCTGGCGCGGGCTAGAGTGGGCGATAGGGGTGCCCGCGACTATCGGCGCGGCGGTGGTGACGAATGCGGGCGCGCACGGCGGCTCGATCAGCGACAATCTGCTGCGCGCCGAAATCCTGGAGGCGCGGGGGTTCGAGGCGGGACCGCGCTGGTGGACGCGTGACGAGCTAGAGTACGATTACCGAACCAGTCTTTTGAAGCGGCGCGGCGGCGAGTTTGTGGTGATACGGGCGGAATTTGTGCTGGAGCAGGATGAGGCGATTCACAGCATCGCGCGCATGAACCGGTATACGGAACACCGGCGGCGCACACAGCCCACCGAGCCGAGCGTGGGGTCCATGTTCAAAAATCCGCCCGGCGACTTTGCAGGGCGGTTGATTCAAGCGGCGGGACTGAAAGGCAAACAGGTGGGTCGAGTCCAAGTCTCGACGGTGCATGCCAATTTTTTTGTGAACCTCGGCGGCGGCACGGCAAAGGAATTGCTGGAATTGGTGGCGCTGACACAGGCGCAGGTGCATAGAGAATTTGGGATAGAGTTGGAGTTGGAGATACAGGTCGTTGGCGAGCAGCGAGGATGAGCAAGAGGGTTGCAAGTCGCGCGAGATTTATCGGTCGCTGCGGTCCCTCGAAATGGCGATTTATCAGATGGGAAACAAGATTCGGGTGGGATTGATCTTTGGAGGCAAGACGGGCGAGCATGAAGTGTCGCTCGCATCAGCACAATCGGTGCTCGGCGCGCTCGACCCGAGCAAGTATGACGCCATCCTGATTGGTGTCACAAAGGAGGGACAATGGTTGACAGGCGGCAACCCGCTCAAGCAGCTGGTCAACGCGACGCAATCGCCCCTCCTCAAGGCGATGAACGGTTCGACAGGCAACGGTTCAAGTGCACTGACAACTAACGATGCGACCCGGTTGACGACGACGAATGCGCTGAATGAATCGGTTGATGTGGTGTTTCCATTGATTCACGGACCGAACGGTGAGGACGGAACGATTCAGGGATTGTTGGAACTTGCGGCTATTCCGTATGTGGGAGCAAATGTGGCGGCGAGCGCGGTGGGAATGGACAAGGCGTTGATGAAAGCTATTTTTCGGAACGCCGGACTGCCCGTCGCAGAATATCTGGTCTTGTATCGTCATCACTGGGAGCATGACCCTGAAGAGACGATTCATGAAATCGAAACAATCATCCGTTATCCTTGCTTTGTCAAGCCCGCAAACATGGGGTCGAGCGTGGGCATCTCCAAAGCCCGAAATTGGGACGAATTGACCCAGGCGTTGGCAACGGCGGCGCTCTATGACCGCAAACTGGTTGTCGAACGCGCGATCGAGGGGCGCGAGCTGGAATGCAGCGTATTGGGCAATGATGCGCCGTTGGCATCGCTGCCGGGTGAGGTGATTCCCGAACGGGAGTTTTACGATTATGAGGCAAAGTATGCGGACGACCACACGCGCCTGGTCGTTCCGGCTGAGCTGACCCCGGAACAGGCGCGAACGATCCAAGACCTTGCCGTGCGCGCATTTGAGGCGATTGATTGCAGCGGGATGGCGCGCGTGGATTTCTTTATGGAAAAACGGGATGGGCGGGTGCTGGTGAATGAAATCAACACGATCCCCGGTTTCACCAAGGTCTCGATGTATCCCAAGATGTGGGAAGCGAGCGGCGTCAGTTATCCCCAGTTGGTTGATCGGTTGATTCAACTGGCATTAGAACGGCATTCGGACAGAGCGCGAAATAGGGTTACGCACTAACGCGGGCAAATTTATGAATTTGCCCCATGCACACACTCCTCGGTTATCGAACCCCGGAGACTGATTCATGAGCATTCGCCCAAGAAGCAAACAAGAACCGGAATCCTTTGTCCCGCGCCGCGCGCGCCGCGCGAAAAGAGCCGTTGGCGCAACGACCTCGCGCGTGCGAGTCCTGCCCGTTGAACCGCGCGCGCCTGAAAAGTCGGCAGCAAAAGCAAAGCCGACACACAAGCGCGCCACCTTTGACATTGCGGCGCCGCGGCTGGTCTTGAATCCATGGCGCACCCAACGTGATTGGAAGGAGAGCCGTCCTAAATTTGCCGCCGGCGTTTTGATTGCCCTGCTCATTGGCGCGCTGTATGCAATGTTCAACCTGGATATCTTTTTTGTGGGCGAACCCGTGGTGATTGGCAACAAAATTGTGCCGAGTCAAGAGATTGCCCAAGTGTCGGGAATGCGCGGCTGGAATGTCTTTTTTGTGGAACCCCGCTCGGTTGAGGCGGCAGTGCGGGTACTGCCTGAATTCAAGGATGTGCAGGTCTATGTGACTCTGCCCAATACGCTCGAAATTTACACGACAGAGCGCAAACCGCTTTTTGTGTGGGAAGTGTCGGGCAAGAACTATTGGGTGGATGACGAAGGGATTGCGATGCGTCCGCGCGGGATGGTGCAGACCGGCTGGCATGTGCGCGACTCGGAGGGCAAGGCAGTCCAGTATGGGGAACGGATCAGCCCGGATGCTTTTAACGCCGCCGTTTCACTAATTAATGTCTGGGAAGGCGCACCCAAATATTTCGAGTGGACCAAAGTACACGGGCTGACATTGCGTGACGAGCAGGGACGGCTGGTCTATTTCGGAAGCTCGAGCCAGATGCAGGACAAGGTGACGGCGCTTCAGATCGTGACGACACAGTTGGAAAGGGACAAGCGCGCGGTAGCGTTTATTGATTTGGGTAGTGGGCTGCCGTATTATCAAGAGATTGCGAGCGCCAAGCCCTTGACAACGACGACGGCAGGGCAATAGTTCAATGTTGGGTGTCGAGTGTATCGGGATAGAAAAGGACGCAAGACAAAGGATGGATGATTTGGGATAGGCGATAGCTGGATAGTGGAAAATGTTTGGCGAGACGGTCGGCGCATCTCTAAATTCACTTTATCCGTCCGTCAATGGAGGGTCTATGGGGATTCCCGTCGCGGTGTTGGATATTGGCACGACGAAAACCGTCGCATTGATTGCGGAAGCGGTTGACGATGGTATTCGGGTGTTGGGGGTGGGAATGGCGCCCAGCGAGGGCATGCGCAAAGGCGTCGTCGTGGATGTGAAACTGGCGGCGCAGTCCATTGCGCTGGCGGTGGAACAAGCGGAACGTATGGCGAACATGTCCATCGAGGGCGCGTATGTGGGGATTGCGGGCGCGCATATCTCGTCCATCAATTCGCGCGGGGTGGCGCCAATTCCACACGGACGCGCGGTGACGCAGGATGTGGTCCAGCGCGCGATGGATGCGGCACAGGCGATCGCGGTGCCCGACAATCGCGAGGTGGTCCATGCCATTGCGCGCGGGTATTCGCTCGACGGACAAGATGGCGTCCGCGACCCGATTGGGATGATGGGTTATCGCCTGGAAGTGGAAGCGCACATCGTCACCGGCGCCGTCGCCTCGATTCAGAATCTTTACAAGGCGGTCGAAGCGGCGGGCGTGCGCGTCATCGAGCTGGTGCTCGAACCCATTGCGGCGGGCGAAGCGGTGCTGACGAGCGCGGAACGAGACCTCGGCGTCGCGCTGGTGGACATTGGCGGCGGGACGACCGATATTGCAATTTTTATTGACGGCAGTGTCTGGCATACGGTCGTTTTGCCGATCGGGGGAATGCATCTGACTAATGATTTGGCAGTCGGCTTGCGCGCTCCGTTCGCTGCCGCGGAAGAAATCAAGATGAAATATGGGACGGTGATGGTTGACGATGCGCGTCCCGAAGAGATCATCGAACTCGCCGCGTTCGGGGACGAAGAAAAGCGTGTGGTCTCGCGTCGCGAAGTGGCGGAGATTTTGCAAGCGCGCGCTGAAGAAATCTTTACGCTGGTGCTGACGGAAATCAAGCGATCGGGCTATGACGGGCTGCTGCCTGCCGGAGTAGTGCTGTGCGGTGGGGCAGCGCAGTTGGTCGGCGTCAAATCGCTCGCCCGTGAAGTGGTTGGTCTGCCAACGCGCATCGGCACGCCCCAGCGAATGGAAGGGATGGTGGAACGAGTCAGTTCCCCGGCCTATGCGACCGGTGTGGGGTTGGCACACTGGGGCGTAAAACAAGCGGACCTGCAAACGCTGGAATTGACCGAAGTTGCGGCGCGCGCGCGACGCAAAAGTGAAGAGGGAGTGTTGGCTCCCCTGCTGAATATGGGAGACTGGCTGCGACGCGCCCTGTTGCCCGAGAGAGGTGAATAAATGATAGCGATGGATAAACTGAAATCGAGCATCGCCGTCAGCGAGTTTACCTGGCGGACGGTGCTTGTGCGGCTGGTCATTACGCTGGTCCTACTGGCCGCCGTGGCAAAAATTGGGTCTTGACATAGTATTAATAGGGGCTTATAATCTCCCCACTTGACCTAAATCTAGTGGTTTTTTGTAGTTTGTTCCCCTAGATACAGGTGTTGTGCCGAGATAGAACGATTTCTAGTCCCGCCTAGTGGACACAATAATGTGTCCGTTGATGAGGTCTAGCGATGGAGCGTAATTCTCTCAATCCACCCCGCCCGCCGGTTCCACCAAAACGCAACGAACCCGTGTTTAACGGTTTTGAAAATTTCGCGGCCATCAAGGTCGTTGGTGTTGGTGGTGGCGGGACAAATGCAGTAAATCGAATGATCATCGAAGGGCTTCGCGGCGTGGACTTTATTGCGGTCAACACGGATGCGCAAGCGTTGATTCATTCTCAAGCACAAGCGAAAATTCGCATCGGCGATAAATTGACGCGCGGTCTCGGCGCGGGCGGCGACCCCGAACGCGGGATGAAGTCCGCCGAAGAGACCGCCGACGAGATCCGCGACGCGGTCAAGGGCGCGGACATGGTTTTTGTCACGGCGGGCATGGGCGGCGGCACGGGTTCGGGCGCCGCGCCGGTGATTGCAAAACTCGCGCGCGAGATGGGTTCTTTGACCATCGGCGTTGTCACCAAGCCCTTTATGTTCGAGGGCGCAAAACGCAAAAAGGTTGCCGACGAGGCGTTGAACCGTCTCAAAGACAATGTAGATACGCTGATTATTATTCCAAATGACCGCTTGCTGGACATTGTGGACAAAAAAGCGTCTCTGCAATCTGCGTTCCGCCTGGCTGATGATGTGCTGCGTCAAGGTATTCAGGGCATCAGCGAATTGATCACCGTCCCCGGTCTGATCAATCTGGATTTCGCTGATGTGAAAACCATCATGGGCGAAGGCGGCGCGGCGTTGATGGCGGTTGGGCGCGGCAGTGGTGAAAATCGCGCCGTGGCAGCTGCCGAAATGGCGATCAAGTCGCCGCTTTTGGATGTGAGTATTGAAGGGGCGCGCGGCGTCTTGTTTAATGTGACGGGCGGCGAGGACCTGACCCTGCATGAAGTTTATGAGGCGGCGGAGATTGTGCGCCGCGTGGCAGACCCCGAGGTCAATCTTATTTTTGGCGCGGTCATTAGTCCGGAAATGAAGGATGAAGTGCGGATCACGGTGATTGCGACAGGGTTCCAGGCGGCGGCAAAGCGCATGCCGGGAACGGGCGCAGGGGTCGCGCGTGACAACGTGGTTGCGGCGCCGGGTAAAAAAACAATTGACTTTCCGGTGCGGCAGTTTGACCGCGAAGATTTGGATATTCCCGCGTTTTTGCGCAAGCGGGGATGATTAAAACTAAAGTTCGAACCGCTTGCTCTACACTCGTTGAAACACACCGGGCGTCTGTGTGTCCAGGCAAGTGATGGTGCGGCGGAAACCGGCGGAGAAGCGGGGTAGTGGGACCCCGCTTCTTTCGTTTTGTAATGGGTCAGATGAAATATTTTAAGGAAAATTTGTCTCATTCGGTGCTATAATTTGGGGCGTCAGCGCGGCAGTTTGTGTGGTCGAACTGCGCGGGAGCAATTCTATTCTCTATCCGGCACGAAAAGGAGGTGAAACAAGTTGAATTGAACGCCCGTGCGATGAAATACCAATTGGTTTGGGCAAATGTCAACGGAACCTAGGGCTGGATCGATCTCTGCACGTTCCGAGTGTTCTTGTACTCGCTTTTTTTTTATGTTGTTGCGGCGGTATGGGGCGCTCGTCATCTTTTTTTCTCTTTGAAAGGAGATCGTTCGTTATGGACCGTATCATGGGAGTGTTGATGCTGCGCGCTCCCACGTATCGCGAGATTGCGGATGACCCCAATGCCACGCGTACTGCAGGGATCATTGTCGCGGTTGTCGCGCTGCTCTCGGGGTTTGCGGCGGGGTTTGTCCGTCTTGATCCCAACAATCCCCAATCGCTTTTGCCGCCTGACCTGCTCTATGCCGTCGTCGCCGCCCTGGTGACTGTGGTCTTTGCGTTGATTGCGTGGTTTGTCAGCGCATGGGTCCTCGCCTTTGTGGCGCGCTGGTTTGGAGGCAAGACCAACACCAAGGAGATGCTGCGCGTTACGGGCTTTGTAGAAATCTTTGCGATTGCCAGCCTGCTAACGCTGCTTGCATTGGTCAGCCCCGTGCTGTTGTGTCTCGTCGGCGCCATCAGTTTCGTTGTCGCGATTCTGCGGCTTGTGGGATACATCATCGGTATCCGTGAAGCAGCCGAGTTTTCGACAGGGAACGCGATCGTTGCCGCGATCATTGCTGCCATCATCAATTTCCTGATTTACCTTGGCGCAGCGATGGTCGTTGTGCTCGTTGCCGGCACGGTTGCGGCGCTTGTCGGCGGCTGAGAAACTATCTCGAAATGAAGAGGGAGAGCAGCTCCGGACTGGATTTGCCTTGGGCTGCACCGTCGTCCGGTTTCAATCGGAGATTCTGAGAGAGTTTCCAGTCAATCGAATTCCACCTATTCAGCAAAGGAGATACTTTAATGGACCGTATCATGGGCGTGCTCACTCTCAAAGCACCCGTTTATCGTCAGATCGCGGAAGACTCGAATGCAACTTCAACCGCTGCCATCATCGTCGCGGTCGTTTCTCTGATCAGCGGTGTCGTAGGCGCCATCGTCGTCTCGACGATTGGTAATCAACTGCCTGCAACTCCGGGCGGCATCAGTCCGACAAACCCCATTATGTATGCCATCCAAACCATCGTTCTCGGGTTTATCGGCTGGGGTGTTGGTTCGTGGGTGATGGGGTTTGTCGGCAATATGCTCGGCGGCAAGACCAACACAGGCGAAATGCTCCGCGTGTTTGGTTTCGCCTCGATCTTTAACCTGCTGGGGATTATCCCCTGTCTGGGGTTGATCGGCTGGATCCTGGGCATCATCGCAACAGTGATCGGGATTCGCGAAGCTGCCGAGGTCTCGACCGGCAAAGCGGTCGCCATCGGCGTCATAGGTTTTGTGGCGATTCTGATTGTCAGCGTCGTAATTGGGATCGTCCTGGGCTTGATTCTGGGACCGTTTGGTCTCATCGGGTAGCCAACTCACGCAACGAGAGCTGGAGGGTGAGAATCACGCGATTTTCGCCCTCTCTTTTTAAGTGTGTTTGGTGAGCCGGAAGCGTTTGGGCGGCCCTGTCAAGCCATATATAAAAGCTACCCAACGCGGTATCGTCGCGCCATCTGAAAATGTTACCCAATCTTGGTAAAGACACGCGGTACTTATTTAAAATTGGCAAGTTCCCAAATCTTTTCGACTTTACGCTGAATCGTTGCGGCAAAAACGAAGGGATCGGTGGCTTGACGTTGGTTGAGCAGTGCGACAATTTTTTGGGGATCGCCGCATTCGGTTTGCAGCAAACGATCCAGCGGTGTTTGCGGGGTATCATAACGGCGCGTGAGGCGCGAAC
>JADZCJ010000054.1 GCA_020851635.1 Anaerolineae bacterium
AGGGCTTGTTCGTAGGTCTTCCAGTTCCGAATGCGATATAATGACTTTTGGCATGAGCGTGTTTTCTTGTTTTGGTTTGGCATAACCCAAGATTATACGCTTATGCCACTTTCATGCACCAACGCCGTTTTTGTCCCATGTTTGACGAGATGGCTGAAATGGGGCGCACACACGGCGACAACGAGCGGATTTCGGTCAAGAATGTGGGCTTTGGGACGCGCGTGTTGTATGAGGTTGTGAGCGAATTTGCGGCAAAAGGGTGATAATCTCCAACGCAGCATAAATGAACCCTGACGACGTCGTTTTGGTTGCCCTCGTCAACACCCCGCGTGATCTAGAGATCGCGACGAGCGAACGCTGGTATCGGATTCCCACAAAACACGCGCCAAAGTTCTTCAGCGGCGCACAGTATCTTGCTTTTTACCTGCCGGGCGCGTTCGGTGCGCGCAGGTGGAGCATTGATACGTATGCGACTGTGCGCGGGCACGAATTGGCGCGACGCGTGGATTTGTTTCCCGATGAGCCGGGGCACGTTCGCGCAAGCGAGTTGTATTTCAAACTGCAGCTTGGTGAGCCGGAGACGCGAGAACCGCCGATTGTTTCCAAACGAGGTCGCCGCGTGCTCTTTCTCTGGACCAATTGGGAGAAATTCTCTCAGGCGAGCGAGTGGAATGACCTTTATCTGCGGACGCCCGCACACGAACGATTGTACGAGGCGCTCAAGGCGGATAATCTGCATGTCGAGCGCGAGACGTTTGTGCGTGAGGGACATTCGCGGTATCGCGTTGATTTTCTCGTCTTTTTCCCGCGGGGACGAATCGCCGTATCGTTGGGCGACAAGACGGTCCGCGAGCGCATCGGCGCGCACGATTTCACGCTGACCGTGACGCCGGGCGAAATAGAAAAAAATCTCGCCCGTGTTCAACGCAGGATTCAACGGACGGCGCGCGAGCTCTAATCAACTTTTCGGAGTGACAAGGTGAGCATTCTCGTTAACAAGAATACGCGGCTGCTGGTGCAAGGCATCACGGGACGCGAGGGCCAATTTCATACCAAAAATTCAATCGAATACGGAACGAACGTGGTGGCAGGGGTCACTCCCGGACGGGGGGGCGAGATGTCGCTGGGTGTGCCCGTGTTTGATACGGTGGAACAAGCTGTGCAGGCAACCGGCGCAAATGTTTCCGTCATTTATGTCCCACCCGCTTTTGCGGCGGACGCGATGCTGGAAGCGGGCGCTGCGGGCATCCCGCTGGTTGTGTGTATCACCGAGCGCGTGCCTGTCCAGGACATGATGCGCGTCAAGCACGAATACAACAACCACGGCATCAAATTGATTGGTCCCAATTGTCCCGGACTGATTTCGCCCGGTCAAGCCAAAGTAGGCATTATTCCGGGCGACATTTGTGCGCCCGGGCATGTGGGGCTGGTATCGCGCAGCGGCACATTGACCTATGAGGTCGTGGATGCGTTGACCAAACAGGGCGATGGGCAATCCACCTGTGTCGGCATTGGCGGCGACCCGGTGCGTGGTCTAAATTTTGTCGAGGTTTTAGAGTTGTTTCAAGCGGACCCGGATACACATGCGATTGTGTTGATTGGCGAGATCGGCGGCTCGGATGAAGAAAAAGCGGCCGCCTATATCAAGACGAACGTGACCAAACCGGTTGTCGCCTTTATTGCGGGACAGACCGCCCCTCCCGGCAAACGAATGGGTCATGCGGGTGCGATCATCGAGGGCGGGTCAGGGACGGCGGAAGAAAAGATCAAGGCATTTCATGCGGTGTGGGTGCCCGTCGCGCGCTATCCGGTCGAATGTGCCGAGTTGATTCGCAAGGCGCTCTAGCAGGTTGTCGGAGAGACCTCATTTGTGACTATGAGCGCGCGTCGTAGTATCTCAAAAATAGTTTTAATTTGATTTCACTCCGACAATCTGCGAGCCCCACAAGATGGATAAAACATCCTCGCCCGATCTGAAAGCATATGCGGGACGTTGGGTTGCGATCGTGCGTGGTCGCGTGGTCGCTTCCGGCTGCACCGCGCATGAGGCGCTGTTGAACTGCCGCGCCGAACGCGTCAAGGATGAGCCGGTCCTTCGTTATATACCGCCGCTCCGGGCGGGACCGAGGACCAAGTCCAATGAGCTTGCTTGAACCGTTGCGCGCCTTTCTCAAGCCGCGTTCACTGCAGACGTATCTCGTCGGCGGCGCAGTGCGCGATACGCTGCTTGCGCGTGAAACGCACGATCTGGACCTCACCGTGCAGGGCAGCGCCTCTGCATTGGCGCGCGCGTTTGCGGACGACATTGGCGCGTCATATTTCTTGATGGACGAGTTCTTTGACGTCGCGCGGGTGATTTTGGACACAGACGGAGAACGTGAAATCGTTGATTTTGCGCGGCTGCGCGGCGAAACCATCGAGCGGGACCTGGCGACGCGCGATTTCACCATCAATGCGATGGCGGTGGATATAGCTACATGGGGCGGCGGTCTGGAAGGAGTGATTGATCCGTATCGTGGGCTTGACGATGTGCAGCATCGCCGCGTCCGTGCGGTTACGCAAGATGTATTCAAGCAGGATGCCGTCCGCTTGATGCGCGCGGCGCGTCTCGAAGCGGAATTGGATTTTGTTCTCGACACCGAGACCGAAGGGTGGGTGCGCCGTGATGCCGCGCGGCTCGAGGGCGCACCCATGGAACGTGTGCGGGACGAATTTGTCAAGCTCATCGCCGCGCCAAATCTGCTGCGACACTTGAATCGGCTTGAAAATCTGGACTTGATGGGGCGTGTGCTGCCCGAAGTGAACGCCATGCGCGGCGTGACCCAATCCCCGCCGCACATTTACGACGTGTTCGAGCACACCCTCCACGCGGCTGCTGCCGCTCAAGAGATGGAAAAGGCGGGTTACCTAAACCTGGCTCAGGGCGCGTTTGGCACACAACTGCGTCACCATTTTGCCCAACCCACAGCGGGGGGACGAAAGCGGAGCGAGTTGCTGCGTCTCGCTCTGTTGCTTCATGACAGCGGCAAGCCCGCAACCCGCAGTGTTGACGAGGACGGGCGGATACGTTTTTTGGGACACGAGATGGTGGGACAGTCCCTGCTGGAAACAGCTTTTCGCCGTCTCAAGTTGAGCAACGAGGAAATTGCGCTTGGCAAGTTGATTGTGCAAAACCACATGCGTCCGCTTTTGCTTGCCGCCGGTGGACTCTCTGACCGAGTGATCTACCGATTCTTTCGGGATACAGGCGAGGCCGGCGTTGACGTACTGGTCCATGCCTGGTGTGATCAGGCGGCGACGTATGCGCCGGGAATGGTGAGCGACGAGCAAAACGCCCTGCACGCCGTGCTTGCTCGGCTCTTGGACCGCTATTATCACGCTCGCGATAAGGTTGTTTTGCCTCCGGCGCTGGTGACCGGAGCCGACGTGCTGGAGATTCTGCAGCTTGACCCCGGTCCGCGTGTCGGCGCGGCGCTCGAGGCGGTGCGCGAGGCGCAAGCGATGGGCGAAATCGTCTCCCGTGAAGAGGCAATCGAGTTTCTCAAAAAATTTGACCCCCCTGCCTGAATCTCCTATAATCGTTCGCTGCCCGTTTAGACAGGCGCCCGTTCTCCTTTTTTTCTGACATTCCGCCTATTTCATTGCCATCCCCAAACCCGTCTTATTTTGGCGGATTCCTGTTTGGAATCGCTGAAAGGTGTGAATACCAGACCGTCCGGGAATATTCTCCAAAACTTTCGCTTTAACTGGAAGGGTCTCGATGCGTCAACGTACATTTATCTCGCTTGCCCTCATTATTTTCCTCACCATCATTTCTGGTTGGTTGGTGCTGAGCAATCCGACCATAGCCATCGGCGATCTTCAGCGTGAAATCCGCGTCCATCTCGGACTTGATTTGCAGGGCGGCTTGCGTGTCTTGCTTCAAGCCGACGTTCCGGAAGGCACGCAGCTGGAACCTGGCGCGATTGGCGTCGCGCGCGATATCATCAATCGCCGCGTGAACGCGCTGGGCGTGAGCGAACCGGTGATTCAGGTGCAAGGCACCAATCGCATCGTCGTTGAACTGCCCGGCATACAAAATCCCGACGAGGCGATCAAAGTCTTTGGCAGCACTGGTCTTTTGGAATTTGTGGACGCGGGCAGTAATCCCCCGCCAGTGGGCGAACTGATCGTCACGACGGGACCGTCGGCTACAAATTCGTGTTCGAGCGCAGTTGCCCAAGCCACGCCGGCAGCCGCGCCCACGCTTACCCCGACCTCGTCCATCACGCCCACGGCGGAAATCACCCCGACCAACCCCATCGCCGAGACACGCGTGTTTACGACGGTCATGACGGGTGATTGTTTGCAGAGCGCCATTGTTGCCTTTGATCCGAACACAAATCAGCCGCACATTCAATTCGAACTCAAAGGCGCAGGTTCCCAGATTTTTGCTGATTTTACAGCCGCCAATGTGGGACGTTATCTTGCAATTGCGCTGGACAAGGAAATCATTTCCGCGCCGGTGATCAACAGTCCGATTACGGGCGGCAAGGGAGTCATCGAGGGTCAGTTCACGATCCCGGAGGCAAACAACTTTGCGGTGCAGCTCCGTTTTGGCTCGCTTCCCATCCCGCTCCGCATCGAAACGACCACGACAATCGGTCCCACGCTCGGCGCGGACTCGCTGCAACGCAGTCTGATCGCCGGGGCAATCGGGCTTGGTGTCGTCTCGCTCTTTATGATCTTGTTCTATCGCCTGCCCGGTGTGGTGGCGGTCATTGCATTGTCCATTTATGGGCTACTCTCGTTCACCATCTACAAGGTTGGGATTCCCGGCTTTTTCGATTTTGTGACGTTGACCCTGCCGGGCATAGCGGGCTTTGTGCTATCACTGGGCGTAGCTGTTGACAGCAACTTTTTGGTGTTTGAGCGCATGAAGGAGGAGTTGCGCGGCGGCAGACCTCTGAGCCAAGCCGTCGAAATCGGATTTGACCGCGCCTGGTCGGCGATTCTCGATTCGAACGTCGCAATGCTCATTTCGTCGCTCATTCTGTTCTGGTTCGGCTCGAGTTTTGGGGCGAGTTTGGTCGCAGGATTCGCGCTTACGCTCGGCATTGGCGTGATGCTGAGCATCTTTACCGCCGTTTTTGTGACGCGTACGCTGCTGCGATTCATCATCGAAGTCGGCTTGTCGCCGAATTTGTGGTGGTGGGGCGTCACGCCGGACGAAACGGGCAGGCGTGCCGCGCCGCAGCCAACCAATGCGCGCGTGATGGATTTTGTGAGTCGCCGCAACACGTTTTTTGTGCTTTCCTTGATCATGATTATTCCGGGCTTGCTCGCCATCGGCTACAACCTCCTGCAGTCGGGTTCGCCATTCCAACTGGGGATTGACTTCACCGGCGGCACAAACTGGGAAGTCACTGATATCAAGCGGATGCCGACTTCGGACGAGGTGCGCGACATCTTTGGCAAATACGGCATTCGTGATGCCATTCCGATCCCTGAGACGCTGGATGGCAAACCCGCATTTCTGATTCGGTCGAGCGAGGTGCGGCTCCAGGACAAGCCCGCGATTTCAGAGGAGCTGCGCGCCATTGTCGGCGACTTTACCGAAGTGCGTTTCGAGTCAGCCGGACCGCTGATCGGCGCGGAGGTGACACAGCGTGCTGCCATTGCGGTGGCAGTCACTTCACTGGGTGTTCTCTTGTATATGGCGTTCGCATTTCGCAACGCGCCGCATGCGTTTCGATACGGCGTCTGCGCGATTCTCGCCATGCTCCACGACGTGCTGGTCGTGCTCGGCGCGACGGCGATCTTTGGAATCGTTTTTGGCTGGCAGTTTGATGCGCTGGTGCTGACGGCGCTGCTTACGGTCATTGGTTTTGCGATCAATGATACGATCGTCGTCTTTGACCGCATTCGCGAAAATGTGAGGCGGTTGAACGGTCTGCCGTTCGACGACATTGTCAATCACAGCATCATGGAAACACTCGGGCGCTCGCTCAATACTCAATTGGCGGTGGCGTTCACGCTCACGGCATTGACCTTGTTTGGCGGCGTCACTACCCAGCAATTCACGCTGACCATGTTGATCGGTCTCATCAGCGTCACCTATTCGTCCATCTTTAACGCCGCGCAATTCCTGGTGGTGTGGGAGCATGGACATGTGGGCGATTTTTTCCGACGCCTGTTCCGCAGACCGGAAAAAGCGACTGCTGTGTGAACAGGACCTACGAGGTATTACGAAATCAAAACTGATTTCTTCCGCCTCGTAGGTTTTTTGTTGCGCTACGACCTTGCGGGGTTTGGTCCCGCAGGCAAGTGAGACTCACGCTGATGATGGATTGCTGATTTATGCAAGTGCGTTGTACAAGACCCGGCGCGATCCTGCTTTTATTGATTGTGCCGTTGCTCCTCTCCGTCGCGCCGGTGAGCGCGCAAGAAGATGCGGCAGGGCAGGTATTTCGTCGCATCAATCACGCGCGCGCGGAGGCGGGTGTGCCGCCGTTGGAGCGCAACCCATTGCTGGAAGCCGCCGCGCAAGGGCACGCAAACGATCTGGCACAAAATGGCTCGCAATTGGGACATCGCGGCTCGGATGGCTCAAGTATTCGACAGCGGATCGCGCGAGCGGGCTATCCGACTGACTCGGTGGGTGAGAATTGGGCGGGGTATCGTTCATTGGACAAGATCTTGGATTTTTGGCTGAACGATCCGCCGCATCGCAAAAACATCCTTAAACCAAAGTACCGCGATATTGGGATTGGCGTCGCTGTGCGGGCGAACGGCGGGTTGATCATCGTCACTGACTTTGGCGGTGGAGGTGCAGCAAGCGCTCAAGCGCCCCGCGAGAGTCAGAATCAGCCCGAAGTCGCGCCACAAGTCACAGCGCCAACGTCGGCGCCTCCCGAACCGACTGCGCAACCGCCGCCAACCCAACCACCACCGCCGCCGCCAGCCGATCCGACTGCTGTGCCCCCACCGCCGCCGACGGCGTCGCCAACTCTGGTTCCCACTCTGGTCCCCGTGCCGATACGGGTTGCGATCGCCAAGCCGGTTACGACCAAGCCGATGCGCTTGCGCGGCAAGGCACAGAAACTCGTGGTGCATGGGCAAGCAGGCGCGGCATACGGCATCCAACCGGTGCGCCCCGAAACCCGGCGGATGCTCATGGGCGCGACAATGTCCATCGGCGGGCTTGTCCTTTTTGCAATCGCGATGCTTGGTCATCGTCAATATCGTATGCGCCGGTAGCAAAATATCAAGAACCCATATGGATAGCGCCAACTCGCTCGTCAATCGCGTTGTTCAAGACAGTTTGCCCGTCCTCGCCGACCATGCGCGCATCATTCAAATACTCGGTGGCAAGCTTGAAACTGTGCGCGCGGAATTTGTTGTCGCATGCAAGGCGAACATCGAGCGAGAGCCAGCGCTGGGACGACTTGGGAATGCCGCTGAACTGGCTCAGGATGCAACGCACGGCTATATTGATCCGCTTGCCGAACGCGACTTGAGCGCGTATTTGGTGGGGATTGCGGACTGGAGCGAAACCTGGCGAGCGCGAGGGGCAAATTTTGCCGATGGGCTTTGTTTGATGGGGACCCTGCACCGCACATTGATCCCCTTTTTGCTGCGCGAATATTCGGCGGGCCCGGAATTAGAGCTGGTTTTTCGGGCGCTGGATGTGCTGGAGCGGGCGACACTCAATGTATTATCTGCGGCGGAGATTCAGGCGACGCAGAATCAGCTTTTGCGAGACGCACACCGGCGGACGGTGGGGCGTCTGACGGGTGGGATGGCGCATGCTCTCAACAATACGCTCGCCATCCTGGTTGGTCGCGCACAAATCCTGGAGGAGCAGGTGGGCGATCAAGGACAGCGCGCGGAACTCGGCGAGATGCAGCGAATCGCAAGGGCTGGCGCAGACTCGCTCAAACACCTTCAATCTTTTGCGGTCGAGCATGAGAGCTCCGAGTCTGCGCGGTGGGACGTGAACGCCATCGTCCGCCAAGTTGCGCAGCTGACTCGTTTTCGTTGGCGCGACGACGCGCAGGCGAGCGGAATTCAGATCCAGGTTGCGCAAGAGCTTGCCCCGGTCTCGCCCGTTATCGGGCAGGGGTCTGCCTTGCGCGACGCGCTCGTCGAGCTAATTCTCAACAGCATAGATGCGATGCCGTTGGGTGGGACGATTACGATTCGCACCGAACAGGCGGCGGATCGCGTGCGCGTCATTGTCCTGGACGAGGGGCAGGGGATGGAGACGGAAACGTTGGCGCGCGCGACGGAATCGCTATTTACGACCCGGGGCTCGGGGCATGCGGGGCTTGGTCTGACCGTTGTCAAGACCATCGCGCAACAGATGGGCGGGACCTTGTCTCTGGCAAGCGCTCCAGGACAGGGGACCCGCGCGACCATCGAACTGCCTGCGGCGCGCGAGATTCAACAAGCGGCTGACTATCGTCCGGCACGATTGGCGCGCTGGACAAAAATTCTCGTCGTGGACGACGAACCGCTTGTCCGTGATGTCGCGGCGCGTTCGTTTGAACGCCGCGGTTTTCAGACGGTGTCTGCCGATTCGGGTGAGGATGCGGTGCGATTGTGCGCTGCACAGGGTCCGTTCGAGGTGGCGATTGTGGATTTGGGCATGCCGAGGATGAACGGGTTCGAGACCGCGCGGGCGATCAAGCAGCTGAACCCGCGCACGATTGTGATTCTCATGACGGGATGGTCTGCGGAACTGGACCCCGGGAAAATGCGCGAGACGGGGGTGGACCGCGCCATTGCCAAACCGTTTGACGTGGACCGGGTAATCGAGCTGATTGGTGAGGCGCTCTCGCTTCAAGACAAGCTGTAGAAATTGTTGTTCGGGCGCGCCGTCGTCAAATTATCCGACGCACCAAAAAAAGAGAGGTCTCGTGCCACAATGACACGTGACCTCTCTTTTTATTCGGATTCAGCGCTGCGCGGCGAACAGAGGGTGAGCAGCGTGATTTCAGGCGGGCATTTGTATCGAAATGGGACCATGACCGTCCCGATGCCGCGCGAGACATACAACTGCAAGGG
>JADZCJ010000055.1 GCA_020851635.1 Anaerolineae bacterium
ACTATCTTGCTGACACACCTTACATTCGCACGCATGAAGTGGACGGATTGAAGTGGACATGCTCATCCTCGCAACAGAATTTCGCTGAGTATAGCATGTTCGGGAACTTATTGTTTAACGAACCCTAGTAGTGCAACAACATGAGATTGCGGCGATGAAGTTCATCGCATAGAGTATCCGGTTTTACAACTCGCGCGCCAGCACTTGACTCGGCAATTTCATCATGTTGTTGCGCTAGGTATCAGTGAAAAATGCCTCAACGTCCGGACATTGAGCCGGGATCCAAGGGAGCTGCAATTACCCGATAGCCGTGCTGAGTGATGGACGGACCTTCAACAATCCAGATGTTCCGATCCGGATACGATCTCGACACTGCGATTCGAGTTTCTGCGTCCGGAGACCAGGCATAAATCGGAGCTGCGCTCGTCCAGTCCAGAGGGTTGTAAACAAGCGTCGAGGCATAATCTGGAAATTCATTCCCCTGCACCAGGACCAGTCCCCCGGAGAATTGATGCTGTTCCGCCAGGCGGATAATGTCGGGACGCATCCCAAGATAGTGGTGATACTTGTCCAGAGTGCGCCAGGGGATATAGTTGACGAATGCCACGAGCGACGCCACAAGGACTGCTGCCAACACATGGGCGCCCGGACCCGTCCGTCTTGCATACGAGTCGAGTTTGGTTTGTGTCAGCTGCATGCCACGGATCGTCAACACAATGCAGGGAAGCAGAATCAAGTACCAATAGCGCGCTCCAAAGTCGGGACCACCGCTGTACCAGTAAAGACCAAACACACCTACCGTTACAAGCATGACCGCGAGCAGCAGGTAATCACTGCGCTTTAGCTCGCGCGAGACGAGAAACAGCGTCAGAAACAAAAGCGACCCGATTGTCCACCCAAAAAGCTCGATATTCAGAGAGAATGTATTGAGCGCCGTGTTGATGAGAGCGCCAAGCGGACTGTGTCCAGGAAGTGGCTGGAGCGCCCAGCCATACCCGCGATTTTCGCCAAAGCCAAGATCATTCTTGCCGGGACCGAACTGTTCGTCGAGATAGGCATTCAGCGGGAAGGTCGTCGCACTGCCGGTGAGCGCAAGGTTATAGGGCAGCACCACCGCGCCGACAAGGACGGCGCCGACGAGGAATGCCGAACCCAGGAACACACGCATGCGCCAGCCGCGAACCGTCAAGAGCCAAACCCCCAACAGCGCCGCCACAATCAAGCCATCCAGCGGACGAATCAAACTGCCCATGCCAACGAACCCGCCTGCCAGAAACGCCCAGAAAATCTGACCGCGGCGTCTAGACCATGCGACCAGAACGGCGGCTGCCAGCGCGCAGGCGAGTGTAAATGTGTGGGTCATGAAATTCATGCCCATGAACAAAAACCAGGGTGACACGCACAGAAACAGCACGACGAGACGAGCCATGCGCCGATCATACAATTCTTGAACCAAAAGATAGGCGAGCAGAGCGCATATGCCAGCCAGTACGGGGTTGACAAGCCAGGGCACACCTAACCGAACTCCGAGCGCGAGCATTGCGGGCCATCCGGGCGGTGTCGGTATGAACCACTCGTCACCGCGAAACTGGACCAGATATGTTCCAAATGCTGCGGGCACTTGCGGACCCGGCAAGGTCCATGCGCCTGCAGCCAAGAACCGCGCATGCAGCAGATAGGCAACCTCATCCGGCACATGCGGATGTTGTTGATAGCCAAAAATGGCGAGCAGCGCAGCGATACCTGTGACCCAGAGAGCGGCGATCCATGCAAAGCGGTCGAGTGTGCTGTGCTTGGCGGCATCCGGCACAGCCGGCTCACCCAACCAGGCATCGAACTTGAATTTCAGCGCCGCGAGCGCCCCTTCAGGCAACGCCCAAACAACGAGGACCAAATTTCCCAGACTGACCAGTTGAATCCACGCCGCACCTGCGATTTCAAAGAGATATCCGCTTGTATTTCGCGATAGCGCCGCCGTTGACAACACAAACACAAGGAAAACGACGGCGAGCTGCCACGGGCGAAACGCATATCTCAGCCATGACCGGATAACGGTCAAACGACGCGCAAGCGCGGCGATCACGAGAACAGATTGAAAAACGAGGAACAAGACGAGCCACGGCGATTCACGCAACACAACATCAAGCGGCTTGAGGTGCTGGTAATGAATCAGCGGTCCCGCATCCACCAGCTGTAGAGCGACGGCTTGTCCAACCAGCGCCAGAGAAATCCACGCGGCAAACCCTTTCCATGTCGTTCCTACCGCCCATGCCAGTGCCAACAGACTGACGCCGGTGACAATCGGCAAGCAGATCGTACCCAGCGGAAATCCTTCGTAATCGCGGAAACGCGCGTCCGTGACCGCCCAAAAGAGGATTCCCAGACCAATCAGAAAAAGCGAGACCTGGAGCGCGCGCAAACCCACCCATTCGAGTCTGGAGCGACCCGTCTCGCGCAGTGCTGTATCCGATTGTGGCAGCCATGCTGCAGTCTTTAGATTCTTTTCTGACATGAGAAAGCAAAGGGTTTCATCGCATCAACTATCGAGTTCTATAACTCGCACGCCAGCACCTGACCAGGCATCTTTACCATGTTGTTGCGCTAATTCAGAAATGTTGCAGCAGCCCGCTTCGAATGCCGCGTCCAAAAATAGGGGACCCACAGACCAAAGAGGAGCGCCGTCACCAACAAAAGAATCGGGAGCGGAGAAACCCCTGCGGCAAAATAATCGCCATACGTGCTCCCCATCCGTGACAGGGTCGTCAGCCAGGGTAGTTGCAGCCCCCCTGTAAAGACATGCAACAGGGGTTCCAACAAACCAAAACCGCGTTCGACATCGCGATACATGGCGAGCGACCACGAGAGGACAATCGAAAAAACGCTGATGAAATAGATGGCAAATCGGGGCAACCGCATCAATACGACCGCTGTGGGTATAAAGAAAAAAGGAATGATCGCAGTCAGATACCGAATGCCCGTATTAAATTCCAGGCGGGTATAGTTATTGCCGCTAAAAAAGACCCATGCCGCGAGCGTCAGCCCCAAAATCGTCCCCAGCTCGAGTTTGGCAAGCACGCGACCCGGTCCGCGATCAAGAAATGGGGCAGCAAGCCCGAGCAAGAGCAGAGGGCATGAAGTAAATAGCCCCGTGCGATAATCCACCGCTAACGTCCGGAGCAAATCGAGCTGCGGCAAGGCATAGCCGCGATAACCCATATCGCTGTAGGCAACATTCGGCATCCAAAACTGCGCCGGCAGGAACGGATTGCCGAAACTCGCCCATTGATAAAACCAGAGCAGTCCGATGGGTCCGACCGCGCCGAGAATATATGCAATGCTCGGACGGAAAACCCCGGTCCAAGTTCCCACGCGCAGCTGTTTCAACACCCCATAGATAAAGAGACCCGCCAAAAAAATGACGCCGCTGTAATCAAACAAAAGGGCGGTCCCGCCTGCGACACCGCCAAGAAAATAGCGCACTGATAGAGCGGGTCTTGAGTTTGCGCCGGGATTCCACATTGCGACAAAACCCATAAAGGCAAAGATGCCCAGCATGAGGTTGTGATTGAGATACCCCGTGCGAAAAAAGACAGGGGTGCCAAAAGCATAGAGCAGCGCCAAGCCCAGCGCGGTCAGATCGGAAGCAAACAAAATACGCAGCGCGTAAAACATGACCACGGCGCTCAGGGCGGTGATGGGCGCCATCGCAAACACCTGCATTACAAACGCTGCCATTCCAAATTTGATGTCATAGCCGCGACGCCAGGCGGTCGCATAAAACTCGCGCGCCATGGGCCACGGCGAGCTGTAGGAAGGGGGCTCTTGCAATCCCGATGCCGCGCGTCTCTGGTTTACAATGCCAACGACGGTGTCAATTGCGGGTCGCGCAAGCGCATACGGGACCGCCGCGAGCATGGAAACGCCCGGATTATTGTTGATGTGCCAACCATATCCCGGGGTCTCGAACAAGTCCGGATGCATGTTGGCGTATTCATCCACCCGGAACGACAAATGGTCGCCAAGCGCGAGCGCCGGATAGATCTCGCGCGGAATATTTGTGGCAAAGTGCAGAGCATAAATCAGCCAGCACGTAAAAAAGAGACGCCACGCCATGCCGCGTGTTGACATCTGTCGGTGGCGCGGCACAGCCACATTTTCCACACGGGGCAAACGCACGGTATTAGAGACCCTGGTTTTTTCCATATCACTGCAGCTCGACAACCCGAATGCGGCGCATTGCGTTTGTCTTATAGAGCTTTTTGAATTGGTTCTGCAACATTCTCCGGATCCCTGGGGGACATTGTCAGTTCGAGTGTGCGTGAAGCGGGCGGCAGACAATTCTTGATCAACAAATAGTCTTCGTAACTGATCAAAACCATCATCGGTCTGCCAAAAGTCTGGACGATAAAACGTTCGCCCCTGAATTTAACGCGTTCCATGAAATCACGCAGATACAAGCGCAAAAATGTCGCCTGGATCGTTTCCGCCTCCATAATTCCTCCTCGAGGTCTGCGCAGCAATGCGTCAGTCTTCGACAACATGAGTCTCGAAAATCTGCCGAAACGCCTGCCATTTGCAGAGGTCAAACCGACCATCGGCGTCAAGACATTTGACGGCAGAATAAGCCATATAAAGTGCGTGATGTGTATTGTCGTGCGCAAATAGACCCTGCCGCCCGAAGGTCAGCAGCCCGCCAACGCCCCCGATCAACCGGTCGAGTTCGCGAAACGGCTCTTCGTAGCATTTGCGATAGATGGGATAGGCATAGCGCAGACGGCGGGTGACAATCTGCTGGACCGGCGCTTGAATGGGTATACCCGCTTTCGCAAGCGAATCCTTGAGCAACTCACCCAATGACTCGTCAGTCATCTTCCATACGGCGTCATCCGAGGAACAGGGCAGTTCCGCACACAACACGGTCCGATTGCGGGGCCCATATCCGCCGCAGTAATTTTTTGGTTCAGACAGTCTGGTAATGGGGATAAACTCTTCAGAAAAATAGTGTGCGTCGTATTCGCTGAAGCGGGGCTGTGCGAGCACGGCATAGATCAGAATCATGGAGCGAAATTCCAGTGAACGCGCGGCATCCAGAAGATGGCGGGGAGGACGCGGTAGCAAAAGATTGGTCAGAACCGTGAGCGGAATCGTAGACCAAACGTGATCAGCGGGAACCGAGCGCTCCTGCCCTTGATACATATATCGAACGCCCATGATCTGAGCATCGCATGTATCCACCGCCTGAACGTCCGCGCCAAGCAAGACCTGCGCGCCGGCGCGGCGGGCGGCATAGTGATACGCTTCGGCAATTGCCCCAAAGCCAAAGCGCGGATAATAGAATCGTCCCTTGCCTGTGTTTTTCTTTGCCGAGATGCCCGATAGGGCTTTGCGAAACATTTTTGCGATCGAATTGGCGCCGACGCGCCGCTTGCCCTGTACCGGCGAGAGCTCTTCCGGGTCCAAACCCCAGATCTTGCGCGCATACGGAAAATAAAACTCGCGCGTTATAGTTTCGCCCAATCCCCCGCTCAGCACGGTGGCAAAGTTCTGTTCCTCACTTGTGCGCTTGCCATACCCCACCAATTTTTTCGCAGTATCTTGCAATACTCCGAGACTAAACGAAGGAGACAGGTGAAACGCCAGATCGGCAGGTTTGAGCGGAAAGTGAATCCAGCGTCCTTGCAGACGAATCCTGCCGTGTCTCGGGCGGTCCATCAGGTCGTCGCCGAGCAATTCTCGGATATCTGCCAGAACCTCGGGATCACAGGAGGGATGGAGCCGATGGCTGCCAAAATCCACGGGCATGCCGGCTACGAGATGACTGCCGGCGTTGCCGCCCACCATCGGGTTGCGCTCCAACACAACCACGTCCGCAAATTTGTGACGCGCCAGCTGATAAGCGGCTCCCAAACCTGCGGGACCGGCTCCCAAAATAACGATTTGCGGTTTTGGCATTGCTCAATACACAAAGGGAATGAATCGCTTGGTCTGCGCCTGATATGCCGCATAGCCGTCAAACGACCGGGCGAGCATTTTTTCTTCTGCGAGCGCCTGGCGCACAAAAACGGCAATCGGGATAATGGTCGCCAGCACGAGCCACGAATTCAACGCCAGTTCCAACCCAACCAGGAGCAGACTATCACCGACATAGATTGGATGTCGCACATAACGATAGATTCCGGAATGCACAAGCGCTTGTTGACCATGCACCTGAGCGTCTTCCAGATTTGCCCAGTTTTTTCCCAGCTGGACTCGACCCGCGATGGCGATTGCCAAGCCCGCACAATAGACCACAAAACCGATGCGGGTCAATCCGAACGGAGTGTCCGTAATTGGAAGAATATCCAAGAACAGGGTTTGCACCAGGAGAAAAGCGAGAACGACGAGTTTGATGGCTTTGAAAGCAAATGCGGCAAGCCCGGGGCGAGCCCCCTTTGTCGTTTTCGGCGTCCCTATTTTGTAAACTTCCCAGATGATTTTATGGAGGACGAGTCCGCCAAAGAGAACAAGACGTAGTGGGTCCATGTTAATCCGTGAGAACCGTGTCGCGTTGGCGCGACGGCGCGAATGGAGACGCTTCGACCACGCGCACACCATGCGATGGGACGAGCGGTCCGTTGTGCTGCGCAATCCGGCGCAGCGCGCCATCCGCAACCATGCCGATGAGCAAGAGCTGTAACCCGACGATCAGCAAAAGGACCGCCGACGTCGAGAGGACCGGCAAGACCAAAAGCTCCCAGCCAAACGTTCCGGTACGTGGATAAATCGAGACGACGTCAAACAACATCTTGACCAGCCCCAGTCCGATGCAGCCGACCGCCAAAGGCAAAAAGATTTTCATCGGCTGGAACAACATTGCCATGCGCAGGACGAGCATCATGAAATCCATAAAGTGCCGCGCCCTGATCTTGGACTGTCCGACACGGGCATAATAGTCTATCGGGTGATAGACGACCCGATAATCGTCCGCCATGAGAGCGAGGGTCGAGGTGGTTGTGAACGAAAAACGATTCGAAAGAATCGGAAAGTACTGCCGAATGCAATCGCGCCGAAAAGCGCGCAGACCCGAATTGAGATCAGGGATTTTGCGTCCCGCGATTTGGTCTGCGAGCCGGCCGAGAATCCATTTTGCCGGGCGCCGAATGAGGGGAATGTGAGAGATTTGGGTTGTGCGTGCGCCGACGACCATGTCCGCCGTCTCGAGCTTGGCAATCAAGGCGGGGATTTCGTGGGAGGGATAGGTCCCATCCGCATCGCTGATCACAATCGTGTCATAATGCGCCGCATCAATTCCCGTTTTGAGGGAAGCGCCATAGCCGCGATTTTCAAGATGGCGGAGCACCCGCGCGCCGGCTTGAATGGCATGCTCTGTGGTGTGATCATGCGAGCCATCGTCTACGACAATGATTTCATGGGGAATTCCTTCCGCTTCGAGCACTCGGGCAATCGAATGCACCTGCGCGCCCACCGCCTGTTCCTCGTTGTATGCGGGAATGATGACGGAAACAGGCGCGGTCACGAATTGGTCTTGAAACTTTAGTTCCATGAGTTTGCTCCCCGACTAACGCCCGGACTGAATCGCCGTGACGTGGTCAAAGCGCGTCACCATGATTGCGCCGTCGCCGACCGTGCCGTCAAACGTCCGGACCAATTGGAATTCATTTCGCACCAGTTCCAAAATGTCGGGCGAATCCGCCGCGAGCACATTCGGAAAAGTATAGACAAACCAGGTCCGCGAAGCCGATTCGCTCAATGCTTTGAGCTCTTTGGCATCCTCCACCACCGTCCAATTGGTTTTGTAGAATTGAGAGGGCAGCACAGTCAGTCCTGCGGTTGTCACAACATCGCCCGGCTGCAAATTTGCTTGAATGAATGCGGACGCCGACACATAGTCTTGTTTTGGACCATACACCATCGGGACCGAAGCTGCCGCCGCCAGCACCAGCGCCACCCCGCACACACTGCTGACCGCAAAGGGGATGGGTTCCTTCCACTTGAACACGCGCCCGGCAATCCACTGCGCGATGACGATGGTTCCCCGCACCGCCACGAGCGCCGCAAAACCGATCTCGAAAAAAAAGAAGCGGGGCCAAAGATGATGCCCAAGCGCAATTACAACACCGGCGCACAAGATGGTTGGAATGAACAAAAGTCCGAGGACAACCGGTCTGGTGCGCGCATAACTCCACAAGCCCGCGCCCACCCCCGCCAATGCTGCCACCACCGCAATCCCGCCTCCAAAATTGAGTTGGATGCCGCTTGCCAGTTCGGCAAGGGTCCACAGGGGATTTTTCCAGGCCTGGACCAGACTGGTTTCTTGACCCATCCCCGTGAACAGCTGGGGAAGCACGGGTAGATAGAGCAAGAGCGTAAACAAGCCCGCCAGCCCAAAACCGACAAATAGCCCGGTCCACCGCGAGCGCCATACTTGGGCGCGCCGGACCCACATGTACACGAGATAGAGCAGAAATTGAGCGACGATGACAAAGAGCATCGTAAAGTTGGTGTAGGTGCCGAGAGCAGCCGCCACGGCGTACCAGACCCAATATCTGAGCCGGGAATCATCCACCCCGCGCAGAAACAGCCAACTTGAAATCAAAGTCCAAAACAAAAGACCCGTATAGCCGCGCGCATTTTGGCTGAACCAGATGTGTTGATATGAAACGGTCAACAGCGCGGCCGCAAGCAGACTCTCCCGGACGCAGGTGACGGTGCGTCCGACAAGATACATTGCGCCAATGCTCGCCACCCCGAACATGACGGCAGGCAAGCGCAAAGCCCAGGCGCTGACGCCAAAAACCTGATAAGAAAAGTAAGCGAGAATGGTGTATAAAAAATGCTGGTTCTCGCTTTCAAAGGTCGTGACAATGACACCCAGCGGTTGGCGGACATTAAGCATATCCGTCAGAATTTCATCCAACCACAAGCCCTGGTCCAATTTATAGAGCCGCAGTGCCGTTGCCAGAATCAGTAACGCGGCGAGGCACAGCCAGATGAGCGTATGTTTTTGGCGCACGAGTGAATTCATAAGTGTCTGTTGGGAGAAAAAAGCGCGTTTCAGGCGGCGTTCAAGACAACAGGCGATTGTCGCGGGCGCGCCGCCACGACAAACTGTCTCAACGCGGTAGAAATTGCATGGGTTAAAATGAGGTGCGCATCTTCAACCTGCTCCATCGAATTGCTGGGGACGACAATGCAAAAATCTGCAAGCCCTTTTAACTTGCCCCCATCAAAGCCCGACAACCCGATGGTCAGCGCCCCCTCCTGACGCGCGCAGCGAATCGCGTTGAGCACATTGCGCGAGTTACCGCTGCCGCTGATGCCGATAACAATGTCGAGCGGCTGGACATAATTTGCGAGTTGTGAGGCGAAAATATTCTCGTACGTCGAATCATTTGCCCACGCCGTCATCAACGGGACATTGTCGGTCAGTGCGATAGCGCGCAAGCGCGGCAAGGACTCGGCAAGCGTCCCCTTGCAAAGGTCATTCGCCCAATGTGAGGCGGTTGCCGCGCTGCCTCCGTTCCCACAAAGATAGACCGTATGACGGTTCATGCGCGTGTCATGCAAGAGGTTGACGATCCGTTGAATATCGCCGGCAGAAATCTTGCCGAGAAGGGATTGGACCCCTGTCAGATAATCGGAAATATGGTTGGGCATAGGTTCACCTGCGCTAGCGGATAATCGTAAATAGGAAAAAAGCCAAAAGCAAAATGCCCGCAATTGCCAGCAGAACCGAAATCAGGTGGAGCGGCTTGAATTCGAATCGCTCGACGGTGGGCTGCCAAAGCCAGCTATGGATTTCGCGCGCTTCAGCATTGTTGGGATTGAGCTTGAGAGCTTGTTGAACATACCACAGGGACTCGTCCGTATTCTCGCTCGTGCGCGCCAAGCCGATATATGCACGTTCGTTTTTGGGGTCCAATTCCAAAACTTGCTCGAACCGGGCGCGTGCCTGCGCTCGCATACCTTTATGCGACATACTTTCGCCATCGAGCACCAGCGTAAGAATCTGTGCTTGCAGCTGTTGCGTCGCAACCTCGTTCGACTGGAGTGATTGACTGTTTTCAGGGTTCAACTCGCGCGCACGCGCCAGCTCTTTTAACTTGTTTTGCAGGTTCTTGCTCGTTTGCGCTCTGCCCAGCCAGGCCTCTTCGTGGTCGGGATCGAGGACCGTGACACGCTCATAGGCGCGGTGCGCCTGGTCTGCAAGCCCACAAGAGCGCAGCAAGTGCCCAACTGCCATGAGCTCTGGAATATCTTGCGCGGTGCATTCTGCCAAACCAGCCGTCAAACCTTTCTCAAGCCCCTCTTGCACCTGGGTCGAATCCGGGACGAGCATATAGGCCTGCGCCAAACTCGAAACGCGCTCTGACCAGTCCGGCGCCGCTTGTGCTCTGCCAATCCAGCCCTCTGGCATTTGAGGCGCCATGATGGTGGCTTTCTGAAACGCTGCGAACGCCGACGCGCGGTCGTTTGCCTGCAGTGCGGCAGTCCCCCGCCGTATCTCGGCAAATGGATCGTTGATGACCCGTTCAGAAATTCCGTGCTGCACTTCTCTCGCCAGCAGACGATATGCTTCAGCCGGAGGACTCTGGGGGGCATAGCGCAAGACACTCTGCGAACGTTGTGCCGCTTCTTTGATGATCTCGGTCTGGTTCACCGTCGCCGTGAAAAAAGGCAGATCCATACCAAAGTTCTTTTTGACGTCAGCAATAATCTCGCGCCCGTGAAGCGGGTCATACATGGCAATGAAAATCCCCGCCAGCACCAGACTCGGATTCACTTTTTGACGAACTTCTTTGGCGATCTGGATGAACCAGCTCAAGGCGTGGTACGCGAGATAGTCCGCGGGAAAAGGAATGATCAACTCATCCGCCGCCGCCAGCGCGTTGCCGGTCAAAATGCCCGCATTTGCGGGGCAGTCGAGCAGGATATAGTCGTATTTGGCGCGTTCCGGTTCCAACACATTGTCGAGCGCGAGAATACGCAACTTGCCGTTCTGTAATTCGCGTTCGGTCTCGTACAAGTCGTGCGTTGCCGGGACCAGATTATAGTTTTCGCTTGTCTCTACGGTGACAGAATCAATGGGGGAAGATGAAACCGAAAGCGCATCCGAAATGGATCGGCTGAGGTGACGATGTCCATAACCGACGGACAATGTCAGGGACGCTTGCGGGTCCAGATCAACCACCAACACCTTGCGCCCTTGCTCGGTCAAGGCAGCCGCCAGATTTGTCGTAGTTGTCGTTTTCCCAACTCCGCCTTTGACGTTTCCGATCGCGATGATGCGGGCAGCGCGCGGCAATTCCGCTTTTGGCATCATCCGGAACTGTACGGCAGAGGAAGTAGGCAGCAGAGATGTAATCATATTGGCGTCACGGCTTTACCCAGATCGGATCAAATTCCGAGAATAGATTCGCGCTCAGATTGATCAGGTTAGATCCATCCGCATTCATGCGATAGATTTGAGTGCGTGTGACATCATCACGATTGGTTTTGAACACGATCTTTTGGCTGTCAGGAGACCATGATGGACGCTGATTATAGAAATCGGATCCGGCAGTAAATGTGATTTGGCGCGAGGCCTTGGTCTCGAAATCATAGATATAGATTTCCGTAATCCCAGTCTGCGACGAGACATACGCAATGTATCTGCCATCGGGCGACCAGACCGGGTCATACGAGATTCCGCGCTTGCCTGTAGTGATCCGGGTTTGAGTGTTTGAGTACAAATCGAGCACCCAAATCTGCAAAACGCCCTCGGCGTCGCGCGCCACAATTGCCCGGCTTTTGCGGTCCGGGGAAAAGCTTTCACGCGCAGCTGCCGCATCATAGTACGCGGCGGTGGAGAGAATCTCATTCACCACGCCGTTTTCGTCCATCACGATGGGAAGACCTGCATAATTGGCGCCCAACCGATTCGACAGGACCAGAATCTTGTTGACAAGCGATCCCGGAATTGGCGTAGCAAAGTAATCCACGTTTACGTCGCGCGGAGTCGGCGTTGCAGCCACAACCACTTGGTCCATCCTGATAATGGCCGGGGTCGCAGTAGGATAGGCAATGACCACATTCGGCGGGGTCGGTGTGAACGTGCCCGTGGTGACTGCCACAGCAGTTGCATACACGCTGTCTGCCACGCGGGTTGACGCATTGGCGGCGGTCGGAGGCGGCGGCACAAAGATTGGAGCGGGCTGTCCGGTTGCCGTCACGATCCCGACAGGCAGCGGGGTCGGGGTCCCGAATTTCTGCGCGCTGGCAGTGGACCGGAATGCTTGTGCCGCAGCGGTAAGCACGTTTGTGGGCACGGGGGTGTTGGTGACGACAAAATACGTCCCGGGAACGGCAACCAGATAAAGCGTGGGCGCATCCAACTGCCCCGAACCGCTGTTGCCCGAATCCCAGTTGAATAGACTATTCCCCTCCACGTCGGTCGCGCGCACGATAAAGTCCAATTCTCCCTTTGCCAGTTGGCTTTCGAGAAGCGCGCGGCGTTCGCCATCAAATTCAAAGCGATTGACACCGCGTTCTCCAAGTTCCGACACGGACAGGGGGCGCCCAATAGTTCCGAGCGACACGACGTTGTCAATTTCGGCCCCGGCATGGCTGAACCAATCCGGGTCGTCGCGCGTATCAATCAACTCGAGATGCCATTGCCCAGTCTTGCCCAGTTGACTCGCATCTCTGCCGGTCAATTCGAGCGCCGCAAAGAGGATTTTCGAATCTGCCGGAAGATTAGGTAATTTGAATCGCAAGACCGACGCATAGTCTTTATCTTCGGCGGTTCCGGCGAGCAGATAGCGTTCTCCCCAATGCGGCAGGGTCTCTCCGTCTGCAACCCAGCCGGTGCCCGCGGGGTCCGCCAAGAGATTCAAGACCAAGCCATCGGGAGGCGGCTGCGGAATCAAGAGAGGCACCGAAGTCGGAATTGGTTCGATTGACGGAGTAGGCAGTTCGGTGGGGGTTGCAGTCAAGGTTGCGGTTGGAGTTGGGCTTGGAGTTTGGGTAGGTCTCTTGACAAACGCTACGCTCGTCGGCGGAGGGGCAAGCATTGGCTCTGCCAAACCGGTCAACAGCGGCAGCGCCGCATAGAGCGCAACAAGTCCCAAAATCAGCGCTGTGATCCACAAAAAAACTTGCAAGGACCCGCTGCCCGCAAAGCGGGCAAGCGCCGTGCGCGAGTCGCGGCGCATAGGCGCCACAGGCGGGCGCAACGTAATCTGCGTAGGCGCGGGTTCGCGAATCGCTGAAACCGGGATGAGCGCCTGTGTCTGGGGCACGGCTTGATAGCGTTTGCACTGCGCAAATGAACTCGAAAAACAGACAGCTTGCTGGTAATCAATCTCGACCTCACCCGGATCAAGAGGCGAGTAGCAGCGATGCGCATCCGATGGCTCGAGATAGCGCGATGCCTGTTCATTCCGCAGTCCCAGATGTGGGCAAGCAATTGGATTTGGTTTTTTCATGCCTCAACCAATCTCTCAAACGGGTTCGCCGGTAATATTGGCGGCGGGAACGGGTTCACCGCGCGCCTTTTGTTTCGACTTGGAGCGCGCATTGGCATAGTAATAATAGTTGTCGCCGCTTTCGCGGCTCTTGAAGCGGTTAAGCACCACTCCGAGAAGGTGCGTGCCCGTATTTTCCAGGACCACTTTTGCCCGTTGAGCGGAAGCCCGGCGCGTGCGCGTTGAATCAATCACGAGCACCACTCCGTCCACCATGCGCGCCAAAATAGGGACGTCTGCCAGCGGAATGGTCGGCGGGGCATCAAAGATCACAATATCCGCATCTGCTTCCAACTGCTGCTTGAACGCCTGCATCTTGGCGGAGGCGAGCACTTCGGCGGGATTGGGAACAGCCGTACCGGCAGTCACGATGCGTAAATTTCCAATCAAGGTGGGTCGAGCAACCTGGTCAACCTCCGCCTGGGTGATCAGACCATTGGTCACGCCGACATCGTTCGACTGGTTGAACAGGACGTGTTGGGATGGTTTTCGCAAATCAGTGTCCACCAGAATCGTGCGCAAGCCGACGATCGCCATAGTGACCGCCAAATTTGCCGCCGTAACGCTCTTGCCCTCACCGGGACCGGGGCTTGTGACCAGGATAGACCGGATAGGTTTGTCCAGACTCGCAAATTGAATATTTGTGCGTAACACCCGGTATGCTTCGCTGATGGATGAACCCGGGGCGATGGTCGTGACAAGTTTCTGATTTCCGCTGCCCGGGATGCGCGCAATAGAACCAATGAGCGACAGTTGCAGCAGTTGAGATACATCCTCAGCAGATTTGATGGAATCATCCAGATACTCGAGGAGAAACGCCCCACCCAAACCAAGGAGCAAGCCCAGAGCCGCGGCGATAAATAGATTTTGATTCGTGTTGGGGCCGATCGGGTATAGGGGCAGCCGGGCAGGTTCGAGGATGGAGAGATAGTTGGGCGATTGAGGCGCCAGAAACGCAAGCAAGCTGGCATACGTTTGCTGCCAGACTGCAATTTGCCCCTGGAGTGTGGTTATTTTTTGCTGATTGTCGAGGATCGCGCGCGCGCTCGCCGTGACCGATAATGCCTTTTGCAGTTCTGCGGTCTCTTGATTGGCGGCGTGAATTTTGGTTTGCAGTTCATTCACTTGCTGCTGGACAAAGGCAATTCGCTCCTGCTCCTCCTGATTCGAAGCGGCAGGACCTTGAAGCGTAAGCTGATAGGCGAGCTCGTTGGCAAGCGCCTCGGCGCGTGCCGGGTCTGTGTCAATCACGCTGAGCTCGATCAGCTGGGTGCCCTGAACGATGTTTGCACTGACCATGCCGGATAACTCATCGGGCGACATGTCGAGTCCCAGCGCATCAATCGTCGCCTGAAAAAATGGCAGCGTTTGCGCGATTTGGATATAGGTCAGAGCCAGCTGTTCACTGGTAAAAAGGTCCTGAGAATTTGGATTGGCGTTTTGAATACTCTGCCCGACCAACAGTTTGGCGGACGCCCAATAAATCTTGGGCTGCCGGGAAGTAATGACATAGCTCACTCCCACGGCGATGGCGGTAGAAAGCGCCAAGAGCCAAAGCCATTTCCAGACGATTCCGAGATAATGTTTCAATTCCATAGGTCCCTCGGTAAACTGCTTGATAGTCGGGTTGCTTGTGCCTGGGGTTGTCTCGAACAATTCAATACGCTCCGGTTCCGGACAGAACAACGGGCACAGTCTGCGCCAGAATTTGCAGGTCCAGCCAAATCGTATAGTTGCGAATATAGTACATGTCGAGTCGGACACGCTCGTCGTACGAGAGGTTGCTGCGTCACTTGACCTGCCACAAGCCGGTTAATCCGGGTTTCACTGTCAGCAGATTGAATTTCCATTTTCCATATTTTGGGGTCTCCTCCGGAGAGATCATCCGAGGACCCACCAAACTCATCTGCCCCCAAAGAATATTCACCAGCTGAGGCAGCTCGTCGAGAGAGCAACGACGCAGCCAGGCGCCAATACGAGTGATGCGCGGATCATCCTTGACCTTGTGATTGAGTTCCAGTTCATGCGCCTTTTCCGGATACTGCTGCAAAATCTCGGCGCTATTCGTATACATGGTTCGAAATTTGAGCGCGTCAAACGGCTGCCCGCGATGTCCCAATACCCGGCGGCGATGGATGACAGGTCCCGGTGAATCGAGTTTGATTAGAACAGCAAGCAGCAGATACAAAGGGGACAAGAGAACCAACAAGGCGAACGAGACGGTCTTGTCAATCACCGTTTTGATCGCACTCTCGATGGGGTCAAGGCGGAGCTTGTTCATACTGACAAGCGGGACCTGGCCCACCTCTCGCACACTCATCCCCGTGGTAAAAAGTTCATACAGCCCAGATGAAAAGCGCACCTCAACCCGATCCGAGTTGGCAAAAGTCTGAAAAATGTTTAGTAATTCCCCCCGATGCAGACCTGCCGTCGAAACAATCAGCTCGTTGACATCATAGCGCTCGACGAGCTCCGGCAGTGTCTCGATGGTCCCTACGACCGAAAGGGGCGAGTCTATCCGGGTTTCGGACAGGGGACCTTCGGCGACAAATCCTACGATCTGAGCGCCAATGGTCGGCGCACTCTGCAGCTGTTGAGCAATGGCGCGAGCTTCACCATCAACCCCCACAATCACTGTTTTTGACTTGAACCATCCATGCCCGCGCAAGAAATAGGCGGCGCGTCGGAGAAAAAACCTTTCGACGCCCAAAAAAATGACTGCAAAAATCCATGCCAATGTGATGGCGCCGCGAGAGATACGGACAACCGGCACGAAAAAGGTGAGCAAGACAAAGAGACACGTCGCCACGGCGCAGGCATTGAAAATACTCGCATATTCTTTGGTCCCGCCAAGCAAATTCTGCAAGTCATAGAGGCGAAAAGCTGCCAGGACGACAATCCAAAAGATGATGATCGGCGCTACGATCTGCCAATCCGGCGCGAGAAATGGCTCGACATCCTCAAAAAACGCAATGTCGGTGTAAAATCGAATGAAATAAGCCAGCCCGAGCGCAAGCGTCAGAGCCAGGACGTCACCCACCAGGAGGGCAACAGTAAAAAGTCGCTCTTGTGACTGGCGACCGCGCAGTGACTCTAGAGAGCGGGTTTGATCGAGCGCAATGGTGGACATTTTCCGATTCCTCTATCCGGCTTTTGTGGCTTTGGGAGCAAAGAAACGCAGGCGGGAAGCAACGGTGCTTGCCGCAAACCCGGCAAAAACCATAAGGATGGCATCACTTGGCAGACGATAACGCGGCGCAGACCAGGATGCCAGACAAAACAATGCATCACATGCCACATAGAGATAAAGGGGCAGGCACCACCGCCATTCAGAACGCGACAGGTAAAGCCCATACAACATAAATGGCAAATACAAGCCAAAAGAGAGCAAACGGGATAGATTGCTCAGCGCGGTCGAGTCGTCCGAGGGAAGCAGCCAGAAATAATCATTCAGTCTGCTCAGACTCAACAGCAAAAAGCGTCCCGGATCGGCAATGACGAACTCTAGTCCTGCTCGATACAGCGCCCTGTCAAGCGCAGGTTCACCCAACGCCAGCATGGAATCGGGGATGACCGCCTTGAAAGTCGGGTCAAAGTTGGTCCCCTGGTCCGGGTGATTTGAGGAATAGAACCAGTACCCGCCGTTCGAATTCAAGAGCAAAAAGTCGTCAAAGACAAGATAATTGCGGACTGTCCAAGGCAGCACAAAGAGCGCAATGACTGCGCCGACAAGCGCCAACCCGAGCAGCGTCCTGGGTTTCGTCGCGGGTTGTTCCGCGCGGTCTGACTTCCACCAGATCCATCCGAATAACAGGGGGGTGAACAAGAGCAAGCTCTGGCGAAACAGCACCCCCAAACCCAGAACGATTCCCAGCAGCAACCAGCGCATCCAACCGGGTCTTTGAGCAAGCCCAATTGCCAGTTCCAGACTCGCCAGGACACAGAGAATATAAAAGGTCTGCGTCATGAGTGACGCGTTAAACAGGATCAAGTACGCGTAGCACGCCGCAAGCGCAGCCCCCGCCAATCCGGCAGATGCGCCAAACAACCTTTTTCCGAGTCGGTAAATCAGCCAGATACCGATCAGCGAAATGAGGACCTGGACCAGCCGCGCGACCAGAGGATGATGACCAAAAACCGTGTAAACACCGGCGAGGTAAAGGGGATAGAGAAATGACCAGACAGCTGTGGGCGTATCCGCGCGGATAAAGGGATACCATTCGATGGGAAAACTAAAGCCATCACCAGCTACAACCCGCTGCGCAAGCATGTCGTATGCGATTTGGTCAAATGTTCCGGAAACTTCCTGGACCTCTTCGCCCAGCCCAATAGCGGTCAGACCTCGCAGCGCCAACGCCAACAGCACAATCAGCACCAGGTAACGATTCATTGTCGGGTCAAAGCAGACACCTGAATTTCAACCGCCCGCAGCAGAAATTGCGCGGGCGCGTCGGGGCAAGCTCCCGGAGACGTCATTCGAGATGCCAGCAAAGCCGCAGGACATCGAGATTCGAGCGCAGCTCTTGCTGCGCGATGCCCTGCCGACTGGGGATCACAAAACTAACACCCCACGCCAGTGTCTTGGCGAGGGTGAGAACACCAAACATCATTCGCAGACCAAACGCATTCAGTTGACTGTAGCGTTTTTTGTAAAAGAGCATTTTCCCGCGATAGACCAACATGCGCCGTCGCCAACGATTCAAGCTGCGTCCGCCATAATGGATGATGGTGACGTGCGGCAGGTAATAAACCTTCCAGCCCGCATGTTTAAGGCGATATTGAAGATCGGTTTCGTCGCCATAGACAAAATATTGTTCGTCCAGCAAGCCAACCTGATCCAACGCTGTCCGACGAAGCAAGAGACAAGCCGAGCTGAGCCAGTCTACGACCTGTATGTGGTCGCTGTGTCCATGCGAAGGATAGCCCGCCCAAATGTGTTCCCCCAGATTGCTCGCAATCAAAAACTCTTGGGTCAGCGATGAAAAGCTGGCGTAACCGGACTGGAACGAGCCGTCGGGGTTGAGCAAACGCCCTCCCACTGCTCCGGCGTCGGGATGGCTGTCCATAAATTCCACCATTGCATCCAGAGACTCGCCATTCACAAGAGTGTCATTGTTGAGCAGCAAGATGTAACGTCCCCGGGAGGATTGAATACCCTGGTTGCTCGCTCGGCTCAGCCCAACGTTTTCATTGTTTTGGATCAACTGCACCTGCGGAAATTTTTCCGCAAGCATTGCCTGGCTGCCGTCGGTTGAGCCATTGTCCACAACCAGAGTCTCAAACCGCGCTTTTAACGCGCTCTCGTATAGAGAACCAAGACAGGGTTCGAGATATTGATTGTTGTTCCAGCACACCAGAACGACCGACATATCGGGAGCACAGCGCCCGGGCACGGTTTCGATAGCGGATGGTTGAGCGATCATGGTTGACATCTCCCAAAACACATCGTAAAGCACACGTTTGTATCTTGACGCAAGCGAGTGCACACGGGAGACAGCGAGCTGTGGAATTGTTTGAACGGTTTAGTGAGGGGGTTTAGCAAGAGAGAGCGGGAGAATACCGGTTTTTGTGCGGTTCACCGCACACCGTTCCCAACTCAGGGTTCGCGGGAACTCGGAACGCCGGGCAGCGGCGAAACGGTGGGCAATCGCAGGGGAGGCAAGCCCGACACTACAAGGGCAGGTTGTTCCTCCCGCAGACGCTGATCCATTTCGGCTATTTCCTCATACGTGCCGAGATCAACATAGTTGCTGCCGGGCATACGCACGCCGCGAAAACAGAGCCCGGCCTGGATTGCGCTGTTCATGACTTGGGCAAAGTCTCGAATATTGTGTTTTTGAAGACACGTGCGCAGATGTTCGGTGAACGACGCTCGCCAGACAATGCAGCCCCACATTTCAGTCAAGTCTGTCGTGCGCGGCTTGTCAACGATTTCCAGCACGCGATCATTCGCGTCAAGTCGCACCATGCCAAACTTTTCTGGACGCGTGGTCGAAAAGAGCGCCAACGCCACATCGTCCTCACACTGCATCTCGCTATACACACAACGAAATACATCTGTGGGAAGCATGATAGTATCTGCCATCCCGAAAAAGACGGTCTTGCCGCGCGTGAGATGATAAGCCGAGTCGAGGGCATGGGCGAGACCGGGTGAGGTAGAAGAGCCATTCTCATTGCTCGGTTCTTGCACGACATAACTGATATCAATGCCAAACCGATGCCCATCCCCAAAATAGCCCAGCAGTTGATGCTTGGTCTCGTTAATCACAAAGACCATATGCGGCACCTGGGCAATGGTCAGGTTCTCTACCACGTACTGCGCCACAGGGCTGTACCGGTTGTCACGAATCAGCGGGTAAAGTTCTTTGGGATATGGTAACCCAAGTCTCAAACCCTTGCCCGCCGCAGGCACAAGCCCGATCAGCTCTTGATTCATAGTCAGCTCCCCCTCGGATCGAGGTCCATTGCAACTTTATCCCCTGAAACGCCTGTCATTCTTGCCAACCCCACCATTGCACCCATAAAGAGCCACGCCAAGATGCTTGCCCGAAAACCATTCAAACCTATGTTGTATACAAAAGGCAACAGCCAGTCTGCCAACCAAGAAGCTACAAGCGTCCCCGCCAAACCGCCGAGACAACCATTGACATAGCCCGCCGCAAAATCACCGTCAAATCGTTTGCGTAACTGCAAGCCCAGACGCCCCACTGCAACCACTCCCCACAAAAAGCATGCGAACCCGAGGATGCCCGTCTGCAAGAGAATGTCAACATAGTTATTGTGTGAATTAAAACTCACATACCATCCGAGGATCGGGTACAACGGCGTGTACCAATAATAATTGGCAGGTCCCAAACCAAACACCGGGCTAAGCGGCAGAATCTGGAACAGGAGAATATCGCGCGCCGCATCACGGGTGGACAGACTGTATGCCTCACCGCCTTGCAGGCGGGCCAAAATCTCGGGCTGCGACGTCCAGACATAAATGACTGCAACAAGCCCGAGCAGTAACGCGAGCCGCCAGGAACGAAGGAACACGATCGTTCCGAGCGCAATCATGGGCGGAAGCCACCCCGAGACCCAAGAACGGGCTTGAAACCAACCTATGCCGACCACCAAAAGCACCAGCGCCGCGAGCGCGAGCTGTTCCGGTCGCCGTAGTTCCTGATTGAAAACGAGCTGCCCAAATGCCAGCGCGACAAGCCAAATCCAAAAAATACTGCCGTCAGAACCCATTCCGTTCATGAGCGATGAAAGTCCAAATAATCCCGAACCAACACGGTCAAGCATATAGATGGCGCCAATGCCGAAAAAAACATAGGTCAATATTTTGAGCCAGCGTATATCATCGAACTGGTGCGCAGCAACAATAAAAACGCCGACCGAAAACACAATGACAGCCCAGCCACCGAACTGCGCCGTCAGCGGCGCAGTTCTGGCAAAGAGGTTCCACGGCAATTGTCCCGCCATAAAAGCAAGCGTCGCAACCACCGCAAAGGCGATGAACGGCACAAGCACACGCGGCGCGGTGAACCGAAAATTGCGTGTTCGAAGCAGACCCAACAGCCAGATGCCAAAAAGGACCGGAATCAGCACCAGCGAAATGTTGAGCGGCGTCTGCGAAGACGTTGCCAAGGCAAAGGGGACAGCCAGACTCGCCACCAAGAGCGCAATCAACCCGAGCGGCGGCAAGCGCAATAGAACGATCAGTGCGCCGAGACCGATGGCAAGCAAGAGGTCATTCTCGGATGACCGTCGCGCAAGATACGCGCTTGACAACAGCACGGTGCCAACGACGCCCAAGCGCAGCAAAAGACCGGAATGCTGTTCCAGGCGACGAACCAGGGCATTACTGCGAACGAAATCAAGTGTCATGTGTTGAAAGGAATTTGACAGAACGCAAGCGCGCGTCGTGTTGCGTCTCAGGATGAGGATTTGACTCGTGCCGGGCGCATTCCCATTCGATGGTGCGCGAAATCCAGCAAACCCTGCCACATTGCATCGCGGTGCTCGCGCATCGAGCGCCATTTCGGTTTGACCGTCCAGCTGACCAGTGTGCGCAGCGTCTGCAACAAAGCGGCAACACGGGCATGAATTGGCGCATGATGTTTTGCCATCATTCGTAGTCTGTTTCGAGTCATGTAATAGGTAAAAGTTGGCGTAGGGCGATAGTTGCGCTGGACTCCTTTGTGCCAGAGTTTTGCCGCCGGAGCATGAACGATGCGCCATCCCGCTCTTTGTGCGCGCACGCACCATTCGGTCTCTTCAAAATAGATGAACAATTCTTCGTCCAACACGCCAATTTGCTCGATCACCGCGCGGCGGACCATGATTGCGCACCCCGTGAGCCAATCCACCTCTTGGGGACCGTCGAACTGCCCAATATCCCGGTCATCCTTGCCGCGATGTTCCGAGTCCCAGCTGTCTGTCAAGACACCGCCTGCGGATTGAATCGTATCGGGCTCGTCAAAATGATAGACCATTGGTCCGACCATCCCAATCTGCGGGTCCGATTCGCCCACGCGAACCAATTCGGTCAGGCAGCTGGGGTCAAGGATTGTGTCCTCGTTCAACACCAGGACCCAGCCCGCCCGGCGGTCGAGCGCCGCGCGGATGCCGACGTTATTGTTGCCCGCGTATCCGCGATTCCGTGACAATTCAATCGTTTCGACGTCGGGAAATTCTGCGCGGACCGCTTCCAAAGAACCATCGGTCGAGTGATTATCGAGAACTATGGTCTTGTGATTATGGTAGTCACTGCGCGCCAGTGATTCGAGACAGGCGAGGGTATCGGTCCGTCGGTTTGTGTTCAAGACGACGCCGATGACAAGCGGTTGGCTCATACGACTTGAGAGAGGGATGCCGACTGGCAATTCCTATAATACAGTTCAAATGCTGTATGCCGGCACGGCAGCTTCCATCCGGTCTTGGAGCCATGCCCGGGGAAAGTTTTTGGTCACTTCGATGTCTTTGAACTTTTGACTGGTCCGCGCGCCGTTTTGCTTGACCCAGACCGCCATCCGTTCCAGCCCTGTTTCCAGGCTCGTCGTCGGATATTCGCCCAGGACCTTGCGAATTTCCGTATGCGAGGAAAAAGCAAGCTGCACTTCGTGCCGTGCGGGCAGGTACTCGATGCTCGGCTCGACTCGCATCACACCGGCAACAGAACGGGCAAGTTCGTTCACCGTGTAGGGGTGGTCCGCGCCAATGTTAAAGACCCGGTTGTAGGCAGTCGGCTTGGAGATCGCATCCGCCATGACCGGCGCGATATCCCCAATGTAACTGAACGCGCGCATCTGTGTGCCATCACCAAACACGGTCATGGGACAGCCCTGCAGGATCTGATTCATAAAGATGCCCACGACGTTGCGATACTTGTCACCGATATTTTGTCTCTCGCCATATACGTTATGGGGACGAAAGATCATATAGTCCAACCCAAACATCTCCCGGCATGCTTTGAGTTCTTGCTCAACCGCCAGTTTGGCGATTCCGTACGAGTCTTCGGGATGAGGTTCTGTCTCTTCGGTCATGGGGAGCACCGGAGAGGCGCCATACACCGCAATGGATGAAGTAAAGACAAAGCATTTCACATCCGCGCGAATTGACGCGTTGATAAGATTGACACTGCCGATCAAATTGTTGTTATAGTTAAAGCGCTTGATAAAATGACTCAAGCCCTCTGCCGCATAGGCAGCGAGGTGATAGACATACTCGAAATGTTTCTGCTCAAAAAGGTCGTCAATCAACTGCCAATCACAAATACTGCCCTCGACAAACTCGGCGCCCACAGGGATATTCTCGACAAAGCCGCCGCTGAGATCATCCAGCACGGTTACATGATGACCACGCTTGACCAGTTCCTCGGCTACATGCGAGCCGATAAAGCCCGCGCCGCCCGTCACAAGAATCTTGTTCTTCATACAGGTTTCTCCGCAAAAGCAGTGTTTACAGGACCGGTCGCCGCTTTTGATTTCTGCGCACGCTCATAGATTTTGACCAGCTTGACCACCTCGCGGTCCATTGTCCAGACCGGTTGAATGTTGTCACGCAAGCGGCTGAGCAAACCCTCTTGTTCAATGATCCGTCGCATCTGCCGCGACAGGTCCGTCGAATCCCCACCTCGATACAACAAGCCATTTATTTCATCTTGAACCGATTCGGGAATTGCGCCCACGTTACTGGCAATCACGGGTGTCTGCGTTGCAAACGCTTCGTGAATGACAAGCCCATAGGGCTCGTTCCATGTGGAACCAAAGACGAACACATCAAAATTTGCGAGGACCTCCGCCAGCTCGGACCGCTTGTACGGTCCTTTGAAATGGATATTCGAGTGCCCCGCTGCCATTTGCTGCAGTTCAGCCACATAAGGATCATTCTGGCGCAAGGGACCATAGATATACAGCTCGGCAGGGAGTTCCGGCGGCAGCGCGAGGAATGCCCTGACAATGACATCAACTCCTTTAAAGGGGAGAATTTGACCAAGATACCCAAAACGAGTTTTCTCAGATCGGGTCTTGCCTTGATACGCCGACAGCCATCCCAGGTCGTCGCCGAGAGGCGTAATCTGGATGGGCACATTGAAATCGTTTAATTCAAACGCGCGTTTTACATGTGCGCTGGGCACAATGCAATAATCGGCTTGGTTCAGAGCGTGGTGCAGCATTTCGCGCCGGTCCTTGATATCCAGCGCCATTCCGCGCAGTCCCCGCCGGCGCGCGAGCCACCATTGGCGGCTCAATCCCGTGAGAAATTTCTGATGAACGGTCGGCGGCAAGAGCGCATGTGACAAGCTATAGATTTTGGTCCCACCAAGCATACATTCGGAACATTCGTGCGCTTGAACCCGACCGTCGCAGTTCTCTCCATCGCTGCGTACCAATGTCACCCTCGGACAGATAAACCAATAGTCGGCGAGGGTTACAACTACCGGGAACCCTAACTGCTTTGCAGTTGTAATGATGCTTGTCGAGAGAGTCTGGCACGATGTAACGTGAACAATGTCCGGCTGCCATTCCTCCAAATATCCTTGCACTCGCTTTGCAATGACAGGATTGTCATAGAGTTGGCGATTGACATCTTGCGCTTGGGTCCAGTTAAGAGCAAGTCGCCGGACGGGGACATTTTCATAGATTTCATCAATGTGTCCGTTCCAGTATGCTTTACCCTGTCCCCAATTTTCGGCGCACAATACCCGGACCTGATGCCCCGCTTTTTGTAATGCCCGCGCCAGAGCGTGAGTATAGATTTCTGTTCCACCAATGTGCGTCGGAGGATAAAAGATTGTCGCGAATTGAATTTTCACAAGGAGAAGAATGCTTAGCGAGGGGCAATTGCCTGTACGGGACCAAGCCCGCCGGGTTTCCGTTGCTTGCGCCATGCATCCAAAAGGCGATTGCCAACAAAACTCTTCCAGAACGGACCATGCCATCGCGCATCTGAAACCAGTTTGGGCTGCGCGGCGGCAGCGGCGAGCAAATGACGGCGCGCCTTGCCTAACTGACGCTTTCGGTATGCAATCAGTCCCAATGCAAAATTAGCCAGGGAATACGCGGTCTGCCGATTGGCTTGGAGCCGCTCAGGGATGGCAGCATCGTCAAAGATGCTGTGCAGAGACGCAAAAAGATTTTGCTCATTCTGCTCTAGATGCAATGTTTCCAGGTCCCCCACATATCCCGGTGGTTGGTTGGCGCAGACAAGCATATAAAAAGTGTCAATGCTCTTTGCCAAATCGGGGTTGGTCGTGAATGCGCGATTGACCAAATGCTGTCCGGTCTCGTGATCATTTCGCTGGAAATGCGCCAGACCCAACCAAAAGTAAACTCCCGCAAACGCGCGCTGGCGTTCATTCGACCAGGTCTGCAGCTCGCCCTCTGCGTCGCCAAAATGTTTGCGCAAAACTTGAAACATACTTGCTTGCATGCGCGCCAGGTCGCGCGTCATGTTGTTCCCGTGCATGCGATATAGCGCCAGCGGTTGTGGGACGCCGCCAAACGGAAATTTCGCCGAGATGCGTAGCCACATGTCCCAATCCTCGACCGCGCGCAAGCTTTGGTCAAACGTCCCGACCCTTTCGAGAGCAGTTCGGCGCACAAGCACTGCCGATGGAGGAAAGAATTGTCCGTCCAACAAAATCTCATGCAGCACCGTCGGCGGAGCGAGTTTGTTTACAACCTGATAGAGTAGTTTACCGCGCTCATCAATAAAGTGATTGCCGCAATACACAGCGCCCCAGCCCGGGTTGCTGTCCAGGGCGCCCGCGAGGGTTGCCAAAAACTCGGGTCGCCACAGATCATCCGCATCAAGAAATCCGATATAATCGCCAATCGAATTTGCGATTCCCGTATTGCGCGCTGCCGACAAACCCGCGTTTTCCTGATAGATGTATTTGACGCGAGGTCCGAACGACGCAGCCACTTGCGCGGTATCATCGGTCGAGCCATCATCTATGACAATAATTTCAGCCGCGGGAAGGGTCTGCTCAAGCGCGCTTGCCACCGCAAGCGGCAAATAATGCGCATAGTTGTAGCAGGGAATGACGATGCTCGTGCGAGAACTCTCGAGATTCAGGTTAGACGTAAGCGTTCTCCTCGCTTAACCGGACTGCGCCTGTCGGGCTGAAATCACCCGGCGAAAGACCCCTTCAAGCCGGGTAACATATTGGTCCCAGGAATGGTTTTGCACGGCGTCGTTGCGAGCGCGAGACCCCAATCGTACGCGCAAATCGGGGTCTCCAAGCAAAGTGTTCAACGCGTCGGTCAATGCCGCCGGATTCCCCGGTTCTACCAGCAAGCCATTTTTCCCATCCTGAATAATCTGCGCGACCTGACCCACCCGTGAGGCAATGATCGCCGTTCCCGATGCCATATACTCAAATAGCTTGAGCGGAGAGAGCCACAACTCGCGAGTCATGACGGGGTACGGGGCAACCGCCACGTCCGCCGCCCCAAGCAAGGCCGCCACACGATGGTGTGGGAGCAAGCCCGGAAAATGCGCTGCCGTCCCAAGCCCCAACGCGGTGGCACGCTCCATCATTGCCGAACGCTGACGCCCCTCGCCGAGGAGAACGAGTTGAGCGGACGGATGCCGTTCCAACACCGTAGCAAACGAGTCCAAAAGGGTTCCAACGTCATGCCATTCAAAGAAACTGCCCGTAAAGACGACCAGCGGACCATCGCTCAATTCCATTTCCGCGCGCACCCGGCGCTTGTCTTGACTCGAAAGGGGACGAAACCGCTCGACGTCCACCCCGTTGGAAAAGACCAAAACTTTGTCGGGCGGGACATTCCAGGTTTGGAGCAAGTTTGTTTTGGCAGGTTCTGAAACGGTAATGATACAGTCCGCCGCATTCAAGTTGTAGCGCAAAATCTGATCGGCGCGATGTCTCAGCAAGCCCGTCAGCGGCTTGCCCATGAATTCCAGCTCCATGATCTGGTCAGCTTCGAAAAAAACAACATACGGGAGTTCCAGCTTTTTGCACGCCATGGCAACGCCGACGTTATAGAGACCGTTGCGCTCATAGACCACATCATGCCCGGGGAGGCATTGCAAGCACGCGTCATACAAGCGATAGTTGGAAAAAACATTCAGATACGGCAGACCAACCCTTTGTTGAATGCGCCATGCGCCCCTGGCAAAATAGTCGAATCCGCGGCTTGTGGTCCAGGTGCGGGGTGCGACCAAGGGAAATTGCGGATCGGTCGCATACTCGACCTGTTCGAGATTGCGCGGCGCCACGCAAGTCACACAGTTCCCACGCGTCAATAGGGCTTTGACAATCGAGCCCTGAACGATGTACGTCCCATCCTGAACCGGCTCGCCCCGCAGCATCCCGGCGAGGGGTGCGAGCTCTTGGAGGCAATAGCCGATCTTGAGCTGGTTCGCTGCGAATATCGTAGCTCTCTGGTTCGCGCTTGTCCGTTCCGGCCCCTGTAGGGAAACATCAACGTAGGATGCCATACCGATCATGGTTCAAGAAAGCAAGTTGCTCTGCGTACCCGACTCTACGGTTGGGCGCGGTCGGGGATTGTTGCCCCGAAGGACGGTTGAAAAGCGTCGTGCTGTCGCAGCGCATTCTTGTAGATTGCGACCAGCTGATTGCAGACGGCTTCGGGTTGGAATGGTCCCGACAAATACGACTTGCGGGCCGCCCGTCCCAAACTCGCCCTCTGTTCGTCATTTTCGATGAGCTGTTGAATCTTGGCGGCAAGACAAGCGGGGTCTTTTGGCGGACACAACAACCCATTCACACCGTCCTGAATCAGTTCGGGGATTCCTCCCACGCTGGTGCAGACGATGGGACGACCATACGCCATTGCTTCGACAATGCCCAGTGGTTGTCCTTCAAGGACCGAGGCCATTACAAAAAGGTCCGTCCGCGCCATGATGTGCGAGAGCGCCTGGCGGTCTGTAAATGGGCCGGGAAAGATGGATTCGCCATCCAATCCGAGCTCGTTTGCGCGCCGGCACAGGTCTTGGTGCAAGGGACCATCCCCATACACACGCAGCTGCACATCCTGAAACCTGGATTTGACTTGGGCAAATGCCTCAAGCAAATAATCGAGTCCTTTGGTCGCGTGGAGCCGCGCCACCGTGGTCAATCGGAACGGCGCCGATCTCCGTGATTCCGATGTCTCATTCTGCCAACCGGAGGCGAGCGGGTCGGGCAAGAGCGGGCTTCGGACCACCATCGGAACGGTTACGCCGCAGACCGTGCGGAGCGCCTGTGCGCTCTTTTCTGAGACGGCGACCACTGTCGTCGCCTTGTTGATAACTCGCCCAAACTCACGCCACCAATCGAACTGCGCATCCGGCGTTTGATGTTCTTCATAAACGATTGGGATACCCCTGTCATGCAGCCACTCGATGACAAAGAGCAGATTACTTGTATATCCCTGTAGGTGATAGACGTCGGGTCGTCCCCGGAAATATCCCCATCTCAAAAGTAGTCGCGCGAACGGCTTGCGCCAATCCTTTGCAATCAACCGCCGCGTAAGCTGCTCCCTCAGCCAATTTCGCGCACTCGTAACCGATTTTGCCCACGAGCCGCGCTTGACCAGCACACGTATCGCCGCGAACCCATAGACGAGTGAAGATAACAGTCGAACGGTTTTGGCAAGGATTTTCTCTTTGGTATTCCAGTCCGATGCCGGGAGCGAGAGCCAGCGTGGGAGCTGCAAAACGGGCACATTTGCCGCCTGCAGCCGCAGTAGATATTGGTTGTCGGGAGGGATCCATGCTGTTGAAACCGCACTCACCTGATGACCCGCTTGCGCCAGCCCAACGGCAAGAGTCGCAGCATATTCTTCCAAACCACCGCACGTCTGCATATCATAAAAGACCATGCAAATTTTCATAGTGTGCCAGCAAAAAAGAACTTTAGTTCATTTGCCGGAGAGCATAGCTGAGCTGCCGGTGACTTTCGTGAGTCAAATAAATCAGCTCAAACCGATTCTCCTTGCAGAATGTATGAACGGCGGGAATCACCGCATAGCGTTCATCGTTCAACCAGGAACCTGTCGTGTAATTCGCCCCCGCAATGATGCCCCTCGCTTTGACTTTGTGCTTGGCGGCAGCAAGCGCGCGCACGGTCGAATCAAAAGAGCAATCCGTGTTCAGATAAACCCAATCAAACAAATGATCATCAAATTTCTCAAATTCGCAGAGCGCATCACCGGGCAAAATAGAGACCTGGTCGGTGCTTGCTTCTCCCGAGAATCTGCTCTCAATGACTGTCATGGCACCATTCCCATGGTCTAACCAGGAATCAAGGAGATACAGTTTTCGGGGACGCGTAATTGCAAGAATCCGATTTGAGACATGCCCCTGTCCTGCGCCAAGCTCTGCGACAATGCCGTTGCACGGCATTCGCTGAAACAGCTCGTTTCGGTTCATTACGATTTGGAGGTTCGCAATATAGATCGAACCAAGCTCGGACTCGGGAATTGATTCATGAATCGCGCGCCGTGTTTTGGCTTGCTCTGCGACGAACAGCTCATGGTGCATCCGATAGATTCTAGTTTTGACAGAGCGTGGAACCAGAATCTCGTATAGTTTTCGCTTCATCCTCTCCAAGCCCAAACCATCAACGAAATGCACACAAACAGCCAACGCGGCCTATGCCAGAATATGTTCGTATACGCGGCTCATTTGCCGTGCTACTTGGCGCCAATCAAATTCAAGTGCTCGCTCGCGCGCACAGATTGACATACGTCGGCGCCTGGCAGGATTGTTGACCAGATCGATGATTTCAAACAACATCGCCTGCGCATTGAACGGCGGGACCAAACTTGCAGAATCCTCATCTACATAATCTCTGACCGCGCCTACATCACTTAGCACCATCGGCAGCCCGCATGCCATACCCTCCAGAACAGCAGTGTTGGCAACGGCATCCACCAGTGGTTCGATCAAGAGCGTTGCGCTCTGATAGAGACCCAGCAAATCGCTTTCTGTCAGATCCGTGTGAATCACGAAATTGCCCGCAAGTCCCTGAAACTCGCGTAGGTCATCAGGGCGAACGACAAGGCGAAATTCGAGGTCGGGGGCTAGAATTTTTGCGTCCTCAATGACCAATCGCAGTGTCTCGAAATCACGCAGGTGAGCGCCAACAAAAAGGCAAAGATGGGAACGTCGTTCTGAAAACTCGGCAGGAGGAGTAAAAAAATCGGTTTCTACGGCATAGGGAACCCGAAACAAACGCTCCGGCGGCAAGAGCCCTTGAAACGAGGGATATTGGTTGTTGCCCAACAAAATAGCAGCCGAGAGGCGAGAGACTGTCTCTTTGGCTCCCACCCAATCGGCAAACTTGCGGGGGGGGTGATGAAATGAGGCAACAACCCGGTGGCCGCGCCAACCATCCAGCTGGCCCAGATAGTTGTAACAGTTGTCGCCATACAAGACGTGATAGAGGCAGTCGCGGTGAAGTGCCATGTGTTGAGTGGCAAGCAATTCAAGCGCGACCCCACCGCGATCATAGCCCGCCATGCCTCGCATCACGCGTGGCATGAACCGGTCTGGCAACAGCCGCTCTGAAATTGGTTTGGCTGCCAACGGACGTCCCACAAAACTACCCAGCCTGTCATATCCCGAGTGGTCAGAATGATGATTCCAGCGCCGGGATAGTAGGAACACTCTTTCAGACAATCGGCTCGAAAGTGGCTGTGGGAACTCTGCCATTTGGAATTCGGTGCAGTGAAACTTGCGCCCCCAGCGCTGCCACGCCCTTGGCTCCATTCGAGCCGATAACGGAAAATGCCAGCGCGCGCTCCAGACGATCAAAGAAATGGGTCAAGTCGGAGGAGGCAATGTCAACACCCAGCTCGTACGTGCCCTCAAGTAGCGCCAGCTTGATAGCAAACTCGACCCGACAGTGTTCACCTGCGTCAAAATCAGGAGTGGTAATACCCATCCAACGGGTAGTGATATTGTAAATCAGCTGCCCATCCAGAGTGCGAATTGTAAAAGCAAACAGCGGTCGGCTCACTGCCTTGTTAAAGCGAACCTTGATCACAACGGTGGCGGACGCGCCCGATTCGAGGACAGTTGCCGGTCTCATGTCCGCGTCACAAATGCTGACCTGTTCCACTTCGGCGTCAAAAGTCATCACCCGCTGAGCCAGCCCATCCTCGGTAGGCACAACAACAGGCAACTCGCGGGCTGCCTGTCGCAGAGCATCGGAATACGCGACGACAGCTTCAGCTGCGGAACCTTGAAAAATTGCGCGACCGCGATACAAGACCAACCCTCGGTTACACACCTGCCGCACTGCTTCCAGATTGTGTGATACAAATATGAGCGAGGTGCCACGCGTCCGGAGTTTGTCCATATGCGCATAGCATTTCATCTGAAACGCGTAATCGCCGACGGCTAACACTTCGTCAACCAACAAAATCTGCGGATCAACATGTGCAGCGATTGCAAACCCCAACCGCGCATACATCCCGGACGAATAGTGCTTGACAGGAGTGTCCAGGAACGCGCCAATACCTGCAAATTCGACGATCTCGTCAAAGCGAGCTTTGATTTCGGCTCTGGACATGCCCAAAATCGTACCGTTGAGAAAGATATTGTCCCGCCCACTCAGATCAGGGTGAAAGCCGGCGCCCAATTCAATTAGCGCGGAAAGCCGGCCATTAACGTGCAGTTCGCCGCTCGTCGGTTTTGTGACTCGAGAGAGAAGCTTGAGGATGGTTGTCTTGCCGGCGCCATTGGGGCCAATGATGGCAAGTGCTTGTCCCGGCTCAAGCTCAAAGCTGACGTCTTGAATTGCCCAGTGATGTTCCTCCCCTACTGCCCTCCCATTCTTGCTTCGTGCTTTGGCAGCAAGCACGGCGCGCAAGCTGCGTGAACCCTGACCGATACGATAGCGTTTCGATAAATTCCTGACTTGAATCAACGTTGTCATGGCCCGGGCTAGATCAGATCCGCAAACTGAAATTCAACCCGCTTGAAAAACCAATAGCCGATTGCGAGAGCGCAAAACGAAAGAAAAGCGGACAATCCGAGAGCCGGTCCGGGAAAAGTTCCATAGAGCAAGACAGCTCGATATGATTCAACAATACCCGCCATCGGATTGAGAAAATAGTACGGCATCAATTTTTCGGGCACGGAAGAGACGGGGTAAATTATGGGTGACGCATAGAGCAAGATCTGCAGCCCCAGCACCAACAGGTATTTGATATCGCGGAAAAACACGTTCATAGCTGCGCCTGCCAAGCCCAAGCCCGCAACCAGTGCAAGTTGGATGAGCAGAATGAGCGGCAAGACAATCAGCGCAGGTGAAAGGAGGGGACGTTGAAAATAAAGAACCATTGGCACAAAAAGCGCCAGCGCAATCCCAAAATCCAACACTCGAGCCAGCAGCGCCGCGAGCGGAATAATCTCGCGCGGGAAATAAATTTTTGTTACCAAATTCATGTTTTCCACAATCGAGTTTACCATGTCCGTCAACCCATTTGAGAAAAGTGTCCAGGGAACCAGGGCAACATAAGAAAACAAGATATACGGCACATCGCCCGTGTTGACGTCAACAAAAAACGTAAAAACAACACTAAAGATGATTGCAGTTGCGCTCGGTTGGATGAGTGCCCAGAGAATCCCGAGCGCCGATTGTTGATAGCGAGCTCGCACAATGCGCGCGGTCCAGACCACCAAAAATTCGAAAAAGTGAGTTTGAGTTTTCGTCCGCGTTGGCAATTTGCCGGTGATCATTGGGTCCAATAGAGACATAACTTTTTGGGTCGGTCCACTGTGTCCGTCAGTACGCGCGGCGCACACCTCGCACCAAGAGCAACAGCCCAATCAGCAGCACGACAGGCAGAACGGCAAGCAAAAGAACCAGGTTAGGGTCCATTTGCGCCGCTGTCTCGACGGGTAACTTGCTGTCGAAATTCGCCGCGGGCACGGCAATGGGAGTGCGTGTCGGTTCGATAACTTGCTGCGGCAGAGGCGTTGATATGACCGTGGGCGCTAGAGTGACCGTCGGTAAGGGGACAAGCGGCAATGGGCGAGCATCAAGCTCGGCAAAAGAATACCAAACGCCGTTTCCGATTAGACCCGGATCCTGGCGCCACAAAGTCAAGAACTTGTTTCCTTGAACAATGACCGCTTTGGGCCAGGCAGGGTCGAATTTGGACGACGCGGGACCTGCGATGATAGCTTCGGGTTCGGTCCAATGATCATCCTGCCACACACTGTGCCAAAGGCCGTGCGTGACGTCATCCAGTGTGCGATTGGCAAGAATCATGTGCAAGTTATTTCCGCCGTCAACTGCGAGGACCGGATGCCCGTTTTCTCCTTTGAGTGTGGGTATTGCTTTTGTCGGTGGTGACCATGTGCTTCCGCCATCGCTCGAACGACGCATCCAACGGAAGGGTGGAAAACCATAATTATAGATAACAAAGAGTTCATCGTTGTAGGGAATTATAGTCGCCCAATCTGCTTCATAGTCATTCCCTTTGGTATCCTGCAGTGTAATGGGCAAACCCCACTCTCGCTTGTCTGATTCAAATCGAGCGTAATAAACAGATTCTCCATTGCCCGCCTTGTTCACAACGGTCCACACCGCGTGGAGCTGACCATGCGCATCCAGCGCCGCCTGAATACCAAAGGCCCATAATGAAGTGCTGTTGGTCAGAAAGCCCTTGAGTGGCGCGGACCAGGTTTCCCCTCCATCCCGGGATACAACCACATAAATGCCGTTCCCTTCCGCCGTGCCGCTGTATACTGCATAGAGGTTCCCCTTGTCATCTCCCGTGATGATCCCGGAACTTGGATTTGATGCGCTTGGATCGAGTGAGACAGGTGTTGACCAGGCAGGCGCCTGACCCGCATTGATCGCAGGCGCTCGCGTGTAATAGAGTTCTCCCCCTGTGTTGTTGCCGCCAAAAAAGATCACATGCATCATGCCCCTGGAATCCAGGAACGCGCTCATGATTTCGGCGCGCTGTGCTTTCGGAGACAAGATAACGTCAATTGGCTCTGACCAACCCTCTTTGGGTGTCCAGCGATTGTAGAAAATTGCGTACTCGGCGCCGATGAATTGAGAGCCAAACGCGTGAACCGTGAGGTTGTTGTCGGCGACAAGCACGGGAGCCGACGATTCATCGGCATATCCCGGAACACGGCGCGCAATGGACCAACGCAAACTTGATTGCGCAGACAAGGGCAGCGGCAGTGCGGTCAGAATGAGTCCGACCAATACAATCAGCAAAACAAAAGCAGAGAACAAGACGGTCTTGTTTCGACCGCGAACCAGTACCATGGTACTGGAGTTAGATAACTGTCGCATGACCAGATTCAATTTGGCGATATTCCGACTTGACATTAAACTGGTGGCACATTCAGACAATGCACTTGATCCTTTTGCTCCGTACTCGCCTTCCGCATCTTTCGTCCACGCTCGACAAGCAATTTTCCGTCGCATCCGCCCGACACAGCGCCCATCACATCGCGCGCTGAGGCAATAGCGCCTGCTTGTTCATCGAGCAGATCTCGCAGCAGGTCTTTCTGAAATTTCCTTATGCTTGACACCGCAAGACGATGGATCGCCTGCGTGTTAGCGGTCCTTGTCATGAGCATTCTCTGGCATGGCATGACCGATCCGGTACGGCGCAGCACCGCCTATGCTTTTGTCCATACCCAGGCAACTCTTTCTCACCGGGTCTATTTGCCTTTGATGGTCAATTCTGCGTCGGACACGATTCCTACTCAAACGACGCCACCCTCACCCACACCATCCCTTACGCCGTCACCCTCGCCGAGCGCAACTCGCACGATGACGCCTCTGCCTCCGACAGGACAGGTGCGGCGACTCTATGCGCCAAATTTTCAGAACGGGGAAATCAAATATCCCGAGACCGCCGTCCTTTGGCTCGGCAAAATCAGCTCGCAACAAAACTATGCCGATGTTCGCGTCGGCTATAACAATCAAAAATTATTTGTTTCGCTCAATATCGTTGACCGTACGCTCCGTTACAACCCGGCTGCCGGCTCCGGTCCTCTCACCGCGTGGGACGCCGCCACACTCTATCTTGATCTTGATGGCAATGTTGGGTCTGCGCCGGGAACAAATGCATTCCGCCTAGATGGGCAGCTGAACTGGTGGGAGCCGCGTGCGGACTATCAGGCAGCGTTTCGCGGCAGCGGCGCGAGTTGGGTCCCTGTCCCGGTCTCGTTTTCGACCGTTACGAGTTGGCGCGGGAATGCGCCGAATGACGACCTGGATGATGCGGGCTGGCGAATAGATTACGAGATTCCGTTCAGCAGTCTCGGGCTTGCGGGTCCACCACCGAAAGGCGCCGTTTGGGGGTTCGGGGTGGCAGTTTACGACCGTGATGCGACAACCGCATCGGCGGCCCCGCCCGAAACCTGGCCCGAAACTTTATCTACAACAGCACCCTCGAGCTGGGGACAATTAGCTTTTGGCTTGCCAACATACGAAACACCACAGGTCAGCGGGACGGGAAACGTCAAAATTCGACACGGGCTAAATGGTTCGGTCGTCCCTGACGCGGCGGTCGGAGGAACGTTCGGAAACCTTTGCGGCGGGACTAACGCCTCGTGGGACGAGTGGGGCAACCAGAACTATGCCGGAGCGCCGCGTTTCAACATTCAAAATCAAGCTGACGTTGCGGATTGGTGGTGCTTTTCAAAATACTTTGTGACGTTCCCGCTTGACAAAATTCCCCCGGGCAAAGTAATCGTTTCCGCAAACCTGACCTTGCACGAATTTGGTAATTCCGGACAGCCAAACCTGGCATTGCCTTCTCTGATCCAGGTGTTTACTCTGGACAAAGACTGGAACGAAGCGACGCTGACGTGGAATAATGCCCCACTCCCAACGGAAAACACGAGTCAAGCGTGGGTCAATCCGATTGTAACGTTTCCCGGCTGGCCCGGTGTGCCGTGGAGTTGGGATGTCACACGCGCCGTCGCCAACGCGTATGCCGATGGGATTCCCTTACGTCTTGTGCTCTACGAGGCAGACGCAGCGCTGCACAGCGGCAAATACTTTGTCGGCTCGGACGAGCCGGATTGGAATGCGGCGGGCAGACCGACCCTGGATATTGTCTGGGGAAACCCCTGATCATATCGTCTGCAAGATCTGCTACCACTCCAACCGCATTTGGGTTTCGCGCCAACGCCTTGCAGACGACCCATCGCAGCGCGAGCCAGCTAACTTGACAACTCTATTATGACCAAATCTCACCGATACAATTATTTCGCTGCCTTTTTCTGGCTTGCAATTCCTGTTCTCCTTGTCATAGGAATCGGACTGGGGCAGGCACAAGTCCAGGCAGCTCCTCCCAATGCAGTTACCGCCACACGACAAATCTATTTGCCGCTGATCAATCGTCAACTAGACTCTCGAGCCGCGACGCCAACCCCTACGCTCACCGAGACTCCGAACTCTGTTCCTACGGCAACCTCTACTCGAACCGCTACGCCGAATACACCACCGACAGCGCCTCCCCCGTCAGGTAACGGATGGACAATGTTGGCGGCAAACCCACAGCGGACTTCATGGACCCCGGAAGAGGTGCGCGGCGAACTCCAAGTCGAGTGGTATCATCCGATCGAGCCATATATCCCCTACAAAATTCAACCCATTGCCGCCAACGGAAAAATCTATGTCGCAACTGCGCGCGGGCTGTTTGCTTTTGATGCTTCAAACGGCGCACTCTTGTGGGTATATGGCACAGAAATGCCGCTGGGACACTCGCCAACCATTGCGACCGTGAACGGCAAATCGGTTGCGTATGTCGGCGGCATGGATCATCGCGTTCATGCGGTTGACGCGAATTCCGGTCAAGCCCTGACTGGCTATACACCGTTCGAAGCTGGTTCCGGGTACGACACCAACCCGCTGGTGATCCAAGACTCGTTTACATCCAATAAACCCATCATTCTGATAGGCAATCGAGATGGATTCTTTTACGCTCTCGATGCCGTTACGGGCGCCAAGCTCTGGTCGTACCAGACACAAGGTCCAATTTCGTACTCGGCTGCCTATAAAGACGGGCACGTCTATTTTGCTTCGAATGACAACAAAGCGTATGCGTTGAACGTGGCGAACGGCTCGCTCGTCTGGAAAAAAGGTGGCTTTCCCGGTTCCGGTTTCTATTCGTATTGGCCCGTCATCTATACCCACAAAGCGACAAGCAAAGATTATGTAATCTTTAACAGCGGAGAAAACTACCGGCAAACAGAACAGGCAGAACCTCCCTCGCAGCTGGAGACCCGCGCTCTAAACGCATACAACCTGCCGGGAGGGACACTTCCCAGAACCAATCCACCAGTTCCCGGCGACTGGGCATCGGGAACAGCGACATTGGATGGAAGCTCGCTCACCAACTATTTTGCTTACAATTCCCGGAAACGGGTTTCATTTGTCCTCGACGCCGCAACGGGTCAAGAGTTTACGTTTGCCGATCCGTCGGGCGGTGGTACAACCTTTGCGCCTTTTGGACAATCCGGCATCACCGGCTCGGGGTCAAAATTCCCGCCGATTATCAACAGGATGGATGGCGTGTACTATCAGCAGACCGCATACAGTGACTTTAATATGTGGGTGAGCAGGGGTTCCGCCGTGGGTTGGAAATTTGGGACCCAACATCTCAGCCTGGTTTCGGACAGAACATTTGCGGGCGATGAACCAACTGCGTATGCATCGGGTGGGCGTCTCATCTATTGGGCATTATGCTGTGACCGCGCGGCAGGCGCGTTTGATGTTTCAATTCCGTACGGTCAACCCAATCGGGGCTGGTTCTATTTCGATCAGGGCGGCTCGCTCTTGCCCAACAAGGCTCCCGGATACGACCAGTACATGATTCCCGGCAGTGTTTATGATTGGGATATGTATGGCGGAGTCAACGGAGTTTATGGCAAGCATGGCAGTAATCAATCTCCGCCGATCCCTTATCAGGGCAAAGTGTATATGCTGAGGGGGAATACTCTGCTCGCGTTTAGCAATACAGCAACTGCTATCAAGTTACCACTCGCCACTGCACCTGCCGCTCAACCCGCGCAGATTTCTAAAACAACCGCTCAACTGAGGCAAGCGCTGGAAACCCAGGTTCAAAAAATGCTTGCCGTCGGACCACTTCGCCCCGGCTACATGTCGGTTGGAATTCTGGATGTGTATGGTCAAGGCGGTTGGGGCAGCGACGAGAGAGGTTTTGGGGAAATCTTTGATTATTTTCAGAACCCCGCCGATACGGTTTATACGCTGCTGCTCGCGTATCCACATCTCTCAGCCGGGACGCAAGCACAAGTCAAAACCTATCTGCAAGACCATTACGGTCCCGGCAAGACATACGACTTGACGAGAATTGTTCACACTGGGTGGGGCAATGGCGCCGCGCGCGAAGTGTTTTCGATTCCTCCAGAGGATTTTGCGATTTTTGGGACGCCCTACAAACCGCCGCTGAACCCCTCTGCCCAACCGATCTGTGGCGGATGTGGATATTGGCAGAACTTTCCGCCGTTTTCGTTCTATGCGGCGTGGAAGTATGCCCAGATCGTTGGGAACAACGACCCCAATACCGCCAAAGCGCTGTTCAACGCCATGAGCTCAAGAATCGAAGCGCCCATGGCAGACAATTATCTCATCCACAAGCCGTATTTTATCAATCTCTATGCCGCGGGCTATTTGGGATATTTGAATCTGAAACAGTTGGCGGGCTTGGGTGGTGACCCAACGGTTCAGGGCTACTATGATCATATGCTTGCGCTGCGGGTAAATGCGTTCGCACAAGACACGCCCTACGTACCCGACAACACCTGGATCCCGGACTGTCTGGGCGTTTGTGCCAACTATCAACGCACCCTAAGCGTAGCCCGTAACTTTATGTTTCTGACGCCGGAAATTGCAGACTATATGCGACAGCAGATTGGGAACAGTGTGCAGAGTGCAGTGACGGATTATCAACATGCCGCTCCGTACTGGTTCGTTTCCAAGTTCGACAATACAACGGGCGAGGGCACCATTCAACCGCTATACGATTATCCCGCGCTGTTTCAAGCCAAAGCATGGATTCTAAAACAACCCTACAACGAACTTGTAAAATGGCTGGATGTGCCTGCCTTTGATCGAGGCGACCTCTTTTACATTCAAAATCTGGTCGCCGCCCTCGACGCACAATGATGCAGACGGGAATTCGAGACAAACCCGGCTCTATTTGACAGCCGAGTTCACAGGTACGCCGGGAGCTTGCCGCGGCGAAACATTAACGTGGCTGTCAGCCATCGGCGTTTCCCCCATCCAATTTATATGCTGGCGGGCGATGTCGAATGCTGACTTGATCCCTTCCCAGCTGTTGAACCCTTTGACAAAGGTCAAGATTGGACCGGGGCGGAATGCCCATTCACGAAACGCGCGCTTTTGCCAATATTCGAGCCGCTCGGCGGGCAAATGCGGATAGTCCAGGACCGTCGAGCGGTCCATATCCACCTCTTCCCAACGCGTGCCGGGGCGGAACCATCCGTTCTTGACCACCTCAAAGAAAAAGGGTGTTCCGGGATACGGTGCGGCGATATGGAAAAGGGCAATATCCAGAGGCAGCTTTTTCGAGAAACTGATGGTCTCTTGAATGGTCTCTTCGGTTTCTCCCGGAAGCCCGATGATGAAATAACCCCAATTCTTGATCCCCGCATCGTGCGACCACTGTAACGCCCGCGCGGCTTTGGCAGGGTCCGCGCCTTTGCGCGCGTGCTTGAGAATCTCGAAATTGCCCGACTCGATGCCCCAGGCAATCATCCAACAACCCGCTTTGCCCATCAGCGCGAGCATTTCCTCGTCCACATAATCCACGCGACTGTTGCAGGTCCACTTGATATTCAGTTTTTCCTGAATCATCAATTCGCACAAGCCGACGACCTGATCGCGCGCCAGCGTAAACAAGTCGGCATACATGTGAATGTAATCAATTCCCAGCCCCTTCAAGACCTTGAGCTCGGCGACGATATTTTCGGGCGAGCGCAGGCGCAAACTCCATTGATAGCTCACATGCTTGATGCAATACGTGCAGCCCGCGCTGCAACCGCGGCTCGTGACGATGAACGTATACGGCGTCTTCATCATCGGCGCGCGATACTTGTCCAGCGGCAAAAGATGATGCAGCGGAATCGGCAGGTCATCGAGATTGGGAATAAAGGGACGGTCTTGATTGACCACGATCTCGCTGCCCCTGCGCCACGCCAACCCCTTGATATGAGAGAGGTCTCCCTCTGTTTCGGACACAAAACGTGTGGGAATTTCTGACAGCGTCGTTTCGAGCAATCGGATTGTCTGTGGGTCGGTGGGCTGCTTTTCTTGAAACGCGTCGATCAGCTCGCGAAGGGTCACATCCGGTTCGCCGCGCAGGATAAAATCGAGCGAGGGGAAAGGCGTCATCGTTTCATAGGTCATGGGCGTGACATGGGTGCCGAACGCCATGGTTTTGGCGCCCACTGCCTTGGCAAGAAAGACCCCGTACATGTCATTTTGGAGCGTGGGGGCAGTGACTTGGGTGATGTAAAAACGGGGCATTTTGACGCGCAGCACCTGTTCAAATTGGGGCCACGTCATGCGCTCGGCAATTGCATCCACGACTTCTACCTTGTAATCGGCGGCAAGCAACGCTGCCATCTGGGCAAGCGAAACCTGGGGCCAAATCATGTTCTCGCGTGATTTGCGCCCGACGCGATGCTGACTGCGGATCCAGATGCCGCCGTCGGGCGATGGTGGATTTACGAGTAGGACGTCCACAGCGGTCGAGGGCCGCTCACGCGGCTGGATATTCTGACGGACCGCCGCACCGGCATCGGGAAAACGCGGCGGCGGCACGATTTGACGCGTCCGCGTTCCAAGATTCATAGATTTTGTTTCTGCCATCAAGTCAGCCCCTTGTCTACACTCTCATTCAACGGATGCAATATCTAGATTTGGACTTGAACACTCGGTCCGCCTTCAGACGGCACGCGAATATTTTCCGGTTCTGCATCGCTCAGGTCTCGCCGCGTCTCATTCTCACGCATCGCCAACCCTTCCAATACCCGCATGACGATCCACGCTGTCCCCAATTGAATACCGATAATGACGAGCATGGCGCCTACGAGTTGGTAAAGCCAAAGCCGCGTGATCTCCCAGCCATTGAGACTCAGTACAAGCGCCCCAACACTCAATCCAATGCCTGCCGCCGCGCTCACGCACCCCATCCACCCAAAATGATGATCGAGCGACGGGTCAAAAATCGGCTTGCCAAAGAGTCCCTGGCGCACCGGGCGCTTGTGAAACAACGCCACCAGATAATTGAACATCGTCCCGAGCAAAAACAAGCTCAGCCCGACGACCGTCAGAACCGTCGCGAGGAACACCGCATAAACCTGTCCCGCGTTCAGCGCCGTGACTCCGCTCAGCCGGAGCGCAACGATATAGAGACCAATCAAAGCCGCGACACAGAGAATCGCCAGCGAAGTCAGTCCCAGGATTCTCACAGGGTTATATCCGAGCGCCGTCCAGACAATCGCGTTCGTAAAACGATACCCATCGCGCACCACGGACAATTTGGAACGTCCCATTCGCTCCGAATAGGCGATAGGCACTTCGACAATTTTCAGATTCTCATGAATCGCCCGGGTGCTCATCGCCGGGGTAAACTCCAAGCCATCAGGGAGCGGGTACAGGCGTTCGAGCGCATCCCGGCGCAAGACACGCATGCCGCTGGCGGAATCCCGTACCGGAACATTGCCAATCAAACTGAGCAGCGACGCAAAAGCGAAATTTCCGATGCGGCGCGTAACAGGCATTTGGCTGGCTGCCCCGCTCATCCGCGAGCCGACGACCAGGTCTGCTTTTTCCTGCATGGCAACGGCGCACAATTCCGGAAGACTCTCGGGCGGATACGTCCCGTCCGCATCCAGAAACGCCAAATAGTCTCCGGTCGCGTGACGAAAGCCCGTCTTGATGGCTGCGCCATACCCGCGATTCTTGAGATGTTGAATCAGACGCACATCACGATACTTGCCCACAATCGCGCAGGTCCGGTCACGAGAACCATCATCAACGACCAGAAATTCCAGGCCAATGTTGAGGTTTTCCAGCGCGGGGCGGACATTCAGAACACGCTGGATAACCTCTTCAATTCCGCTTTCCTCGTTAAAAGCGGGTATCACAACAGCAAGAGTAGTCATAGACTCCAAAACCTCGGGCTCGGGTGTTTAACAAGCTTCAGCACATGCTTCAAGAATCACTTTTTGCGTTGCGCGAACCATATCTCGGGGATCGAAATTCTCTTCGACAAATTTGCGCCCGTTGCGCCCCATTTCGATGGCAAGGTCAGGATCGTCTTTTAGTTTGCGGATGGCGCACGCCATTGCGTCAACATCGTGGGGTGGAACCAATATTCCCGTTACACCATCAACAACATAGTCAGCCATGCCCTTGGTTTTTGTTGCAATGATCGCTTTCCCTGCCGCAGCAGATTCCAGCGCGGTGGTCGCGCCGGCGTTGTACTGGGTGGTAACCACCAGCGGGATTACCACAAAGAGCGCCTGCTCGTACCGGGCGCCAAGTTCGTCGAGTCCGACGGGCGGTTCGATGCTGACCCAGGCTGGCGGTTTCAACATATTCTCCCGGTACAAGACCGGGTACCGGGTCGACGCGAAAATCTCGGTACGACAATCGGGGAGCTTGCGCAAAGCGAATATCAGCGTCTCATAATCGCGTTTTGATACGCCAACACTCAAAATCGGTCCTTGCCTGACAGGATCGCCAGGGCGAAATTGTTCAATCGGCGCGGCCAGAAAACGGAACAATTTCGGCAAAGAGACATGCAATTCATTGTTTAGAACAAAGCGATCAGCGTCGCACAAATATCCAACACGCTTCCACTTTGCATGGGCTCCTGTCGAGTAAAACAAGAGTTTTTTTCTTGGAGAGGCAATGTGATGAACAACAGAGACAAGTGGTTTCTTGAGATCAAGAAGAGCAAGTGGGATTCCTACACGTTCAGAACCCGCCAGCACCAGATCAAACTTTGGGCTGAGAGCCTTTGCCCAAAGCGCAAGCGATAGGTCTAGACGGAGTAGATTTTCAATCTTTCTCAAGTATCTTGGGAAACCAGCGTAAGCTTGATAGTCAATGGTTATGTCCCACAATTGAGTTCGACGATAACCTGAAGGTGCAAAACTGGTATCAACATGCAATACTCGGGGATAATGCGCCATAAATTTCTCCGATGATCACAGGCGACTGGCTATCCTCCACCCATATACACAGTCGAGCCGGGGACCGTCCTATTTTCGTTCGTTACCTCCTTTACCACTTTGGCGGGCACCCCGGCAGCAATCGAGTGGGGCGGCACATCCCTGGTGACGACTGCACCCGCAGCAATCACAGCGCCTTTGCCCACGCGCACCCCATCCAGAATGATCGCGCCCGCGCCAATCCAAACGTTATCTTCGACCACAATCCCCTCTGCCGTAATCCCCTGCTGCGCGATGGGCTTGTCACAATCGCTGTAGACATGGTTTACAGCCACCATCTGGACAAACGGCGAGGTGTACACGTTATCTCCAATCGTGATGCCCCCCTGTCCGCGCAAGACGTTGAATTCGCTGATCAGGCAGTTCTTGCCAATCGTAATGTGCGCCTGCGGGAGATCGCGGAAATTAAAAACATGCAGCTCAGCGTGATGCATCACATACGTGTTATCGCCAATCTGTATACCGCGTGGCATGGCATGGAGATAGACCGATTCGTCAAGATATACATTGCGACCCAAACGAATGTGGTCTGTGTAGCGCAAGCGGACATGGTTCTCGATGGCTGCAACCCCATCCATTTTCAGGATGGCGCGATATACGACGGCGCGCAATCCCACACCCACAATGGTGGGAATCCAGCCGAACAAAGCCAACACACTTTGTTCGAGACAATACCGCCCCAAACCGGATGCCTGCCGATTCAGATAAAGGCGCATACGGCCGGTAGTGCGCAATTGTTCAGTTTGGGGATTCTGAGAGCGAGTCGCCGGAGAAGCGAGTTCCATCGCAAGAAAAATTCGAGACGTCGAGGCAGAAGACGCCTGTGTTTACCTGTTCTCTTCAACAAAAACGATCTTGCTGCCTTGAGGTTCAAAGCGAAAATGAATGGGCCGCAGTTCAGGCAGCGCCGCGATAATGTCGGCGTGCCGTTCGACCGGAGCATAAAACAAGAGGAACCCACCACCACCCGCGCCCAAGAGCTTGCCGCCAAGCGCCCCATTGCAGCGCGCGCGTTCATACCAAAGATTGATTTTCGCGTTGGTGATGGTACTCGCCAGACGCTGTTTTTCCGTCCAGCCCTGATGCAAGATTTCCCCAAAACAATCCAGGGTGCCCAGATGAAGCGCCTCGCGCATTTGCGCCGCCAATTCGGTCATGATCCGAAGACTCGATTGTGTTGTCTGATTGTCGTGGGTGTTTTGCTGCTGTTCGGACAAGATGTCATTGGCAGACCGGGTCAGCCCCGTATACATCATCAAAAGTCGGCTTTCAAGTTTCCGTTTCGTTTCGGTGGCACAGATAATCGGGTCCGCATAGACCGAATTATCGGGGTTGAAGCGAAAATATTGCATGTTGCCGTACGCGGCGATGTATTGGTCCTGTTTGCCGATCGGTTTCTTGCAGCGTTCGATTTCAATCTCACATGCTTCGCGCGCCAACCGTTCGGGTTCTGCGTGATGTCCTTTGTAGGCATACAGTGCGTTCAGCAATCCGACCGTATAAGAGCTCGACGAGCCAAGCCCGGTGCCCTGCGAGGGAATATCCGAAATCGAGGTAATCTCGATGCCGCTTTCCACGCCGACCAGTTTGAGCGCCTCTCGAATCAATTCATGTTTCAGGTCGGCGATACCGTCAACCATCTCGGTCACGGAATAACTGGCGCGAATCCGATGATCGAATTTCCGATTCACCGTAATATAGATGTATTTATTGATGGCTGTGCTCACCACGCCACCGGGTTCGCGCAAATAAAATGCCGACAGGTCGCTTCCGCCGCCGACAAAACTAATCCGAAGTGGAGTACGTGAGACAATCATTGGGTAACAGAGAAACCCGTTTCGGGGTTGGGAGATATGTCGCCAGATTCAGAACAGGGTGTGAAAAAATTCACAAAGAACGCCCGGCGACAGGCACGCTCCGCAGTCCTTTAACCCGCTGCTGGATTAAAGTTCGTCACGGCGCAAAAAGGTCAACAGCCCTGCACGCAAGGCAATTGACCTTGGGCTTTTTACTTATGATGGCGCGCCAACATGAGACTGCGGCGATGCGGTTCAGAGCATCGGGCATCGAGTTTGATTACTCGCGTGCCAGCGCTTGACTCGGCAATTTCATTCAGTTGGCGCACAAACAAGGTCAAGCAAAATCAGTCAAAACAAATTATTGCTTTTGAATCAAATTGCGTTCAATGGTGAGCGGCGTTTTCGTTTGAAGAAAGTTTATCAAGAGCCGCACGCGATCACCGGATGAGAGTCGAGTATCAAAGATTGCCTCATAGCCATCCAAAACTCCCGAAGTAATCTTGACACGGTCGCCTTGCCGCAAGAGATTTCCCGCCCGGTCCCTGACACTGTTTTCCAACCGACACACCTGGGTTTGAATACCATTAATCACGGATGGATCAACTTGAATAGGTTTGTCATCGCAGGTAATGACATAGCTGACGCCGGGAAGATAGTTGAGACTGGACAAACTTGTTGCTTGCCAGTCTACACAGCAAAACATGTAACACGGAAAGTAGGGACGAAGTTTTTTGTCAATGTTGACCTTGTCCACCGGCTGCCACAGCGGCAGATAGCATTTGATATCCCGCTCGACAAGCTGCTCGCGCACAATAAACTCGTAATTCGGCTTGGTCTTTAGAACATACCAACCTTCCATAACGCTATTCTCCGTTCGGTGGGCGAGCTTGCTCGAGCGACGCCAATTTTTCTGAAATCGAGACTTTATCCAGCGCCATTGCCATGACCTGTGCCAATGCGACAAGTATCTCTAGCTGGATGGGTTCCTGGCTTGGCTCTATCAAGTGACTGCTCAAAGTGGCGAGGACGCCATAGACAGACCTTTGTCCGATGAGCGGGACAAGGGCGCAGGACTTGAGGTCAAAGTCTTCCGGCAGTTCCCATTTGTCGAGCTTGTCCGGATAAGAACGCGTCAGCACAATGGGCTGAAGCGTTTCGATACACTCACGCGCCGCTGCCTCGACAAACTCGGACTGACTCTCGTTGAGCGTTGTGGGCAATAAAAGAGTGCTGTGAGAGCCGACCCGGACCAGGTCGGTTGATCTTGGGCTTGTCCCATACATGAGCGCCAGGTCATAATGGACAATTGCCCGGAGATGCGCGAGCGTCTTGTCATAGATCTGGTCCGGACTGGTGGCGCAAGTGAGCGCAGAGAACAGGTTGTGGAGCCCAACGAGCCGTGTGCGGAGCTGTTTGATTTCACTCTTTGCACTGCGCAATTCAAGCATCTGTTGAATCAGATTGCACAACAGCTGCGTGTCGAGGGGCTTGAGCAAATACGCCGATGCACCCTGCCCCAGGGCATTGATCGCCTGATGCAAGGAACGGGACGACGTAGTCATGATCGCCGAGACCCTCGGATTCATTTTTCGGATGAATGTCCAGGCCTCTGTGCCAAGCATGTCCGGCAGTGAGATCTCGATCAGAACCAAATCATAGAGCGGACCCTCCAACAAGCGGAGGGCATCCACAAAACATTCGGCAACCTCGACATGCCAGCCGCGTTCGCCAAACGCCTGAATGCACTCGCGCATCCCGCGAATATCCGGATCAATGACCAGAATATTTGCGGACGGAATAGCTCTGAGGGCATCGAGACCGATTCTGTCCGGTGTCATGACCGCACTAATTTGATTGTGTTGAATGGGTGCGCTGTAGAGCATAGACCTGCCCGTTTTCTGCCTGGATCGCAGTGAGCATCTATGCTTATCCTAAGTGTTTGGGAGAAAAAACTGATAACAAGCGCTGTAACATTAGTGTTACAAATTCATGTTATTCGCTTGTCATGTTTGTGGCGCTTGAAAGGCGTGGCAATTACAGAGAATTCGTCCGGCATTGGGATGTTCGCCGGGTGATGTTCGTTCGGGGTTTGGTTTGCGGGGGTTGTGCGTGGTTTAACGCTCGTACATCTTGAAAAAGTCTCGCAGTTTGAGCGAATTGTTCAATATAGTGAATCTTGTCTTGACGGCGGGCGCTATTACAGTTTGCAAACAATTTGGCGAGGCGGGCAAAACTCGCAAGGCAATTGGACCGCCGGCAACCCCTGTCACAGGGAACCCGCCATCAACTGGCGGGTCAAGTAGTGAGATGCGAATCGCAAGACTCGAAATAGGGTCGCGCCATCTCATATTGGTGTTTGTGTACATTCAAGGGCAGTCCCGGTCATCCACCTGGAATTTATAACCTACCCCCGGGATGCTCACGATGTAACTCGAGACGCCGGGGGCAACATCCAACCTTTTACGCAAACGAGAAATCGTGACCCTGACAACCTCATTATTCTGCTCTCCATCATATCCCCATACGGCGGCGAGCAAATCATGATAGCTCAGGACGATGTTGTGATTCAGCATCAGATAATTGAGCAATTCAAACTCGATGCGACTGAGCTTGACTTCCAGCCCTGCCACCACTACCTCGCGCGTTTGGCGGTCCAACATGATCTTGCCATAGACCAGCGGTTTTGCGCCGTTGCGACTCTTTTGACTTTGCGCCGCCGTCCGCCGAAGCAGCGCCTTGATGCGCGCGCGGAGCTCGCGCGGACCAAACGGCTTGACCATATAATCATCGGCGCCTTTGTATAGCGCGCTCACGATATGGTCTTCGTCACGCAAGGCGCTGAGGATCAGAATAGGCACATCGGTTGATTTGCGAATATGATCCAGCACCTCCATCCCTCCGGTGGGAGCCATGACCAGGTCGAGGATAACAAGGTCGGGCTGCTCGAGCTGGAACACCCGGAGCGTTGATTCACCGTCAAAAGAGGTTACGACCGTGTGTCCCTCGCGATATAGACCGTAGCGAATAAGGTCAACCAGGTCGCGATCATCGTCAGCTACCAAAATTTTCATGCAGACTCCAAATATCAAGCTAAACTGCCAGGGGAATACTAAACCAGAAGGTTGCGCCTTGATTGGGGGCGCTCTTGACGTCAATATTGCCGCCGTGATGTTCGATGATGGTGCGCGCGAGCGCCAACCCTAACCCAATTCCCAATCCTTCTGCTTCCACACGTTTGCCGCGATAGAATCGTTCAAAGATCTGCGCTTGTTCTTCCGGACTGATGCCGGGTCCATGATCTGTCACTTCTGTAATCACAAATCCGTCACGCAGATAGGCAGTGACACCGATGGGTTTGGATTCACCCCCGTACTTGATTGCGTTCGTAAGCAAATTAAACATGACCAGCACGATCCGCTGCGAGTCGGCAATGACCGGACACGGGGACGGCAGATCAATCGCCAAATCAATTTCCGGCAATTTGGCATAGAGAAACGGCTGAAATTGATTGAGCGCTGTATTGAGAATCTTTTTAAAGTCGGTCCGAGAGGACCGCAGGACAAAGCGTCCGGATTGCACACTGCCGCTGTCAAGCAAGCTTTCGACAAAGAACTGGAATTGAATGAGCGTTCGCTGCATGTTAGCCAGCAGCGCCAGCTGCTGCTCAAAATTCCGGTCTCGGAACGCTTCATCCAGCAAATCAATGCCGGTCCTCAATTTTGCGACCGGCGTCCGCAGTTCATGTGAAGCGTACAACATGAACTCGTCTCGCGAACGCCGCAATTCGTCCTCGTACGATTGGTCCAAAAAGATGTGCACCAGACCGGTCGAGCCGTTGCTGGCAGCGAGGGGGCTGGAAATGAGCGACACTTTTTTGCGGGTGGCTGTCAAAATGCCCGAGTACGCAATGGTTGGCAGAGCCGCGGGTGTGTCTATGCCCCCTTCTACGTCGGCCGCAGCATCCAATGAAAGGGGAGCGCCGGCGGATGAATTTATGGCGAGAAACAAGGATTGCCACGATCTGCCTTCGAGTTCTGTTTTTGTCTGCTTGAGCAGCGCCTCGGCGGCCGGATTCAGCCACACAATTCTCTGGTGCGCATCCGTCTGCATGGCTGCAATGCCCATTGAATTGATAATTCGGGCATATTCGCGTTCTTGATTCTGGGTATTCTCGAACGCGATCAAATTCTTGCCGCGCACGCGATCCAATTCACCGGCAACATCTCCGATTTCATCGGGACGATCCAGGAGAATCCGTGTCTTCCAGTCCCCCTCTGACAGACGACGTAATGCGCCCCGCAGTTCCAGCAACCCCGAATCAAAACCCTTGAGATAGTTGAACCCGATCACGCCAAAAGCGACAATGACAAGGAAATAGGCAAACGCAATCGGATTGAGCAGCTGCCCCGCCGCTTGCACTGGAGTGATCGGAGGAACGCCAAGACCGAGCATGACGATCATGGGATCGCCGGGCGACGAAATAGGGGCGAACTTGAACTCGAAAGCGCCCAGAGAAGTATTCAGACTCAAGACATCTGTGGCTTGAGGTTGACGATATGCCTTTGCCAACTCGGCGTGCGAGAGCTGCCCCATCAAGGGCACACCCTCGCTATCGTCCAATTCTGAGAATACAGTCTGATTGTCCGCGAGAACAATCACCTGCTGATCCGGCTGAATGACGGGGATTTGGTCAACAAAGCCGTCTTGAAGAAAAAACCCGACGGCGAGAGCGCCCAACAGCTCGTCAGTGGTGTTGTCATACACCGGCAGGATCAAAACCTGTCGAGCATGTCCCGACGAGTCCACATCAAGCACGAGCGCTTCACGTTCCGAGAGCGCGCGGTCCAGCGCCGCGGCGACCCGCTCCTGATCGGGGGACATTCCTCCGCTGCCGGCGGATTGGGCAAGGATTTGCTTTTGGGTATCCCAAAACGTGGCAAAAAAGCTGTCATCCCACGCCTGGACGGATGTCAGAAGCGAATTCAGTCCCTTGCGGTCCCGGGCACGCACATACATTGCCAGAGTACCCGAGCGCGCGAGCGAGTCCGCGATTACGCGCAGCTGCGCTTTTCGGTCATGAAATATCCCCGCTGCCTGATTTAACGCCTTGTCCAGATTCTGATGAGTTGAACGACGTTCGACAATGGTTTCGTTTACAGCGAGCGCAAGTGCAATGACCAACGGGACTACAATCGCGAGTACGAGCCAAATCCAAGCCAAATAACCTATCTTGTACCGTTTTCGCTTGCGACGATCCGGCTGTGACAGTGCAAGTGTCCTTTTATCCCACGACACAGATGCCATAGCCCCCCTTCCGAATCAGAAACCTGCAATTCTGGGCGAATTGCAGCAGAAATGTCTCGAAACAGATCAGCCGAAAAAAAATAAAAACCGGCCATCCACAAGGCAGGATTGGTCGGTCTCACAGTAGCTCGGTGCGGACTTGTACCCCTGGGAGTGTGACCGGGGAAGAGGGGTTGCCACACTTCATTGCTCCCAATCGGCTATTGTTTTGAAAATGACGGTTGCCGGAGTGCAGCAAAAAGCACATTTTTGCTTGTTTTGCTGCTCGTCATCTTGTAACGGTCATCTTATCAATAAAGCTATCGGGTGTCAAGCAAGATTGCGATATATTTGTTTCAGCTGTGTAACTCTCGCGTAACATCGCTGTTAATCCTGCCCGGACTATATCTCATTCCGAATGCGACCGCCTTGCCTATTTTCTGCGCTGTTGGAAAAATAGTTACACCTTGTGCCCGGGACCCTGAGAAAAGTCGCCAATACGGCGCGGTTTTCTCCCGCAATCAAACTAAACCGCCTCGCATTTTGAGATAGTTTATGGCTGCTTGCGCGCGTCCGCAGCAATATTTTTCATCCGTTTCATCACGTCATTCTGCCCCCTGCCAAAATAATCGTGCAACGTCTTGTATTCGCCATATAGGGCGTCGTAGATTTTTTGATGCGCCGGGACCGGATAAAAGCTCTCCTTTTTCAAGCGCGCCATTTTTTGCGCCGCTTGAACGATCGAATCATAGCCGCCCGCGCGCGCTCCCGCTGCGACAGCGCCAAACATTGCAGAACCCAGGGCGGGCGTTTGTTTCGAAGCCGCCACCTTGAACTCGCGCCCGGTCACATCGGCATAGATTTGCATCAGCAGCTTGTTCTTTTCCGGCAGTCCGCCGCAGGCAACCAGTTCATTCACGGGCACGCCGTGAGTTTCCAATGCCTCGATAATCACGCGCGTGCCAAACGCGGTCGCTTCCAACAGGGCGCGATAAATCTCGGGCGCCCGCGTAGCAAGGGTCGCGCCGACGAGCAGACCGGTCAGATTCGCATCCACCAGCACCGAACGGTTGCCGTTCCACCAATCGAGCGCGAGCAATCCCGACTCTCCCGGTTTTGATTTGCGCGCCTCTTGTTCCAGCACGCGGTGCAGGTCCAGTCTGCGCTCTTTTGCCAGGGTATGATATAGGGGCGGCACGGCATGTTCTACGAACCATGCAAAAATATCGCCAACCCCGGACTGCCCTGCCTCATAACCGAAATAACCCGGAATGATGCCGTCTTGGACATAACCGCACATCCCCGGCACCACACGCTCTTGCGTGCCGAGCACCATGTGGCACGTGCTCGTCCCCATGACCATGACCATTCGTCCGGGTTCGGTGACGGTCGCGGCGGGGACGGACACATGCGCGTCCACATTGGCGACCGCGACGGCAGTGCCCGCCTTGAGCCCCGTCCAACGCGCGGCGTGAGGCGTCAGTTCGCCCGCGCGAGAGCCAATCGCCGAAATGGACCGGGACATTTTCCGGTCAATCACATGTTCGAGGCGCGGGTCGAGGGCGGCAAAATATTCATCGCGCGGAAATCCTTCGCGCCGCGCCCACATCGCCTTGTAACCCGCCGTGCACGAGTTTCGCGTCTCTTGTCCGGTCAACTGCCAGACCGTCCAATCCGCGGCCTCGATCAAACGGTCTGCCGCGCTATAAATCTCGGGCGATTCATCCAGAATTTGCAGGGTTTTGCTAAAAAACCACTCGGACGAGATTTTGCCTCCATAACGGTCAAGCCATGTCTCGCCCATTTTACGGGCGGTCGCATTGATCTTGTCCGCTTCGGGCTGCGCGGCATGATGTTTCCAGAGTTTGACCCACGCGTGGGGATTGCTGCGAAATTCGGGCAAGGCGCAGAGAGGTGTCCCATCCGCCGTAGTGGGCAGCATGGTGCATGCCGTGAAATCAATCCCGATGCCAATGACATCATTGGCATCAACGCCGCTCAGTTTCAGCACGGCGGGAATGGTTGACTTGAACGCGCGAATATAATCTTCGGGGTCTTGCAGCGCCCAGTCTGGTTCGAGGCGAACCCTGCTGCCTGGCAGTTTGTCGTCAATTACGCCATGCTTGTATGCATACACTGCTGTGGCAAGCTCCTTGCCGTTTGCCACATCCACCAGGACCGCACGTCCCGACTCGGTCCCGAGGTCTACACCAATAGAGTATTTACGTTTTGCCATGTTTTTCACCTGGGCACGCTATCAGCGTTAGCGTCATCAATCACGTCAACGGTAATAATCGCAAGTCAACAACTCGTCACGACTATTCCATCTAACTTTAATGAGCTGACAAATTCTGTCTCGACCGCTCGGAGGAAAACGCGAATCCTCGCGAATCATTGTTACGCTTTTCGTAACGACGAATAAAGATCAGAATTAGCCCAAATTCGCGCAAGCCGCAGTTTGGCGAAATTCGCGTTTCCTTGTGTCAGTCAATAAAAGCTACTCGGGATAATGGGGTTCGAAATTCTTTTCCCCCGCCTCGATCCTCACGCTCAATCGGTTCTCTGTCGGCGGAATCGGGCAGCTCCACCGCGCATAGTCATAGACACAATATGGGTTGTAAGCCAGGTTGAAATCCACAAGCAGCCGGTCGTGCCCCACGCGCTCGGGTTCCAGATAGCGGCCCGCGCCATAGGTTTCGCGAGGCGCCGTCGCGTCAATGAACGGCACAAAATAACTGCCCGGATCGTCCTCAGACTCGTATACCTGGAGCGACACTTGGTCCTGGTCCACAGAGAATCGTATTTGCCCCACCCGAATATAGTCGCGCACGTCTCCTTTGCTGGTCTGCATTTCGACGTGTTCCGGCGCCTCATATCGCTCCAGGTCAAGCGTCAAGTTCAATGCGTCATTTTCCGGGAAATAATTCAGCCCGGTGAACGTTTTTTTCAATTCCGGTGACAGCGGAGACCCGGCATCTTGTCTGAAATGGTCGTCTTTGAGTTTGCGAAATTGTTCCAACGCGGTCATGACACACTCTCTTTTGAAAATGTTGTGCAATTCGTCACAAACGTCCCCAAATAAGTTACATTTTCGTTGGTTCGGGATGCGCCGTGGCGACATCCGCAACTCTTTTGAGGATACGCAACTGTATTATCGTGCATACAATTCTTGGAGCGCCGCTTGAATTGTCGGATACCGAAATTGAAAGCCCAGCTGTTCCAGATGTTCCGGCGCCACACGCTGACCCCCCAATACCAACAACTCACCCATCTCACCCAACACGAGTTTCATTGCAAACCCGGGCACGGGGACCGCTGCCGGGCGTCCCAACGCCTTGCCGACTGCCCTTGCAAAATCGGCGTTGCGGACCGGGTTTGGCGCCGTGAGATTAAAGACGCCGCGCGCCGTTTCGTTCAAGATCAGGAATTTCAGCGCCGCGATTTCGTCCTCGAGGTGAATCCACGAAAACCACTGTTTGCCGCTGCCCAATTTTCCGCCTACAAACAATCGAAAGGGCAGAGCGATGACCGGCAAAAAGCCACCCTTGCGGCTCAACACAAGCCCGGTGCGGTAGACGACGCGGCGCACGCCCATTTTTTCGACCGCGGAGGTCGAGTTTTCCCAGTCCAGACACACCGAGGACAGAAAATCAGTGCCCGCGAGCGACTGTTCGGTCAGCGTCTCGGCGCCGTGAATACCATAATACCCAATCGCGGAGGATTGCACCAGTACGCGCGGTTTTGCGGTTGCGCGCTCTATCGCTTCCACAATAGCTTGGCCCGCATTGACACGGCTGCCGCGAATTTTTTCTTTGCGGTCGCCGATCCAGGGGACCGGTCCGATCGCTTCGCCCGCAAGATTGACAATCACATCGGCGCCGTCAACCTCGCCGCCCCAACCTTGCGCCGTGCGCGCATCCCATTTTACGATGCGTACCCCGGCGGGCAAGCTCTTGACCCGGTCCGGTGAGCGGCTGGGCACAACAATTTCATGCCTGTCCTTGAGCAGCTCTTGAATCAATGCCGAGCCAATAAAACCTGATCCGCCTGTAATAATAATCTTCATACTTGGTCTTGGTCTCTGATTTGTCGTCGCCTGCAGTCGGGGCATGGGTTGCTGCTGAATCATGGCGGACAAACGTCAGCGCATCGGATTGCTTGCAAAATGTTCTTGTTCAACGGATAATAGATTACGCTGCCGAGCATCGCCGGCCGCAAACATTCTCTACCATTCTTGGTTGATTGTAAATATTTTGATGTTTGTCACAACATAACATCATGCGGACAGTGGCTGCTCTTTTGCTTGATTTTTGGACACGAGGAGTTGTATGCCCACTTTGAACACCAAACCGAGCGCCGTCACCGTTTATCCTGACCGCGCGCGCATCACGCGCGCGGGAACGCTGTCGCTCGAACCGGGAGCGCAGACCATCATCATCGCTCCCCTCCCGTCCAATCTGGATGAATCGTCACTCCGCGCCGCGGGCAAGGGAGATGCGCGCCTCACGGGGGTTCAATGCGGGCGGCAGCAGTTGATCGAGCCGGCGCCCGGCGCGGCGCAAAAAGCACAGGACAAACTTCAGACGCTGTTGGACCAGGACAAGATTTTGAGCGATGAAGAAGAGGCATGGAAACATCGGCTCGGCGTAGTCAGGACGATTGGCGAACAAGGCGGAGAAAACTTGTCTCGCGCGCTGGCGCGCGGCAAACTATCCCTCGAGAACTTGACCGGTGTGCTGGATTACCTGAGTCAGTCGCACGAAGCCGCAAACAACATTCTGCGTGAGCTCGCAGTCCGCCGCCGCGAGCTCGCCAAAGAGATCCAAGCCGCAAAACAAGAAGCAGACAAATTGCGCAACGCGGCAGCCCGCGACACGTACCAGGCGCAGGTGAATCTGGACGTTCGCACCGCGGGCGAGGTAGAAATCGAATTGACCTACACGGTCTATGGCGCGAGTTGGAATGCGCTGTATGATGCGCGGCTGGATGGGGAAAAATTAGAGTGGAATTATCTGGCACAGGTGCGCCAGCAGACGGGCGAGAACTGGGACCTGCCCTATACCCTCACCCTCTCGACCGCAACGCTCTCGACGGGTCTCGACAAACCCGAACTGCCGCCGTGGCGTGTGGACGCGTATCGTCCGCCCGAACCGCGCGCCCAAATAATGCGAATGGCTGCAACGCCGGGGGGCGCGCAAATGGCTGAGATGGCAGCGCCCGCCCCTGCCGCTGCGCCGCTGCAGGCGATGGCATACGATGCGGCAGTTGTCGAGAGCAGCGGACCCAGCGTGACCTATCGCATTGCGACACCGCGCGCCATCCCCGCCGACGGCGAGGCACACCAGGTCGCAATCACGACCGTCCAGACGCAGGCGAACATTGACTATTTTTGCGCGCCCAAAGTGGACGGGCACGCTTTCGTGCGGGCGCAGTTTGTAAACCCGACCGATTATCTGATGCTGGCGGGACAGGTGAATCTGTATCACGGCGCGGATTTTGTCGGCACGCGCCGTGTCGAGACGATTGTGCCCAAACAAGAGGTCGAATTTTTTCTCGGCGCAGAGGAACGTTTACATGTCGAGCGCAAAGAAATCAAACGTTCGGTGGACAAGTCTCTGCTCGGCAACACGGGCCGCACCGCGCTTGCGTATCACATCACGATTCAAAACCCCGCACTGGAGCAGGCAAAACTCACCGTGCTCGATCAGATTCCCGTGTCGGCACATCCCGACATTCGCGTGAAACCGGGACGCATCACACCCGAGACCGCGCCAAACGACCGGGGCGAATTGGAATGGCAGATCACGCTCAAACGCGGCGAACAAGCCAATTTTGAATTTGAGGTGACGGTGGAATACCCCAAAGAACTGCGCGTGGTGGGGCTGTAAAATTCGCGAGGATTCGCGTTTTCATGTGTCAGCCAATGCAACCTACTCGGAATAGTCCGGCACAGACAGCGCGCGGCGCGTTAACACAATGCGGCACAAGATGATGCTCTGGAACACCAAGACCTGCAAGACCTGGCAGGACATACACGACCAATACGAGGCGCTCTTGCTCGCGCACGCGATAAACGAACTCGACAAAATTGATGCGTGGTACCGCCGGGAGCTGCCCTCTCTGCTTCAAGAGCGCACGCCGCCGTACGTGACCAAAGACGAGTTTCTGGAAATCCTACGCTGGAAGATGAAGCGCGGTGACTGGCGCGAATACAATCGGATTCGGATCGTCGAGACGGATGCCCGTATCGTCAAAAAAGCGGCGCAGGATGCCTTGACACTTGCGCGTGATTTGGACGGCGATATCCCAACAGCATCCAAAGAATACAAAAAACCCGTTCAAATTCTCTGCGAGTTGGATGGCGTGGGTCCCGCCACCGCTTCGGCGGTGCTTGCACCCCTGCGGCCCGACCTCTACCCGTTTTTTGACGAGTGGATCGGCAAGCAGATCGAGGGTCTAGGCAAGGTCGCGTTCACACCGTCCTATTATTGCAAGTATGCGGATGCGCTGCGGACAAAAGCGGCGGAACTGAAGAAAAGATGTGGGGACAACTGGAACGCGCAAGAGGTGGGACAGGCGTTGTGGGTCGCGAGCGGGGGGAAAACAAGATAACGTTCAATTGACAAGCCAGCGCAGCATATTCTGAAACAATTTCGCATTATCCAGATCGGGCGCGTTGGTCAAATTCGGCAGCACGAGCTTCCACGAGCCAACGGCGATGATTTTTCCTTTGCCCCGTGTCCAAGCCGCGAACAAGGTCACATCTTGTTCGTGGTTTATTTTTTTCCATTCGACAATCTGCTGCATCCAACCCCGGGGGTCCTTGGGACCGTACGGCTGCATCACCCCGCCGGAAGTGTGGGTAATAAAACATTCGGGAGTAATGGTCGCAACAATGCCGCAGGCGGACAAAAAACCAACCTGCTTGACGCCGTTCAAGAGCGGGTGTGCCCCCAGCGGTCCGCCGGGCGGATTGGCGACGACAATGAGGCGGCGGTCTTCGCCCTGGCTCCGCGCCTGCACGCGCGCATAGTGGTCGGTGGCAACATCAGGAGGCAGGACAAGATTCTCGACAAATTCAAACCCGAGCGTGCGGGCGAGCGCGTTTAGGTTGGACAAATGATGCAGGTCGGCGGTGTAAGAGGCCAAGAGCGCGATCCTGCCGCCCGCCTGGACCCACTTGCGCACATTTTCGATTTCCTGATCGGTGAGAATCGTGTGGAAAGGAGTCGCGACGATGACCGCGCTCAAGGACTTGAGCGTGTTTGCCGAAAACGTCTGTCCGGGCATCAGGTTGGTCCACGTCACATCGGGCAAGGTCGCGGCAAATTCGTTGATGGCGGCGTAATACCCGTCCCAACCCGTAATGAGGTTATCTTGTTGGTTGTGCGCGAAATCAATCGCGATCACGGGTTGGGTGGGAGCTGCGGTCGCCGGTGCGGTAGTTTGCGAGACCGGCGCGGCGGCGGGCAAGGGCGTTTTGCCGAACGCTCCAATGAGCCGCGCCAGCTGCTTGTCCCAATTCTGCTCTCGCGTAAAATCCACGTAGGTGAGCATTTTGATGCGCGCGGGTAAATCGGCTTGTTCGCGCACAAGCGGAATCATGCGGGCGCGCCGCCCGGCGGGGTCACTGCCCTGCACCAAAAGCGACTCGAACGCGGTCCATTCGCTGTTGATCCATGCAGGCGTAATGACAAGCAGCGTTTTGCCACTCCGCTCGACCGCGTGCTCCATGTTGACGAGACTGGGCACGCCAATCTCAAAGTCGCGCTCGTCAATGCAGACGGAAATCCCCGCCGTTTCCAGGCGCGGCAATAACCAGTCCCACACCCAATCGCGGTCGTGGTGGCTGTAGCTGATAAAGACGTCGTAGGAGGATTGCATAGCAGTCGAGCACAAATCGTGAAATTTCAGTTTTTGCGCTCGCGCTCCTGTTTCCGTTCTTGCTCAAGCGCCCAAAGCAGGGACTTGGCTTTTAGCATCCCACGCGATTGCCGGATGGGATTGGACATGGCGGGCACAATTGCCAGGACTCCTCCATAGTCCACCAGCGTAACGCGGGTACCTTTTTTCAAATCGTATTTTCTTCGCAGTTCCACCGGAATGACCAGCCAGCCCTTGGCAGATATAGTCGCAGTTGCCACAATTACCTTCGTTATACTTTTATCCGAAGAAGGATAACGTCAAAGAATCAGGTTGTCAACAACTGCTCCACTCTGTACCCCTTTTCGAGAAAATACCCCAACTCTTCTGCATTGAATTTCAGGTCAATCGGCGTCGTGCCCGTCACTTTGAAAAACTCGCCTTCGAGTTCGGCGGCGCGCCCGCGCGGCAATAATCCGGCAGGATCAAACGCTTTCCAGAATTGATGCCAAATTGTCAGCGCCGAAGCGGGCAGGCGATTGATGTTGACAAACGCGCGCGGGTTCTCCGCGCTCACGGCGGACTCGGAGCGCACCTCGATCCAGTGATGCTTGAGCGCATCGAGCATCATGTAACCGTGCGTCTCGCCCGCGTCGCGATACTGCGCTCCATACGGCGGCTCCATGCGATAAAACGTCCACGTATCATCCACCAGCAAATAATACAAATCCCATTCCGGCTCGAGCTGTGCCATCCAGCCGACGCCGAATTTTTTGACCAGATCGAACGGTTCTGAAAAACCGACGAGCGTCAAATCGGCGGGGTTGTTGGTATAGCCGCTGTAATAGTACGGGACATAGGTTTCGGCGAGTTCGCGCAGGGTAAAGTATTCGGGTTCGCGCCCGCCGAGATGGGGATACCCCGAATGGGCGTTACAGCCCCACCGCACCGCGTGATGGTCCTGATAGACGATCAGGTTGTGGTCTACATCGCGCGTGCCTTCCAACAATACCCAGCGCGGCTCGAACCCGTGGAGGTAATTGACCGCATACGCAAACATCGCGCCTTCAAAACAATGCGCCATGCCCGCGCGCAGGACCGTGCGCGGCGACATGGAGGTTTCCTCTTGATCAACATGACTGTGGTCGTTGTTGTAATACACCTCGTTATCGAGAAACCACTGCACGCGGCGGGGATTGTCGAGCGCGGCGATAATCAGCACGTCCTCGTCCGAAAAATCGAGGTCCAATTCGCGCACGCGCGTTTGGATTCGCGCAAGCGCGGCAGGATGGACGTGCGTCCGGATGCGCTGAACATAATACGCGAGCTGCTGTTGGGGTGAAAGATGCGGCGGTGACGGATACGTGTAGAGCTTGCTCAAAAGCGTTGACCTTCCAGAGTCTCCCTGACCTGGTCAATCTCTTCTTGCGTCAACGTCCAATCACTTGCTTTTGCGTTGACCGAGACCTGATCGGCGTTGGTGACGCCCGAGATGACGGAACAGACCTGCGGTTCGCTGAGAAGCCACGCGATGGCGAGATCACTCATCGTGCGTTCGCGCTGCGCGACAAACGCGCGCAAGTGGTCGAGGATTTGAAAATTTTCTTCGGTCAAGAACGGCGTAACGTAATTCGCCCGTGTCGGACTGATGGCATCCCCCCGGTCATACTTGCCCGTCAAAAGCCCCCCCGCCAGTGGAAAATAGGGCACGATGCCGAGATTGGCATAGCGCGCATAGGGAATCAGCTCGCGCTCGAGGTCGCGTTTGAGCAAATGATATTCTTCTTGTGTAACAACAAACTGACTCCAGCCGCGCATTTCGGCGATGCCGTTCGCCCTCGCCAACTGCCATGCCGTAAAGTTGCTCGCGCCGATATAGCGCACTTTGCCCGAAATGACCAGGTCCTGCAGGGCGCGCATTGTCTCTTGAATCGGCGTCGTCTCATCCCACGAGTGAATATAGTACAAATCAATGTGGTCGGTCTTGAGTCGGCGCAGACTGTTCTCGACGCCGTTCATGATGTGATAACGCGATGCGCCCAGATCGTTCACCCCGTCGCCCATCTTGTTACGCACTTTGGTCCCCAGCACAAAACGGTCCCACAGCCCCGCCAACGCTTCTCCCAAAACCGACTCGGAAGCGCCCGGCGTGCTGCCATACACATCCGCCGTATCCAAAAAATTGATGCCGAGGTCCAGCGCGCGCTTGACAAGTTCTTTTGTGCCCACCACATCAACGGTCCGACCGATGCGATTGCAGCCAATGCCGATGACCGAGACCTTGACTCCCGAATTTCCAAGCGAACGATATTGCATTGCGTTTGCTCCTTGAACAACTTATAGTTGACATTGAATTAGACAAAAACCCGCGTGACGCGGGTTTTACTTTATTTCCTCTACCGTCAATTCTGTAATATCGTATCCGACCTTTGCGAGCGCGTCGAGCGTGCGTTGGGCGTTTTCACGCGTCGGTTCGATCAATATGTCAACGTCGTTGGTGAGCCGTAGGTATCCGTGACTTGGAAACGCGCTTGCGCCGATGAGGACGTATCGTATGTGCAGGTCGTTTAACGATTTGAGGAGTTTGGAGATATCCATTGCGGATCATCCGTTCCACCGCTTCGCGTGAACGTTCAAACATCCATTGATAACGTTCTGCGCTGGTCAGCGATAACAGAAATTCGATCTCAAAATCCAATTCCCGCTCGGGGTCATGTTCATCCAGAATTAATATCGGCATTGCGCGCATTATAGCATGAACGCCGCGAGCTGAACGCGCAAAAATTGGAACTCGACAAGACCATCCTTTCAAGGATGGTCGGCAACGCGGGCGTATCCGGCTATAAATTTTTGCGCCACTCTCTCCCAATTCAAGTTCTCGTGCACGCGCGCCCGCCCGCGCGCGCCGAATCGTTCGCGCAAATTCGGGTCGTGGGCGAGTCGAACGATTGCGTCGGCAAGCGCGGCAGAGTCTTTTTCGGGCACAAGCAGACCGCTCTCGCCCTGTTGAATCACATCGGGGAACCCTGCAATATTGCTCGCCACCAGCGGTTTTCCCGCCGCCATGCCTTCGAGGACCACATTCGGCAGACCATCCACATTTCCTGCTTTGTCGCGCACCGACGGCACGCTGACAATGTCGGCGGCGGCAAAATAGCCGGGGATCTCTGTGCGCGGCACCTGTCCCGCGAACGTCACATGTCCAGTCAGCCCCAGCGCATGAGACTGCTCCTCCAGCTCCCGGCGCAAGTCGCCATAACCGACCAACACCAGCCGCGCCGAGGGCGCACGCCGCAAAATCTCCGGCATGGCGTTGACCAGAAATTCAAACCCTTTTTTATACACCATGCGCCCGACGGCGAGAATCATCACATCCTCGCGCTTGAGCTCGAGCTGCGCGCGCACGCGTTCGGCTTGGCGCGGCTCGACATGGAACGCTTTGGCATCCGCGCCATAGGGAATCAGTTCCGTTTTGTTTTCGTCCGCGCCCAGCGCCAGCGCGCGCTGCATGAGATCGTCACTGCATGCCGTGATCCACGCGGCGCTGTCGAACGACCGCCGCGCGGCGGAACTAAACACGCGATTTTTTTCCGCCATGAACACATCGCTGCCATGCATACTGATGACGAGCGGCAGTTTGCGACGGCGGGCGACCAGCGCCGCCGCGGGCGCGTTCGGCAGGACCCAGTGCGCGTGAATCACATCAAATTTCTCGCGCGCGGTCAGCATCATCAGTTTATCAAACGCGGAAGCGACGGCAAACGGCGCCAGCGCATAGACCCCGCGCTTGAGTTTTACGTCGCCGCGCAGCGCTTCGGCATACCCCCACAGAGTCCATTCGGGTTTCGGAGCATAGCGATACGGATAAAAATGCACGCCATCTTCGACCGCGCCGCGCCGCAACTCGCGATGTTCGGGCAAGACCACATGCACCTCGACGCCGCACGCCGCAATATTCGTGGCGATGGATTCGATAAAGGGGGCAGTCGTGTCGCCGCGGAATTTCGGATACGACGAGGTGAGCATGAGGACGCGCATGAGTAAAAAAAGAGACCGGAGATTTGATGCTTGCTTTTTAACTTTTGGCTTGCGCCGAAGTCGGGTCCGGCGTCTTGGGTTCGAGAATCCATACGGCAAAGCCGACGACGCCATTGACCAGTTGAAGAAACAAGATCAGAGTTGAGAGCGCCAGCGCTTGTGGGGCAGAAATGCCGATGATGGGCGCAATGAGCAAGAGCGCCGCGTCACGGGTGCCGATACCGCCCATAAACGAAATCGGCAGCAGCGCGGCAATGGTCGCCAGCGACATCGCGGCGACAAACGGCATCGGCGGCAGCGCGAGACCCAGCGCGCTCGTGAGCAGATACAGCCGCGCATAAACGACCAGAGTTGCCGCGATGCTCAACAAGAATTGGATAAAGATTTGACGGAGCGTGAGCGGCTGCGGCTCGTATGCTGCGAGCGCATCCTCTTTTTTGCGGACGCGGCGCAGCTGTCTAAAAAACCAGCGCTGACTGCGCGGGTTGATGACCACAGCAAAAACCACGACGGTCGCCGCAAACAAAAAGCCGATGGCCAGCCACTCGCCTTGAAACAGTTGGACAAAAAAGAGCGCGCCAAACCCCGCCAGCAGCACCAGAATCAAAACGTCCCAGAGACGGTCCAGCACAATCGAGATGATAGACTGTCCAAATCCGCGCTCGCGGAAATAAGCGATTTTGACGGCGTCGCCGATCTGCCCCGGCGTCAACATGCCCGCGCCGAGACCAAGCGCATACAGTCGCACCGCTTCGCGGAATGCAATGGGCACGCCCAGATCTGCCAGAATGATCTGCCAGCGCCACGCCTTGATCAACAAAAATGGGACAAAGCCCAACACCGCCAGCCCGACCAGAAACGGATTGGCGCTGACCAGAATGGAGAATGTCTCGCGCAAATCAATCCGCAAGAGCAGGATTAGCCCGATCAGCGCGAGAATGCCGACCCAGCGCAGGTAGGGCTTGAGCTGACGCAGCTGCATCCCGCGCTCAGCCATCTTGTTCACCCCGCTCAAAGCGCAGCGCCGCAATCTGTTCGGCGACGAGACCGATCAGGAACGTCAAAATCCCGATCGTGACGAGCAGCACGGCGGTGTTGGTGATATAGAGACGCTGCGAGAAAAACAAAATATCTACAATGGTGTAAACCAGAGCGATGATGATCAAACCCACGCTCACCGGCAAAAACAGCTTCATGGGCGCAAACATCGTGCTCATACGAAACGCGATGATAATAAATCGCGAGCCGTCGCGCATGGGTTTGATTTTGCTGACGCCGCCCTGCCGTTTTAGCATGGTGGTCGGCACGAATTTGACCGAATAACCCGCCTTGATATACGCCAGTGATGTGGTGACCGGCGTGGAAAAACCATTGGGCAGGAGGTGCAGAAACTGGACTAATTCTGCGCGCCGCGCAATCCGAAAACCCGAGGTCGCGTCGGGCACGGGCATGCCCGAGAGATACGTGGCGAGGGCGTTGAGGGTCAAATGATACGCGCGGCGACCGAAATTCGTCTGCGAATTTTGATCGCGCGCGCCGACGACGAGGTCATATTCGCCGATACAATCCGCCAATTTTGCGATATCGTGCGCATCGTGCTGTCCGTCTGCATCAAAAATGACGACCAGTTCGCGCGTCGCATGACGCAAGCCGGTCTTGACCGAAGCGCCGTTACCTTTGTTATAGGGATGACGCACCACCCTTGCCCCCAGCTCCTGCGCCGCGCCCCCCGTCCCATCCGTTGAGCCGTCATCCACAACGAGAATTTCCGCTGTGGGATAAAGCGTCCGCAGTTGAGGCAGCACTGTGACAATGGTCTCGGCTTCGTTATATGCGGGAATTAGAATGGTCAGGCGGTCCGAAAGCACGCAGGAATTATAGCATATCGCCCATGCCGAACCTTTCCGCCGCCCGGGTTGGGATGTGCGTCATATCTTTTGCGAGCGCGGCACGCTCGCCGCAGCGCAGGGAACGAAACGGCGTTCGTTCCTTACTGTCCAAAATCGTGACGCATATCCCCCAGGTTGCCGCAAGTCGGTGAGCCGCCAAACGATTTGATATTTGCTATCTGTAATTCGTAATGTTAGAATCCGCGCTATGGCGCTCAAGGTGGAACATAAATACCGATTTGATGCGGTCGGCAAATTGGACTCGGACGATTGGCTGGTCATTCCGCGCGAGGAACTGCGAAAGGATTTTCTGCTCGATGCCGCGCTGGCGGATAGGATGGTGCAGCGTTATTTCGAAACCATCAAACGTTCGAGCGGTCCGGCGATAAATATCATCAGCGATGCGCAAGGAGTCCGTTATTTGGCGCCGTTGGGCAAGACAATGATAGTTTTTTCGGAACCGGAACGGATCGCAGATGCACAGCGCGCCGAGACAAACTGGCAGATCGTGGGGGGGTTCCTGCTCGCCCACGGCGTCAGTTATGGCGGACGTTTTTATCTCGGCGCCGAGTGGCTGCCTGATGGGGCGCTAAAATCGTATGTGACCCTCCGCCGCTATCCTTCGCGGCTGATCAGCTGGTTTGGCATAAACGGCGGCATTGCGGTATATCAACGCACCCAGGGCATCTTTCACAAATGGATCAGCGAGACTTTTTTGAATGACGCCGCCAAACAACTGCTCCGGTAGCGCCCCAGCCAACCCGCGTTGACGCCGCGCCGCGATTCGATTGTCGTCGCACCACGTTTTGTATACCCTTATCCTATTGTAGAACCGCGCCAACTGGGGTACATTCCTGCCATCAATTGGGTAGTTTTTTTATCATAGGAGGATTCAATCATGTTTTATCTGCCTCGCCGCGACCAGGAGGGTCAGGGGCTGGTCGAGTATGCGCTGATCCTTGTTCTCGTTGCCATCGTGGTAATTGCGATTCTCGCAATCCTCGGTCCGCAAATCGGCAACATTTTCAGTCGCGTGACCAATGGGCTTTCAGGCACCTGACACCCGGGCGCACGATCACACAAAACGCCTCCGTCGAATTTGACGGAGGCGTTTTCATTTCACCGGACGGTCCAACGCGTCAAATCCAGCGCATCGCCATCGTCCGTCATGTTCAACCGGTCCTGCGTAAGCGTGTCATACCAACCGAGACGCAGCACATATTCGCCCGGCGCAATGGACGCAGGCAGACGCAGTCGAAACGTGTCGCGCACCATCTCTCCCTTCGCCCAACGGTCCGTCGGGTACTTCCCGCCCAGCGGCTCGTGGTCATCCTGCGCGATTTTTCCATTGGCATCCTCGAGGTGTGCGAACGCGGTATAGCGCGCAGGGGGCCTTTGGGTCGCGCGCCAGAGGACTGTGAGCGTCAATTCCTCGCCTCCGGTCAGTTCGTCTGGGTCGAGCGCCCAGCCAACCAGCTCGAATGTGTCGCCAAACCGCGCGCTCGGCTCGAAATGCTCCAGCGGCGCGGGCGCATATACCGAAAACTGTGTGTTCTCTTGCGAAACGGCATAGCCATAATCCAACGCCGAGGCAAACGCGCGCGTAAAATTGCCAAAATGGTCAATGTCGGTGCGGGTGCCCCGATTCAGAATGACCAACGGAAAATTCCCCGCCCGCAAGTTCTCGATCTCCCACGTCTGATCATAACGCCCCGCGCGGGCGAGGGTGCTGTAGGGAAAACTATAATAGATGATGGGTTGCTCGTTCACCCAGAGCAGTCCCATGTCTTCGGCAATCAACGCGCCGGTCGTTGCGCGCAGTAGAGGCGCCAGCGATTCATTCCCCGCGCGCACATCGTCAAACAGTTTCTGCGCCAAGCGCGGGTCATGCTCATTCCAAAACAGCCCCAGCTGCACCAGCAGCAGCGCGGGCACAATCCATTCGCGGCGCGGCTGCGCGGCGAGCGAGGCAATCGCCAACCCCGCAAACACACAGACGATGGCAATGATTTCAAGAAAATAGTTTTCCCATGCGCCTTCACGTCCCGCCAACGCAATCGAAAGCGCCGCGAAAACAGCATAGAGTTCCAGCACGCCAAACCCGGCGCGGGGCGAGAATGTCCGCGCCCGCAACCCACCGAGAAACGGCGCGGCACGCTGCCACCATCCATACACCGCATAAAGTAACAGCACTGCATAGGTGAGGACAAAACTAGAGAGCAATGGGACAAACACGCGCGGCGTCCACACCGTCGCATTGAGCGCGACAAGCCCGAAACTCCAACCGCCGCGCGTCGCGAGCTCCATCGCGACAAAGACCGCGCCGCCGATCGCGCCCAAAAGGATGCCCCACAGAATCGCCATCCGCCTATCACGCAGAAAAATCGCCGCAACCGCCGCTATGGGCGCAAAAAATAGCGAATGTTTGGTATAGAGCGCGAGCAAAAACAAGACCAGCGCCGCCATCAGATTCGCGTCAAACGTCGAACGTTCCGAGCGGCCGGTCAAACCTCGTTCCCAACGCCATACAAAAAAAACGCCGCCGAACGCAAACGCCAGCCCGATCAAGTCCACACGGTATAGCGGTGTCCAGTGATAGACAAACGTCGAACCGACAAACAGTCCCGCCGCCAACAGCGCGGCGCGCATATCCCGGGTTTCGACGCGCACCAGCCGCGCAATCAACGCCGTCACAACCAACGCCGCAATGAGATTCAGCCCGCGCCCGACGACCAGCGTATTGCGCACCACCAAATCACCGAGGACGGTCAGCAGCGTGGCAACGGGAGGATAGTTGGACGAATCAAACGGCGGTCCGGGCAGCGTCGTATAGATGGATTGTCCCGCCGCGAGCTTGCGGGCAAACCACAACATTGCGCCCTCGCCATAATCCACCGTGTAGGGAAAAACAAGCGCACTCAGCGCAAGCCACATTGTCAGCGCGACATAACCCGCCACGCCCACGGCTGTCAGCGCCCACAAGACCCGCGTCAAATTCTTCATCGTCGAGAGTGTAGCACAGGTTGAATCACACACCGCCGGGAGACAAATCGCGACCTGCGCTCAGGTTTCAGTTTGCCCTACAAACGGGCGCGTCGCCACTCATGCTATAATCCACGCCGATAGTTTCGGTCACACCCGCCCGCAGCTCAAACCCGCCGGAGTCGTTGATGCCCCGTTTGATACTTTTTTTGCTCGCGCTTGTAGCGTTATTCACTTTGCTGGTTGTCGCGTGCAACGCCGAACCAACCCCTACGCCCGTTCCGCCTACACGTCGCCCCACCCGCACCCCCATCCCGCCCGCGACGCTCAAGCCCCAGCCCACCCAAGCGATTCCCACAGCTACGCGCCTCCCGACGCAAACAGAGGAACCTTCGCCCGAACCAACCGCTTCTCCGGCGCCCGCGACACCGGTCCCGGCAAGCAATTCGGGCGGCGGTGGCGGCGGACTGACGGTCTGGACGATGGCGCCGCTCATTCAATACTTTTCCAACCTTGCCCCCTCCACTCAGGAGGGCATCTCGCGCGGAGCAAATGTGAACCCGCTGACAGGTCTGGAGGTGAGCAATCCCGCGTTCTTGCAGCGCCGCCCGATTCTCGCGCGCATCGGCAACGACCCGAGCGCGCGGGAAATTCATGCGGGCTTTAATCAGGCGGACCTTGTTTTTGAAGAGATGATTGACCAGAGGAATATGGTTTTTGCCGTCACGCGCTTTACGCTGGTTTTCTACGGGCAGGACGGAACGTTCCGTCCTCTGCGCAGTGCTCGCGCGGTGAACGCATCTCTGCTCCCGATGCTGGACGGCATCTTGATCAGTTCGGGCGGCAGCAAGGGCACGCGCTTTATGCTCTCGCAGCTTGCGTGGAAGGACCGCAATCTCGACGGCGATTTGCAGGGCAGCACCATTTGTATTGCCCCCGGCGATTATCGCGTGCGCGTCGCGTCCACCGTGCAGCACGTGCACGACTATCTGGCGTCCAAAGGCATCACGGGCAGCCCAAACTTGCGCGGCTTTCAATTTTCCGGCAGCGCGCCGAACGGCGCGCCCGCCAACGTCATTGCGTTTGATCACGGACCCTGGCCCCTGCGCGCAACCGGCGTGATAGAGTGGCGCTATGATGCGGCGAGCGGCAAATATCTCCGTTTTGTCAACGGCGCGCCACACAATACCCAGTCCTACCCGTTAGACGGAAAATGGAACGGCGCCTGCGCGATAGGCGCGCCCCAAACAGAGCAAATTGCTTCGTCCAATGTCATCGTTTTGAATGTAAAATACGAACCGACGGACTTTGTCGAAGACACGCTCAATTCCTATAGCGCGTTTGTGGAAATGACGGGCGCCGGCGCCGCACAGATTTATCGCGATGGTGTGAAACAAGATGTTACGTGGTCCCGTCCCACGCTCACCGATTTTTTCAAGTTCACCGACGCGAGCGGCGCCGAAGTGCCGCTAAAACCCGGCAACACCTGGTTCGAGCTTGCGCCGTTGGGCTATTCACCAACGATCAAGTAAACAGCGATAGAGACAGGGAACCTGTGAAGTCAAGTCTCCACTCTCCGATCTTGCTTTCGCCATGTATATTATCGGTCTGACGGGCAACATTGCCACCGGCAAGAGCACCGTATGCGAAATTCTCGAACAACTCGGCGCGCGCGTGATTGATGCCGACAAGCTCGCGCACGCGGCGTTGAAACGCGGCGCTCCCGCATGGCGCGGTGTGATAGATGCCTTTGGCTATGATATTTTGCAGGCGGATGGAAATGTGGACCGTCGCAAATTGGGCGCGGTCGTTTTTGGCGATGCCGCAAAACTGCGCGTGTTGGAACAACTCACCCATCCTGCGGTCGGCACGGAACTCGCCTTGATGGTGCGCGATGCGTTGAACGCGCCCGGCGCACAAGAGCAGGTCCTGGTCGTCGAAGCGGTGAAATTGTACGAAGCGGGAATGCACGAATTCATGGACGCGCTCTGGGTGGTCACGGCGCCGATCGAGGAGCAGCGCCGCCGTCTGATGCAGGACCGCGGCATGAGCCAAGCGGATGCCGACACGCGCCTCGCCGCCCAACCGGCGTTGGACGCCAAGCTCGTACGCGCCGACGTGGTCATTGACAACGGGGCAAGCATCGAGGAAACACGCGTGCAGGTCCTCAGAGCATTTGCCATGATTGACCCGGCGACCGCCATAGACAAGACCCCACTGATCCTCAAATGGCTGCGCTTGGAGCCGAAAACGGCGCCCACTCCTTCTGCGACAGAGTTATCCACGGCAGGACCGGAACGTGAACCCGAATCCGTCGGAACGTCGCAACCTGAAACAGTTGCAGCAGTTTCGACAGCGACAGTCGGACCCTCGCAAGGAACGAACGGCACGACTGAAACTACCGCCGCGAGCTGGATCGTCCGCCGGGCGGCGCCAAGCGATGCCCGTTCCCTGGCGAGTTTGCTCGCCCGCATCGAGGGACGCGCGGAACCATTGGGGCGCGAAGAGATGCTCGAACGGCAAGGCAAATATGCCTATTGGCTCATGCTCGGCAACAATCGTCCCGTCGCTCTCGCCGCCTGGCAAGCGGAAAACCTCGCCGCCATCGTGCGCGAGTTGTGGACCGCAAATCCCGACGATGCGCCGCGCGCGCTCTCTCAATTGCTTGAGGCAATCGAAATCGAGGCGGATGCGCTGACGTGCGAAGTGGTTGTGCTTTTGGTCCCCGCGCGCGCGACAGACCCGGCACACATTGCCGCCGAGTCGTCGGGGTATGCGTTGACGACGCTGGACGAGCTCAAGACCTGGCGCAGTGTGATCGAACCCTTGCGTCAACACGACGAGCCGATCTATGCAAAACGGCTCCGTGAGATTGTGACAAGACCCATTTAGCCATTATGATAGAGGAACTATGAACGGCATCAAATCTTTTGCCTCCAAACATCCCCGCATTACAGCGTGGATCGCGCTTGCTATCGGCATGGTCGTCATTCTGCTCTGGGCATCCCGCGACGTTGGACTATTGCCCGGTCAACTTGCCGCGCTCGTCGTCGCCACCATTCTGCTGGCGGGCTTGTGCGTCTGGATCATCGGGTGGGAAGACAACGACGACGAAACACAGGCGTCCGCCTCAGATTCCAAACCCGCAAAATAAGCTGATGACTTTCAAATGCGCGTAAACGATTTCCTAAATCTCGTCGCCCAACACACTCGCGCCGCGCTTCCCGCGCCCTATCGCAAATTTCATATCTGGAAGCGCTACACCCTGATTCAATTCTATTATGCCAAACGTTCGATTCACTATGAAGTGTGGGTGCGCGGCGCGCCCGTCCGCGCGCTCGAAATCGGTTTGCACTGTGAAGCCGATGCGGCGACGAACCGCGCCATCCTGGCAAAACTGGATGCGCGTCTCTTTGAAATCAAACACGTGCTCGGCGAGGGCGTCGAAGCCGAGCAATGGACCAACACCTGGACGCGCGTGCACGAGCTGACGCCGTATGAACGGTTGGACGAAACAACCGCGCGCGCCTGTGCGAGCAAGGTGGCGAGCATGATCACAGTCCTCCAGCCGATGCTCGGCAAGAGCTGAAATGTTTCCCCCCGAAATCGAACGCTGGCGCAAATATCTTCGCTCCGATCCCACGCGCTGGCTGCTTGAAACAAACGACCCCTCGATCTTGTTTTGGTATCAAGTGGATATTGCCCACCGCCCCGAACAAGCGCGCGGCGTCCTCGAGACGCGTTCGCGCATCCTGTATTCGGACGCAGTACAGTCAATTCTGGCAGCGCAGAACGAGATGGGTTTCTGGGAAAATCCGCGCGCGCCGGCGCGCCGGGGGCAGCTCACGCAGCCCTACTATAGCGCGACGGTATGGAATCTGGCGCTGCTGGCAGAGTTGGGCATGCCGCGCGCCAGCCGCCGCGCGCGCAACGCATGTGAATTCATCTTGACCAATTTGATGGCGGCGGATGCGGCGATTATCGGTTTGGGTACGGTCGAGACGGGCTATTTACTGCGCGCGTTGAGCTATTTCAATTATGCGGGGGATGAACGTGTCATCCGGATCGCGGGGGGTCTGGCAAATCAAATCTATTCCTATGCGGCGCGCGTGAGCGCGCTGTGGGGATGGAAGGCGTTCCGCGAACATGCCGCAATCGCTCAGCCAATCGAGGAATCGCTGCAAGCAGTCCTCACAGAGCGTGACAACGCCGACGCGCCCTATACTATTCCTCAATTCGACCCGCGCGATCCGCTCTTTCTACTGCGCGTGTTGTCCGAATACGGTCTTTTGACGGATGCGCGCGCGGCACCCCTGCTCGACGCGCTGGCGGCAAAACAAAACGAACGCGCACAATGGACCCTGGAACGCGCGTTCGATGCGCCCCTCCCGGTGACCCTCGAACGCCCCAACGAACCGAGCCGCTGGCTGACCCTGAACGCGGTGCGAGTGATCGTCCGACTGGTGACAGGTCAAAATTAACGGCTCTTGCGCTCGGGAGCGGGGCTGTTTTATGGGTCCCAACTAAATCGGCGCACAAACGGCGGAATCTTTTTGACCGCCTCGATCGTCAGCGTGCGGTCGCCTCGAAAGGAATCGTACCACGCGCCCGCCTCGTCAAGCCCCGAAATCATCCACATATTGAACGCAAACAAATAGTCAGGCAGCTTGCCGCCGTGTGAGAGGGTCCCCGTGCGGAACCAGTCATACACCGCGAGCGTATAATCGCGGTGCAGCTCTTCGGTGATCGCGGGAAAGCGATTATCTTCCGCCGAATCAATTTTCCAACCGCCTTCGGCAATGATAAAGGGCGGCACAAAACCGAGCCGTTTGAAAAAGATGGTCGCGTAGGCGCGAAACCCGAGCACGCCGTTGATATCTTCCTGGTAATCGGGGGGATGATTCAGTCCGTACGCATGCGGAATAAAAAACATCCGGTGAAATAACGCATCACCCTTGCGGTTATACACCTGCGTTATAAATTCTCGCAGCCAGTCCTCGTCCAACAGCTGGATGCCGGGATAGCCGCCCGCGTTGTAAACATCTTTTGCCATCGTGATGAGATTGAGCAAATACACATCGCGGTCGGGCGTATGATCATCCCACTCGACATCCAATTCCGCTTCGTTATACAACTGCATATATGGCGGCAGGTTGTATTTTTTGATAATGTCAATGTCGCGCTGCCAAGCAAAATACTTTTGATATGGTTTGAGTGTCTTGCGCCAGACAACATAGATACCCGCCTCGCCAAATTTGCGCGCGGCAATTTCCAGATGATTCTCGTCGGTGTAGACCACCGTCGCCCACTTGAGATTCAATTCCTTCATGCGGGCAATTTGCATATCGAGTTCTTGTTCGTCGTAATAGCCGCCCGCGACAAAATGAATGCCCATCCCATTGTCATTTGGGGGGCGCTGAAAATCCTGCAACCGCATGGGCTCCAGGTCGTCGCGCAGAGGCAGCGCGGGATACGGGGTCGGACTCGGCGGGACCGTCGGCGCCGGCGTCGGGGTGTGGGTGGGCGCTGCAGTGCGCGTTCGCGGCGCGACAACGGTTGGGCTTGCGGTCCCGCGCCCGAGCGACGCGGGCGTGAGGGTCAGCTGCCGCGTGTGCAAAGCGGGCGCTTGCGTAGCAAGCGTCGCAATAGTTTCGCCTGCGGCGCGTTGGTTGACAATTTGAGAGGCAGGACGAGCGGTATTATCGGTGGCAGAATCTGCGTTTGACGAACAACCAAGCAGCAGCAGCGCGACGGTGAGGAGCAATGCGGGTGTGAATCGTTTCAATATCATTCCGTCGAATCTCGCGCGGAGAGGACAAGAGACCGTCAAATTATAACTCAAGCGGTCGCTTTGACGTAAAACGTCTGACGACAGCACCGCGCCCCAACAACCTGCCGGAACAATCCATCCCTTTTCATTGACCGTGTTTTTTGGCTGTGCTACAATCGCGGTCACGCATGTCGTTCGGCATCCTGTCAGCGCTTGCCCACAGACTATCATGAACCCACCCACTTTTCTCGATGTTTTGCGCGCCCAAAAAAACATCGCGCCGCATTTGCCGCGCACCCCCTTTTTCAAGTACCCCGCGCTCGATGCGACAGCCGGACTGGACCTGTATATCAAACATGAAAACTACCAGCCCATTGGCGCGTTCAAGGTGCGCGGCGGCATCAATCTGATTTCGCAATTGTCGGACGATGAAAAATCACGCGGCGTAATTTCCGCCTCGACGGGCAATCATGGCCAGTCCATCGCCTATGCCGCGCGCCTGTTCCATGTCCCCGCAACGATCGTGGTGCCCGAAAACGCGAACCCGGTCAAAGTAGATGCGATGCGCGCCCTGGGCGCCCATATTATTTTCCACGGACCCGATTTTGACGCGGCACGGGAGCACTGCGAAGCTCTGGCGGAGGAAAAACACCTGCGCTATATTCATTCAGGTAACGAGCCCCTTTTGATCGCGGGAGTGGGCACGTATACGTTGGAAATGCTTGAAGATGTGCCCGACCTTGACGTGATCGTGGTGCCCATCGGCGGCGGCAGTGGCGCAGCCGGTGCGTGTATCGTCGCCAAAACGATCAACCCGGACATTCGCGTGATCGGTGTGCAGGCGGAAATGGCGCCCGCGGCGTATCAATCGTGGAAAAGCCGCTCGTTGGTCAAAGCAACCAACGCGACCTTTGCCGAGGGGCTCGCCACGCGCACTGCCTTTGCCCTACCCCAGCGCATTTTGTGGGACCTGCTCGACGATTTTATTCTGGTGAGCGAAGACAAGATGCGCGCGGCGATCGTGACATTGCTTCAAAAAGCCAAGACCCTGGGAGAGGGCGCGGGCGCGTCGTCGCTTGCCGGTGCGCTGCAGCTCAAGGACCAACTCGCCGGGAAAAAAGTGGCGCTGGTGCTGAGCGGCGGCAACACTACGCCCGAACAACTCTACATGGTGCTGGATTGATTCTATTATGCTTCCCGAGCTCAAAAAACTTGGTATCGTCCCCGGTCAGAAAATCCTGGTCCATCGCGCGCCCAAAGCGTTTACACAGGAATTGCGCGATCAGTCTCTGCCCGATACGCTGATTTCGACACGCCTTACGCAGGGCACGGCGTATGATTTGATTTTTCATTTTACCGCGCCCGACGAAGACCTTGACGTATTTTTCAATGCCATCCAGAAATCGCTTGATCCAAAGGGCGCGTTGTGGGTGATCATGCCAAAACAAAAACAAGCCAGGGCGTTGGGGTATTTGTATGACGGGGACCGTCTGGTTGCCTCTGCGCTGAAAACAACACTCGTAGACAACAAAACTCTCACCTTTTCGCCCGAAGAATACGGGACGCGCTTTGTGATCCGCAAAGAATACAGAGAATCTCGCGCATGAAAGCTTTTGTCACCGGCGCAACCGGCGTTTTGGGACAACCGACTGTTCGTTTGCTCGTCGCACGCGGGCATCAGGTTACTGCACTGGCGCGAAACGAGAGGAGCGCGCGGCTTGTCACCGAGATGGGCGCGACGCCGCTGCCCGGCGATCTGTTTGACCCCCACCTGATGCGTCTCGCCGTACATGGAGCAGACAGCGTGCTGCATCTCGCTACGGCGATACCGAAAAAACCCACAACGAACGCGGGCGACTGGGAGATGAACGACCGTATCCGTCGCGATGGCACACGCAATTTGCTGAATGCGGCGCAGGACCACAAGCTGCATTCCTTTGTCGCGCAGAGCATCACGTTTCTTTACGGTGACACGCGCGGCGAATGGAAACGCGAACAAGACCCCCTGCCGCGTAAGGTGTCGCCGGCGCTCAAATCCGCCGTCGAGATGGAAGCCAACGCGCTCGCCGAATACAAGATCAACTCGACTCCGGTCGTGATCTTGCGCGGCGCCTCGTTCTATGGACCCACGGCATACAGCACCCGCGCGATGCTTGATGCGATCAGGGAGCGACGGTTCCCCGTCGTCGGCTCGGGCAGCCAATACTGGCATTGGATCTATGTAGACGACATGGCGCGCGCCTGCGTCGTCGCGGCAGAACATCCCGCGCCCGGCGAAATTTTCAACGTCGCCGACGATTGGCCCTTTCATGCGGCGGACGGTATCAATTATATTGCCGCCCAGTTGAACGCCCCCGCCCCATTCAAAATGACTTCTCTCGTCGCCCAAGCATTGGGGAGCAGCTCTGCATCCTTTTACGCGCAGAGCGCCCGCTTCCGCACCGACAAAATAAAAAAAATGCTCGGCTGGACACCCAAATATCCGACCTATCGCGAGGGCTTGGCTGAGATATTTCGTCAGCTGGGCAAACGCGTATAGAAAAGAGATCCGCGACGAGTCTCGGCTCGCTTGATTCATATGGCTATTCATCTCGGCACTCAGGGCTGGTCATACAAGAGCTGGGACGGCGTATTTTACCCACAGGGCACGCCGCCCGGTTCGTATCTCGCCTATTATGCGACACGATTCAAGGCGATTGAAATTGATTCGTCGTTCTATGGCACGCCGCGCGCAGCGTATCTTGCCAAGTGGGACCGCGACACGCCCGCCGATTTTCGCTTCGCCGCAAAATTCCCGAAACTGATCACGCACGAGAAAATGCTCGTGGACACGCAGGACGACGCCCGCTATTTTCTCGGCGGCATGAGCGCGCTGGGCGCAAAACTGGGACCGCTGTGCTTGCAGTTTTCATACGAGTTCAAGCCCACAAGCAAGGATTTGCTGGACGAATTTTTGGGCGCGCTGCCGACGGAATTTCGCTATGCCGTCGAGATCCGCAATCGCGGCTGGCTCAAGGACTGGTTTTTTGACCTGTTGCGCAAGCACCGCGCCGCGCTCGTGCTGGTGGACCGTGTCTCGATGCCCAAACTGCAGGAGCTGACAACCGATTTCACCTATGTCCGTTGGCTCGGCAATCGCAAGGACGTGCCCGACGACGAATACACCCATGTGCGTATCCCGCGCGACAAGGAACTGGACGAGTGGGCGGACACGATTCGGGAAATGCACGAACGCGACGTCGAGGTTTGGGGGTTTGCCAATAACCACTATATGGGACACTCGCCCGCCACCCTGCGCGAGATTCAAGCTCGTTTGAAGCAAAGAGGAATCGAAGCATAGGACAAATTTGTCCCACTTGCCATGACCAACGCTGACCTGCCCGACGCCTTTCGCCGTCTGCGCGCCGCCGCCAAACATTGGGCGGCGCCCATGATCTATGACATGGCGCAGAAAAAGAGGTCGCCTTTCGAGATACTGATTGCTTCGCTTCTCAGCGCGCGCACGCTCGACACTGTGACGATACAGGTCTATCCCGAACTGTTCAAGCGCGCAGACACCCCTCAAAAAATGCTCGCCGTGCCCGAAGCCGAGATCGAACGCATCATCCACCGCGTCGCATTCAGCGCGACCAAAGCCAAACAGATTCTCGCCATCTCGAGAATCCTGCTGGAAAAATACGACGGCAAGGTGCCTCAAACACTCGACGAGCTCGACGAGCTGCCCGGCGTCGGGCGCAAAATTGCCAACCTCACGCTGACCGAAGCTTTTGGCAAACCGGGCATCACGGTTGATGTCCATGTCCATCGCATCGTCAATCGCTGGGGCTATGTCAAAACAAAAACGCCCGACGAAACCGAAATGGTCCTGCGCGAAATCCTGCCGCCCAAATACTGGATCGAGATCAACGGACTGCTCGTCGCATTAGGACAAAACATCTGTCGCCCCATCACACCGATTTGCTCGCAATGTCCCGTGTTCGAGTACTGCGCACGCGTCGGCGTGACAAAATCCCGGTAGGACGAATGCCGCGTTTGTTCCCAACCAATCTGTCATACCCAAAATCTCGGTGTTTGACAGCGCTCCCCTTTATTGCTCGCGGCTCCAAACAAGGAAGAAAAATGAAACTGTATTCCATGCTCTTTTTTGTAGCGCTCGCAGCTATACTGATTGTGGGCTGTGGCGGCGCCACCCCCACCCCCACACCAACCCCTGCCCCAACCGCCGCGCCGACCGATACGCCCACCCCTGTCCCACCGACCGCGACCCGTCCGTCACCCACCGCAACCCGCGCGGACGTTCTGCCCTCCGCCATCGCCTTTGCGCTCAACAAGACTCAAAACGCGCGCAGTATGCAGTTTGATTTTGAATCGGCGGTGAGGGTCACAAAGGACGGCGAGACCAACAAGGTTCCGGGACTCGCCATCAAAGGCGCGGACAGCACCCTCAACCGCAATGTCATCATCAGCGGCACAACATCAGACACCAACGAATTTATTACCTATGATGTGATTGTGTTTGGCGAACAGGTCTTTATCAAGGGGCTGGTGGGCGTGCCGGGAATTGACGCGGAGCAGTGGTATGAATTGCCCGAGCCACAGCAGGCGGGCGTGCGACGTCTGCCGACCGCGCGCGGGCTGATTGCCAGCTTTGATCCTGCCGAGATGGGGCGAGCCGAGTTTCAAGCGTCGGGGAGCGAGGAACTGGACGGGGAAAAATGCACGGTCTGGACCGCGCAAAAAGCAGAATTTGCCCAACAGCTGATCGGTGTGACCGAGGCAAGCGACCTGAAAAAACAGTTAGGCGAAGTGGATTCAAGCGAGTTTCAAGTCTGGACGTGCGCGGATGGGTTTATTCATCAAATACGCGGGCAGGTGAGTGGACACGCCGCGGAAAATGCCGCCAACACGGCAATCGTCACGCTCAAATTCCTGATGAGCGCCTTTGATGCGGCAGTGGATATCGAGGCGCCGCCCGATGCGCAACCTTTCCCCGCGCCGCCCTCACAACCCCAGCCGACGGCAGCGCCAACCGTCTCTGAAGCGCCGCCAACCGAGCCGTCAGCCGACACGAACGAGCCGACAAATGAGCCAACCGAGCCGTCAGCCGACGCGAACGAGCCGACAAATGAGCCAACCGAACCGTCAGCCGACGCGAATGAAACGGCAACACCCGAAGCATCCCCAATCCCCTGATGTGTCGGAAAACAAGAAACGAGCGCAGTATTTTGCGCTCGTTTCTTGTTACACACTCTCGACATCCGTCCTGATCTCTCCAACGTCTGCCGCGACGCTCGTCGTCACAAATTCGCTTTCCTGTCGCGCCACGGTTCTGTCCGCATGCGCCGCGTCCACCTCACCGGCGGTCGGACCTTCCACCCAATAGTCCGTATCCGACGCAAATTCTTTTTTCCATACGGGCAGAACCACTTTGAGTCGTTCGATGGCATAGCGGCACGCGCTGAACGCTTGAGCGCGGTGCGGCGCAGAGACGGCAATCATCACCGACGCTTGCCCAATCTGCAAACGTCCCACGCGGTGCGCGAGGGCGATGCGCGCATCATTCCAACGTTCCTGCGCTTCCGCCCCAATTTGCGCCAACATACGTTCCGCCAGCTCCGGATACGCTTCATATTCCAGATACTGCACGGTCCTGTCATTGGCATTGTCGCGCACAACGCCGACAAACGTCACAATAGCGCCCGCGCCCGCATGAGACACGCGCGCCACAAGCGCATCCAACGACAACACCTCACCCGTAATCACAAAATCGCGCTCCAGGAGCTCGGGACTCGGTCGCGCGGCGCCGCGCCGATTGCCTCGCGCCGTTCGCTTGGGCTTGTGCGGCGTCTTTTTGACGGGCTTGCGCGGCGCCGCCTTTTTTCCGACAGCGCGTTTGGGTGCGCCGGCGCCGCCGCTCACCGGCGGCAAAAACCCCACTTCCTCCCCGCCGTTCAGCACCGTTTCCGGCTTGGCGAGCCGTTGATTCACCGAAAACGCCGCGCGAATATTTGCCACGCGCGGATTTTTGGCGTTGGCGGTATAGTGGTCCCATAATTCCTGCACCGTGGTGCCGGGTTCGATTTCGCGCCAGTCTTCTTTGAGTCCGATATATTCACGAAAGATGGCAAAAAATTTGACGTGGACCTGCATGGTTATGCTCTCTATCTCTGCTCACAGCTGCGAGCTGTCACCTGACATCGGCAGTGGGGGCGGCTCATCGGGCAGGGGCTCGAACAATTTGCGAAAGACAAACTGAAAAACCAGGCGGGCGGTGGCAATCACCGGCGCAGCAAGAAATATGCCAAGCACCCCGGCAAGACTCGCGCCGACGATGGTGCCTGCCAAAATCAATACAGGCGGCAGATTCACGCTTGCGCCCAGCACGTTCGGGACGACAATGTGGTTTTCCAGCTGTTGGATTCCAAAATAGACGAGAATGACAATCAAAGCAAAAAGCGTCGGGTCAATGTTCCAGTTTGTCGAACCCTGAAAAAAAGCGATCAGCACGGCGGGTATCATTGCAATGATCGGACCGATGGTCGGCACCACTTCGAGAATCCCCGCCAAAAAGCCCAACAACAGCGCGTTCCGCACCCCCAAAATCATGAGCGCAATCGTGGTGATGACCCCGATAATCAGCGCGAGCAACACCTGCCCGCGCAAAAAGCCGGACCAGACCAGCTCCAGTTCGCCCGTGATGCGGTCGAAATCTTCATGATAGGCAGGCGGCACAACCGCGCGGAGGCGTTCGAGAAATACGTCGGCGTCTTTGACCAGATAGAACGAAAGCACCAGCACAATAAAGACGTTCAACAACGACGAAGCAGCCCCCGCCAGATAGCGCGGTGATTGTTCCAACAAGACGCTCACTTCTTCGCGCAGCTGCTGCGCCACCTGAACTGTTTGCAATCCGGACGTCCAGTTGGCGAGCAAAGGAATTTGTCGGCTCGCATCCAGTAACCGCGCCACCAACCCGTCAAAATCTGCGACGAGGCCGCCGAATTGGCGCGCGAAATTGGGCGTGACCAAAATTCCCAGCCCGATCAAAATCGCGACGAGGACGATATATGTCAGCGCCGCGGCGGCGATGCGCGGCAGTTTGAAACGGCGCTTGAGAAACGTGACAATCGGATTCAGCAGGTATGCGACGAGGACGGCGAGGACGAGGACGGGCAGGGTCTCGCGAATAAAATAGGCGAAAATCACGCCCGCGACGACGAGTCCAATAACAACCCACCGCCGGACATCATACGTCCAGCGGTGGGGTAAAATGGGCGGTCCGGAGGATTCAGCCATCGCGAAAAGCCAACCGCGTTACGATTCGTTGCTCTCTGACAGCTTGGCGAGCTGGCGCTCTTCTCGGCGCTGAACGACAATAGACGCCACAATCGAAACGGTCAGCGTAATCGCAATCACGGCGAGCGAGACGGCAATCGGGATTTCGATATGGATGCCAAACACCGAAAAGACCCCGACCAGCATTTTCACGCCGATAAAGCCCAATACGAACGACAACCCAATTTTGAGATAGCGGAATGAGCCAACCACCCCCGCCAGCAAAAAATAGAGCGCGCGCAGCCCGAGGATGGCAAAGACGTTGGACGTAAACACAATGAACGGGTCCGTCGTAATGGCAAAGATCGCGGGAATCGAATCGAGCGCAAAGATCAGGTCCGTGGTTTCAACCACAAGCAGCACGATAAAGAGCGGCGTCGCCATCAGGACGCCGGCATTGCGCGTAAAGAAATGCTCGCCGTGAAATTCCTTGCTCACCGGCATAATGCGGCGGAACAGATTGACGATGGGGTTCTTTTCCGGCTGAATGCCCGATTCGTCCTGCGTAGCCAATTTGTACGCGGTCAAGATCAGGAACGCGCCAAAGACATACAGAATCCACTCAAATTGATGAATCAGCGCCGCGCCCACAAAAATCAACGCGCCGCGCAAAATGAGCGCGCCGAGAATCCCCAGAAACAATACACGGTGCTGATATTTTGCGGGGACCTGAAAATAGGCAAAGATCACCACAAAGACAAAAATGTTGTCAACCGACAACGCCTTTTCGATCAAATACCCCGTGAAGAATTCAAGCCCGGCAGTTACGCCGCGTTCGTAAAAAACAAAAGCGTTAAAGGCGAGCGAGATCCCAATCCAAAACATGCTCGTCCAAAACGCTTCTTTGGTTTTGATTTCATGCGGATTGCGGTTAAAGACGAAAAGGTCAAGACATAATAGGAATATGATCAGCCCGCTAAAAGCTGCCCACATCGCGGGACCATCGAGAATCATAGAACGAACTCCTGACAAAAGCTGCAGGTGAAGCAAGCGACTTGATGCTCGTAGAAAAAGCTCTGTACGCGCACGCGCGCTCGACCGTTGGTCAAGGGCGCTGGTTCTGCGTGTTGACAAAGCCGGGCGCGCAAAATGCGTGCGCCAAACAACCTATCTCTTTGTCTCGAGACATTGTTGGGTATTACGTCGCACAGTGCAGCTTGTTACAGCCGGCGCAAATCGTTATCTGTGTTATTTTATCAGACCCGACAGGAATTGCAAGAGTTATTGCGATTTTGAGCGGGTCGCGCGCAAAATCTCCAACGCTTTTTTAATACTCTGTCGCCGTGCCCCACCCGCGCGTGCGTCATATTCTTGGTTTCGAGTAGGGCACGCTCACCGCAGCGTGCCGCACGGGGAACGAAACAGCGTTCGTTCCTTATCGTCCAAAATCGTGACACATACCCGCCTCATCCAATATTTGCGGAAATGAGCGCGCCTTGCTATAATACGCCTTGCTTTACCAACATAAATAGTTGCCCGGCGTTTGTTCGGGCAATCATCACCTTTTCGCTCTGCGCCTCGCACACAAGAACGCGGGCGCGTTTTTGTGCCGCGCAGAAGCCAACCCAGGGGAAGGAGTATTTTGCCAAACTACGAATTGACCTACGTGCTGCGCCCGCTCGAAGAAACTAACTTTACCTCGACGAACGACCGCATCAACACAGTCCTCAAAAACGCCGGCGCAGAGATTGTTGCCCGCAACGATTGGGGCAGACGCCGCCTCGCTTATCCCATTCAAAAGACCACCGACGGATATTATACGACGCTCTATATCATCATGCCGGGCACGGCTGTGCGCGGCGTGGAACGCGCCTTGCAGCTCAACGACGATGTTTTGCGCTATCTCGTCGTCCGCGTGGATGAATTTCGTCTCCCCACGCCGCCGCCTGCTGCGCCGACTCCCGAACCGGCTGCGGCGCCTGCCGCGGCGGAGGAACCAGCCGCGCAAGCAGCAAATGAAACAACCAAACCCGCGGCTCAAACAACCGCGCCTGCCGCCGCAGCTGATACAATCGAGGCAGCTCCTGTAGCGGTGTCCTCTACCGCAGCAACCGAAGGGAGTTAATTATGGTACGCGGTCTGAATAAAGCCATGATCATCGGAAATCTTGGGCGCGATCCCGAGATGCGTTACACTCCGAGCGGCAAGCCCGTGACTTCATTCAGCGTCGCCGTTTCGCGCAGCTATATGAAAGCAGAAGGCGAGCGCACCGAAGTAACGGACTGGTTTAACGTGGTCGCATGGGGTCGCCTGGCTGAAATTTGCAGCCAATACCTCACCAAGGGTTCCACCGTCTATGTCGAAGGGCGTCTCGAAACGCGCAGCTGGGAAGGCGACAATGGGCAAAAGCATTATCGCACCGAACTTGTCGCCAGTGATGTCAACATCCTCGAACGCAAAGGGCGTCCGGGAGATGACAGCAGCGCCATGGACAGTGCGCTCGGCGATATGGGCGCCTCGTCTGACGAACCTTCGATTTAACCTCGTATTGCAGCGACTTTAAGGAGCAATTTACCTAAATCATGGAAAATCAACAACGCAGCAGCTCGGGTGGTCCGCGCGGTCCGCGCACCGGCGATCGCGGGGGACGCGACGGGGGGCGCGACGGTCAACAACGCCGCTTTGGTCCTCCCATGCGCCGGGTCTGCATCTATTGCAAAGACAAAAACAAGTTCATTGATTACAAAAATGCCGAACAACTGCGCCGCTATCTGACCGACCGCGGCAAGATTCGCCCCCGCCGCAAGATCGGCACATGTGCGCGACATCAACGTGAACTCTCACTCGCCATCAAACGCGCGCGACAGCTCGCGCTCTTGCCGCTTTCACCGGAACACGTGCGCGGCATGAACAACTAGTCCTTTGCCCGGATGTTGGCGGACCTGTCGGCGTCAACCGGGCAAGTTCCGGAGTTTCCCGGCAAGCTGCACCTCAATCTGACAAGAATGCACTAAATCGCCCCGCATGAAATGGAAACAAAGGGCATAGGCGGCACGCGCCGCCTATGCCCTGAGTTATATCTATGGCAAAAAAGAAACAAACGGAATCCACAGTCTCGCGCAAGACGACGCGCCTGCGTGAGCGCGAACAGGAACAACAGCGCGTTTTGTTTATTGCGCTGGGGCTGGTCGCCGCGCTCATTGTCATTATTCTTGTTTTTGGTTATTGGCGAACGACGATTGCGGTATTGGATGAAACGATCGCCACAGTCAACAATGCGCCCCTCACCGTTCGCGCCTATCAAGCGCGGTTACGCTACAACACTCAGGTCATTCTGGCGCGCGCCGGACAGATTCAAGCGCAGCTTCAGCAGTTTGACAACAATGATCCGGCGTTTGCCCAGATCGTGCAATTCTACCAACAGCAGTTGGTAGACGAACAATCCCAACTGCTCCAGGCGCCCAGCCAGGCGCTCGAAGACCTGATTGACGACGAATTGGTCCGACAGGAAGCACAGCGGCGCGGCATCAGCGTCTCGCCCGCCGAAGTGGACCGCGAAATCGAATTGGGACTGAAAGAGAGTCTCGGCTATGCTCGCCCTACCCGCACACCGACCGAGGGTCCGTCGCCGACCCCCACTCACACCGCGACCGTCACGTTGACGCCGACCAATACCGCTACGCCTTCCATTTCGCCCACCGCAACGGCAACGCTTTCCCAGACCCTCACGGCAACGCCGACCGAGGGTCCGACCGGCACACCGCTGCCCACGCAAACCCCGTTGGGACCTGATGCGTATGCGACCGAAGTTGCCAAGTTCCGGCAAAATATTGCCGACAGCCGCTACAGTTATGACGACTATCGCGGGATTGTGCAGATCAATCTCTTGCGCCAGCGCCTGAACGACGCGCTTGCCAAAGATGTCAAAGCCACTCAGGAACAAATCCACGCGCGCCATATTCTGGTCAAGACTTTTGAAGAGGCACAAGCTATCGAGAAACGTCTGCAAGCGGGCGAAGATTTTGGCGCGCTTGCCGCAGAATTTTCCACCGACACATCCAACAAGGACAATAACGGCGATCTCGGCTGGGCGCCGCGCGATCAATATGTGACCGGATTCGAGAATGCGCTGTGGGCAATGACCACGCCCCTGCAAATCAGCGAGCCGGTTACGACCACGTTCGGGGTCCACATTATCCAAATGGTCGAACGTGACCCGAACCGCCCACTGGACGCCGCCGCATTGGCACAAAAGCAAGGTTCCGCGCTGGCTGACTTTTTGACACAACTGCGTGTTGCCGCCGGCACGACGATCAATCGCTTTTTCAGCCAGGACTATGTGCCGAGCGAAATTCGTCGCCTCCAAACACCCAGTGCGCCATAATCTGACGACCCCACAAAAAAATCCGACGCATGTGCGTCGGATTTTTTGTGGGGTCGGGTGAGATAAAATAATAGATTTGCCCCGCCCAACTATAACATCGCAGCCGCCAATTCCGCCAGCGTCTCTTGATTGTAAAAATAATCGTGGATGCGAATCGGGTCCGAATCCACATCCACAAACACATCGCGCACGCGAAAAGGCCGCGAGGGAAACACGGGCCCGAGCGCATTTGCGAGCGGGTCGGTCGTATCATACAGATTCAGCCATTCCCCGATGTTGCCCGGAATCGCGCCCAGGTCCGGCGTACGCAGATTGAGGCGGCGCAGTTTGGAAAGCGGCGAGCCCATCGTCATCAGGGTGGCTACGTTCAAATTTGCTGCCGTCTCTCTGAGACAATCGAACGCCACAACCGAACCGAGCGATTGCCCCGCGATCACAATTTCATCGCCCATGCCCATCGCCTTGTTCAACCCATCGCGCATGCGCGTTTGGACCGCGCCATAGGTCTTGCTCGAAAACAAATACTCTGCCACCTGCGCCAGGTCAGTCGCAATGAGCTGCGCCAAAAACTGCGCGGGCAGAATAAAGGCGGCATTGTGTCGCTCGTGATTGGGCAAGGCAAGAAAATCGCTATAGACCAGCATCGAAAAAGCCGCTTTGAAATTGGCAATCTCGTCGCCGTCCAATTCCTTTTTGCGTTCGGCGGCATGATTTTCATCCAAAAGATCGGAATACCAGACACCAACCGTTTCCGGCTCTGCGCCAAGCAGTTCGGTCAAGCCCGCGAGCGTCGCTTGATAATAATTTCTGGGATGACTTCCGGACCCGTGAACAAATACAAGGACTTTGGACATGCGTTTTCAAAACCCGCGCCACGACTATCGGGATCGTGGCGCGGGTCTATTTTCAACTCTTGGGTTGAGCAAAAAAGAAACGGTGCGCTGCCCGCATGCAGCGGTCTTGGACTATTTGCAGCCCCGCATCCAACGCGCGTTTGGCGGCCTCGTCGTTACGAATGCCTTCCTGCATCCAGATCACCCGGGCGCCGATGGCAATCGCCTCCTCTACGACCGGAGGCACATCTTGCGCGCGCAGAAAGATTTGAACGGTATCCACTCGAATTTCACGCGGGATGGCGGACAAAGAAGGGTATGCATTTTCGCCGAGAATTTCATCAGCGGTCGGGTTCACAGGAATGATCCGATAGCCGTGCGCCTGCATGTATTTCGACACATCCTGGCTGGGACGGTCGGGCCGGGTGGACATGCCCACCACCGCAATAATTTTGGTATCGAGCAAAATTTGTTTGACCTGATCGGGAGACATTTGGGGTTCACAAGTTTGGCTGTTGGAAAGGGACCGACGGGATCATCCTCTTGCCAATTCAAACTATCTGCTTTGTTGAAAGGGCAGCGCAATCTTGAAACAGGTGTAGCCCGGTTTCGATGTCACCGTGAGCCGCCCGTGATGTTTTAACACAATAATGTTATAAGAGATATGCAACCCCAAGCCCGTGCCTTGCCCGACGGGTTTGGTTGTAAAGAACGCGTCAAATAAACGCGGCAAAAATTCGGGCTTGATGCCGGGCCCGTTATCGCAAATCTCGATGCACAGGTGGTCCGGCTCGCCATATGTGCAGAGGGTCAGTTCCCCCTCGCCCTTGAGCGCGTCAATCGCGTTGTCAATAATGTTCGTCCACACCTGGTTCAGTTCGCTCGCATAGGCCTCGATTTTCGGCAGCCCGCGCGCATAATTACGATTGATCGTGATCCCTTGCTTCCACTTGTGCCGCAAGATGGTCAGCGTATTTTCCAGCCCATCATGCACATCCACCTCTTGCAGAGGCGCCTGGTCCAGATACGAATATTCTTTGATAGCTTTGACGATGCCCGAAATACGTTCGGCGCTGTCGGCAATTTCCGCCAGGACTGAAACGCCGCTGCCGCGCGCCGCCGCCCACTCGATGACCAACGGAAAAGTGCCCTCGTCGAATCGGGCATCCAGCGCCTGTAATTTTTCGCCATTGAACCCGAGCGCGACCAAACGCGGCGCCACTTCCCACGGTTCCGCAATCCCGCGCATCTCGAGCCAATCCTGAATCCTCGCTTCCAGGTCCGAGCGTGTAATCGCATCCAGGGCTTGGACGTTTTGGACGGAATCGTCTATTTCCGAGCGCAGCGTCTTGAGCGCCGCGCGTTGTTCCGCGTTTACTTCCAGCCCATCCAGTTGAATCGTCAACTCTTCGACCCGCCCGAGATCCTGGCGCAGTTGGGATACGCCTCGTTTCACCGCCGCCGCCGGGTTGTTCAACTCGTGAGCGATACCCGCCGCCAGCGTGCCGAGAGATGCCATTTTTTCGCGCTGCTGCAGCGTCGCCTGCATCGAGCGAATTCGTTGGGCAAACATTCGCAAAATGGAGCGCGCGGCAGTGGGGCTCCAATCAATCAGCGCCATGAATGTTTCCTGGTCAATCACCAGCGCGCGCACGGGCGTCAGGGCAATGACCGAAGCTACGCGCGGCGACTGGTCCAGCACGGACATTTCGCCCAACACTTCGCCGGGTCCGCGTTCTGCCAGAACAATTTCGGTTTCGTCCACCGTTTTGCGTACCTGCATCGTCCCTTCGAGGGTCACGTACATCGCATCGCCTATCTCACCTTCGCGCATGAGATATTCGCCCGGGTTCAGACGGATTTCATGGCTCATCGCCACCAGGCGTTCGAGCGCATAATCGTCGAGACCGGAAAAAAGGGGGACCTGACGCAGAAATTCGTTCATATAGTGGTCAAATACTCGTGCACCATGGATATCGCCGTACTACCCTCCCCCACCGCGGCGGCGACGCGATTTCGCGCGCCAAAACGCACATCCCCCGCCGCAAAGACACCGGGAATATTCGTTTCCAACAGCATCGGCTCGCGGTCCAATTTCCAATCAGGGGGCAGTTTCCCATTCTCGTCTTTTAACGCCGCGCCCGTTAGCAAATTGCCTTTGGGCGAAAGGCGCAAAATATCCTTTGCAAATTCCGTGCGCGGGCGCTGACCGATAAAGACAAAGAGCGCAGCCCCTTTTAGTTTTTCCTCTGCCCCGGTCTTTTTATCTTTGATGGTGACCGCATCAAAATTCTCGGCGCCGTGCAGCGACACGAGTTCGACACCGAGCCGCACCTCGATATTGGGCGTCATATAGAGCGCATCGGTGAGATACTGCGAGGTCGAAAGCTCACTACGCACCAGCATCGTCACCTTGCTGCAATAACGCGCCAAAAACAACGCGTTCTGCGCCGCCGAGTTGGCGCCGCCCACGACAAAGACGTGCTGGTCTTTGAAAAACATTGCTTCTGTGAATGCCGCGCCGTAATAGACCCCTTTGCCCGTCAGTTCCGTCGCGCCTGGCACGGTGAGAATGTGAAACGAAGCGCCCGTAGTAATCAACACTGTTTTGGAGACAATTTCCGTGCCGTCGCCCAGCACGAGAATGCGGTACGGGTCCTGAATCCGCAGAGTCACGACCTGTTGGGTGGCAAGGATCTCGGCGCCAAAACGTTGGGCTTGGGTGAGAGCGCGACGCGTCAAGTCTAGTCCGGACAAGCCCGACGGAAAACCCAGATAGTTTTCGATCTTGGGGCTGCTCCCGGCTTGTCCGCCCGGCGCTTCGCGTTCAATCACAATGGTCTTGAGTCCTTCCGACGATGCATATACCGCCGCTGCCAGTCCCGCCGGTCCGCTGCCGACGATGGCGAGATCGTATACCTCGCGCGCCGGCTTGGTCTTGAGACCGATTTTTTCCGCGAGTTGGCGCGGCGTGGGCTGGACCAAAAAAGAGCCGTCGGGAAAAAAGACCGTCGGGATCTTGACCTGTCCGTTCAGCGCCCCTTCGACAAGCAGCCGCGCTTTGGCGTCCTTTTCCAGATCGAGAAATTGATACGGCACCTGGTAGCGCGCAAAAAATTCTTTGGCATCGTGGCTGGCAAGCGACCATTGTGTCCCCGCAATTCGAATGCCTTCGTACTCGATATGCGACGCCGAGCGCCACTCGGTGAGCAGGTCGTCGAGAATCGGATACAGCCGTTCGTCCGGCGGGTCCCACGGTTTCAGCAAATAATAGTCGAGACCGATCTTGTTGATACTGCTGATCGCCGCCTCGGTATCGGCATATGCGGTGAGCAGGACCTTTTTCGCATCAGGAAAGAGCCCGCGCACATGCTCCAAAAACTCGGTCCCCGTCATGCGCGGCATCCGCTGGTCCACCAGAAACAGCGCAATCGTCTCGCCGCGCGTGGACAGTTTTTGCGCCGCATCCAACGCGGTTGCGCCTGAATCGGCGCGCACAATTTTGTAATCCTTGGCGTAACGGGGGTTCAAATCGCGGTAAATTGCATTGAGGACCGCCGGTTCATCATCGGCAATCAAAATGTTTGGCTTGGGCATGGCAGTTTGTGTATTCTTTGGGATACCTTATTCTACCACGTTCCCAAGAGCAATCTCAAACCTCAAACTCGTTTTGGGCGCGCGGATTTTCGCGCCCGATTCGGCTCTTGTCGCGAACCAGCCCACCCGCGGGTTAGTTGTCGGCTCGATCGAATATATTCACCGCTGCATCATTGAAAAACACGACGAGAGGTGCGCGGTGCTGTTGATTTCGGCAGACTATGGGTGAAACACCCCACGCGAAAATACAGCATTCGCCCGATTGATTGTGTATTGGCGCGGGGCGTATAGTAAAGTCAAACGGACGGCACGAGTTAGGGGAGGAGGCACAAGCAATGTTGGAGAATATTTTCGCTTTTATCCGCGATGCAGTGGTCATCGGTTATATGCTTGTCCTGCGGATTGGCGTGCCCATCCTCGTCACGTTGTTTGTGGGCTGGTGGCTCGAACGCAAACTCCACGAATGGGATGCCAGGGACATTGCCGAACTCGAACAAGCCAAAGCAAAGCAAGCGGAACACATTTCCGGCGGCGTTCGCCCGAACATGTAGTTGCGCATCGAGGAATCAGGAAACACCATGCCTACCGAATTTGGCGAGATTCTGCGTGACGCGATCGTCTTGGGTTACATGCTCTTGTTGCGCGTGGGCATGCCCTTGCTGGCGATTATTTTTGTCGGCAAATGGATTCAACGCCGCATGGCAGAATCGGACCTGCGTGAACAACGCGAACGCACGGGTGTGCCGTATTGCTGGGATACGCAGACGAACGCCCGAACCGGGAACGCCAAAACCGCCGCCGCCGCGCATCCCGAGCTGCCATGCTGGTTGGCAGTCCAAGTTGCGGGAGGCGGTGTGACACAGACATGCTACAACTGCCCGCGCTATGCCGTCAGGACCGGAGAGCTCCGGGGCGATCAAGTGGAGGTGGGTTGAGATGAATAATCAAACGACGATTACACGGCGTGATTTTCTCAAATTGTCCGGCGCAAGCGCACTGGCATTGACCGCGCTGCCGGCTTTTGACGGGCAGGCGCTTGCAGGTTTTCTTGGCTCGGAACAAGCGGCAAATCAGATGGGCATTTTGATTGATACGACCAAATGCGTCGGCTGCCGCCAATGCCAGGCGGCATGTAATTTGAGAAACAACCTGCCTCCTCTGCCTGAAAAAATACTGCCCAATCAAACCTTTCCCGCGCAGCTGTCTGCGACAGCATTCACCAACGTGCAGTTTTTCCAGACGGGTGGCGCTGAGGATGCTCCGGTCTTTACCACCATCAAGCGCCAGTGTATGCACTGTCTCGAACCGGCGTGCGCGGCGGTGTGCCCCGTTGGCGCCATTGTCAAGACGCCGCTTGGACCCGTCACCTATGATGCAGAAAAATGTCTGGGCTGCCGCTATTGCATGGCGGCGTGTCCGTTCAATATCCCGAAATTCGAATGGGACTCGGCGAATCCACGGATTCGCAAATGCGACATGTGCGCCGACCGCATCGCCGCAGGCGAGCTCCCGGCGTGCGTCCAGGCGTGCCCGACCGGCGCTCTTGAATTTGGCCCGCGCAAGGAATTGATCGCGCAGGCGCAGGCGCGCATCGGCAAGAATCCCGACAAATACGTGCCGTATATTTACGGCTTGAGCGCCGTTGGCGGCACCTCTGTCATGTATCTCGCGGCGGTGCCCTTTGACCAGCTCGGCTTGAATGTGAATCTGCCCGACTCGGCAGTCCCGGAACTCACCCTCCAGGTCATGGACAAAATCCCCGCCATCGCCATCACAGTTGCACTGCTCGCCGGTGGGGTGGCGTGGTGGCGCGGACGCAAGACCCGCGCGGGCGAGCCGGAGAGCTCGATAGAGGATGCGGAGCATTGAGCGCATAGACCATTTCGGTTGAGGAGGGTGTGATGTTTGAACAATCGTTGGAATTTTTCACCGAGGGACTGACGCTGGCGGGCATGGTTCTATTCCGGCTGGTATTGCCGTTGGCGTTCATGTTTGGCGTGGGGTGGGTGCTCTGGCGCTTTTTTGCGCCGGAAGCGGTCCCGCAGGTCAAGGGCGCGCGTCCGGAGAGTTTTGGCGCGTTCATCACGCGTGTGCGCGAGCTGCCAAACCTGCGCGTGCCCGTATTGTCGTCGGGGCAGGTGCTGGCATTGTTTATCGCCATCATGCTCTGGATCGGGGCAACGGGCTTTTTGATTGCGCGCTTTTTCTGGGGGCTTGAAACCGCGAGCGCGATGAGCGATGCCATGCCGTGGGGCTTGTGGATTGCGTTCAAGCTCTCGTTCGTCGCATGTGCTGCCGGCGGATTCACCTTTGCTGCCATCGTCTATGTGTTTCGCCTTGAAAAATATCGCCCCATCGTCCGCACCGCCATTCTCACCGGCTTGATCGGCTATACGGTGTTTATCGTCTCGCTGCTGATAGACCTGGGGCGCTGGTACAACATCTGGCATCCGATTGTGATGTGGAACCCACATTCGGTCATGTTTGAAATTGCCTGGTGTGTGATGTTGTATACCACCGTGCTGTATGCAGAATTCAGCCCCGCGCTGTTTGAGCGGCTCGGCTGGAAACGCATGCAAAAAATCATGCATGTCATCACGGTCCCGCTGGTCATTGCGGGTGTGGTGCTTTCGACCCTGCATCAATCGTCGCTCGGCTCGCTGTATCTGATCCAATTTACCAAGCTGGACCCGTTGTTCTGGTCGCCGCTGATTCCCGTGTTCTTTTTTGTCTCGGCGGTTGCGGCCGGGCTGGCGCTCATGATGGTGGTGCCGTGCATCAATGCCCGCGCCTTTCATTGTGAAAACAAGCAAGAGCTCATCGCCACGCTTGCCAAACCCGCCGCGATTGTGCTTGGCGTATATTTCACCCTCCTGGTCGGTGACATGCTCGTACGCGGCGAATTGCGAACTCTGATGGCGCCAAGCGCGATGAGCGCGTTGTGGTGGGTCCAGGTGCTGTTTGGCATCATTCTACCCATGGCGCTCTTGTTCACGCCGCAGGCAAAATCCGAACCGCGCGTGCGTTATGTCGCTGCGGGTCTTGTGATCGGCGGCGTCATTCTCGAACGCTTTAATGTGGCACTCTTTGGGTTCTCGGAATATCTCGGCTCGCTCAATACCACATACGTCCCGTCGTTTGGGGAATGGGTCATCACCCTGGCGTTGATCGCAGGCGCGGTGGCAGTGTATGTGGCGGCGGTAAAACTCTTGCCTGTTCTGCCCCAACCCCGTCACGAGTTGGCGGCAAAGCCGGTCAAGAGCTGTTAGGTCCAACACAAATTATTTCTGCCCGGTTCACGGGGACCGTTCTTGCAGCAGAGAGAAGGCGGTATTGAGGCAAAAGATGCCTTGATACCGCCGGTTTTTTCCTTTGAACGCATTTTGAACCGTTTTACGACTTGGTCTGAAACCGCAGGGGCTAAACTGACCCTGCGCGATCCAAGACGACGCAGGAGCAGCCATGCCAGGAGGATTTCCCGCCTTTTGCCAATCGAACTTGCCGCTCATTTACGGCTTGTATGGTCTGGCTTTTTTTGTCACGGGGATCGTGGTAGCACTAGAGAGCGGGCGCACAAGCCAACTCGCGCTGCGTCACGCCTTGCCCTACCTCGCCGGGTTTGGCTTGCTGCACGGCATTCACGAATGGATCGAGATGTTTTTGCTCATGACGCCAGAACCGGGCGCATCGCCCCAGCTGATTGAAGCAATCAGCGTCATGCTGCTCGCCACATCGTTTGTGCTGCTCATCCAATTCGCGACCGGTTTGATGGCGGCGCTGGAACCGCAACATGTGCCACTCACGCGCCTCACCTTTATCCTCACGGCGCTCTATCTCGGCGGGCTGGTCCTGTACCGCGTTCGCTTTTTCGCCGGCAGCGAATTTGACTTTTGGCGGTTTGCCGACATCTTGGCGCGGTATATGCTCGGTGTGCCGGGCGCTGTGCTGGCGAGCGCGGCAATGTTTGCGCAGCGGCGCGCTTTTATCCTTCAAGGGTACGCGCAATTCAGCCGCGATCTCATCGGCGCGGCGCTGGCGTTTGCCTGGTATGGGGCACTGCAATTTGTGGTGCCGCCCGCGGCATTTTTTCCCGCCACCGTCATCAACACCGAAACTTTTCAGGCGTATACAAGCATTCCCGTGCAATTGTTCCGCGCCATCGTCGGCGCGCTTGCCGCATTTTTCATTCTGCGCGTCCTGCGCGTGTTTGAAACCGAATATACACAACGGATCGAGCGTTTGAATCGCGCTCGTTTTCAAGCGCAAGAGCAGGCAGCGCGCGAATTGACCGTTTTGTTTGAAACATGTCGTATTCTGGGCACCTCGCTGGACCTGAACATCCTGCTCAACGATGCCATCGAAAAAATCGTGACATTGGTTGACCCGGTGGTGGCGGGAACGATTTTTCTGTATGATTCCGGCACAAAATCACTGGTCGCGCGCGCTGCATACCGGCGGTCTGCGGCGAATCTTCCGACTGATCTGCCCGAGCGCGTCCTGCGCGCGGCGCGCCACGCCGGCGAAACGCGCGACCTGGTCTATGAATCTGCCAATCAGGAGATGGCTGTGCTTGCGCTGCCGCTCATGTCAGGGAACACGGTGCTGGGCGCAATCGGGCTGGCGCACGCGGGCGCATTTTCAAACCTGGCTGTCCTGCAAACCCTTGCTCGCCAGTTGGTGATTGCGATCGAGAACGCGCGTCTGTATGAACGGGTGCAGGAAAAAGAGGAATTGCGCGGAGAACTGCTGGAACGCATTGTCGCCGCGCAAGAAGAAGAGCGCAAGCGCCTGGCGCGCGAGCTGCACGACCAGACCGGGCAAACGCTTGCGGGACTGGCAATGGGGCTCCATTCTGTCGAGTCGTTGATGCAGTCCGACCCGCAGCTGGCAGGCAAACGCGTGCAAGAGTTGGAGCGAATGAGCGCCGGCGCGGTGGACGACCTGCGGCTGATGATAAATGATTTGCGCCCCGCACAGTTGGACGATCTGGGGCTGGTGCCTGCGCTGCGCGAAATGGCGAACCGCGCCGCCGAGCGCACCGGGATGCAGGTGCAGGTGAACGCGTCGGATTCGCGCCGCCGCCTGCGCCCTGTCCTCGAGACCACACTCTACCGGCTGGCGCAAGAGGCGTTGAACAATGCAGCGCGACATTCTCGCGCGGCGCGCGTGACGATTACTCTGCGCCTGGCAGCGCAAGAGGTGACACTGGACATTCGTGACGACGGCGTCGGGTTTGTGCCCGAAGTGGTCGTCGGCGCGCAGGCGCCGCGTCGCGCCTGGGGTTTGCTCGGTATGCAAGAACGTGTGCGGCTGGTGGGTGGCTCGCTCGTCATACAATCCGAGCCGGGCAAAGGGACGCGGCTCACAGCGCAAATCCCTATCGAGACACTCGAACCCAAACTGGGCACGTTGGTCGGAGCGTTTTCCTGAGAGCGTGACAAGGGCTGCGCGCGGTTATAATCTGGAACGGCTTTGGTGCATGAATCGGCTTTTTGCAGATTGCATCCCTATTTTTAATGACAATTTGGTCGCTTGTGGGGCGCATCAGTCGCTTCACACCGATTCTACGCCCACAAGTGGGGCTGAAAATATTTATGCACCAAAGCCATCTGGAACAATCAATTCACAGCCACCAAGGAGCAAATGATGGACAAACAAACAATGATCGAAAACTTGAATCAAGACCTCGCAGGAGAACTCGGGGCAATCATTCAATACATTACGTATGCCGCCAAGGCGTCAGGACCCTTCCGCCCGCAGCTCGTTCAGTTCTTTATGGCAGAAGTGCCCGACGAGCAGGCGCACGCGCAGTTTCTTGCAAACAAGATTGCGGCGTTGGGCGGAGAACCGGCGACAGAACCGCGTCCGGTCCCGTCCGCGTCCAACAACCGCGCGATGCTGGAAGCGGTGCTGGCGGCGGAACGGCAAGCCACGCGCGACTACGCCCAGCGCGCGGAACAAGCTGCCGAATTTGGTGACAAGGGCTTGCAGCTGCAACTGGAAAATATGGTGATGGATGAAAGCGGGCACGCCCAAGAGACCGAGCGGATGCTGCGCGACTGGCCCCTCTAGACAGGTACGATATGCGATTGCTGTTGGTGGACGACCACGAAATTGTGCGCGCGGGTCTGCGGATGTTGCTGGAATCGCAGGCGGATATAGAGATCGTCGGGGAGTGTGAGAATGGGCGCGACGCGGTTCGGCGCGCGCTGGAATTGCGACCCGATGTGATTTTGATGGACGTGAGTTTGCCCGATATTCCCGGGTACGATGCGACGCGCGCGGTGAAAAAAGAAATGCCGAATGTGATCGTGCTGGCGCTGACCATGCACGAGAGCGACGAGTATTTCTTTGAAATGTTGAACGCGGGCGCCTCGGGCTATGTGCCCAAAAAAGCCGCGCCGACCGAACTGGTGAGCGCGATTCGTGTCGTCCATGCGGGGGGAGTGTATCTGTATCCATCCCTCGCCAAATCGCTCGTCAAAGATTATTTGACGCGCGCCGAACAGGATAATGACCACGCCGCCTTTGACGGCTTGACCGAGCGCGAACGTCAGGTGTTGAAACTGATTGCCGACGGACGGTCCAATCAAGAGGTTGCTGACGAACTGGTCATCAGCATCAAGACGGTCGAACGACACAGGGCAAATATTCTTGCCAAGCTCGGTCTACACAGTCGGACCGAATTGGTCAAATACGCCATTCGCAAGGGGTTGATTCAAGTGGCGAGCGACCAGTAGAGAGAAAAAAAGGGGCGGGCTTGGCGTAAGGCGCGCACGTCCGCCCCTTGCTTTATTTTACTCTTGCAAGAGTTTCAATATCCGTTCTTCGAGCGCGGTCGCCGGAATGGGACCGATCCAGTTGCCATAGGGGCGCCCATTCGGGTCTGTGCCGCCCAAAACCTGTCCCTCGCGGGTGATAAAATACGTCTCGGGCACACCGGTGATTTTGTATTTGGTCGAGATCTCGGTGCCGAGGTCTGCGCCGTTCGGATAGGTCTGTCTGTATCGGCTGATAAATTCCTTGGCTTCTTTCTCGGTATCTACATAATCCACGCCGATAACCATCACGCCCCGCGCCCGATACTTTTCCCACATGGCTTGCAAGGCAGGCGCTTCTTGACGACACGGCACGCACCACGAAGCCCAGAAATTGAGGACAACTGCCTTGCCGCGCAAATCGGCGAGACGGAGAGTTTCGCCTTCAAACGTCGTCAGCTCGAATTGGGGCGCCAGACCGGATTCGAGCGGCGGCGCCTGACGCTGCAGCCAACCCATAATAAACAGTCCCAGCAGCGCAAACACGATGAGCAGCGTAAAACCCAGCACGATAAACGTGGAACGCTTTTTGGGGAGGTCGGTCCCGGCGGGCGCAGGCGGCGCATCATTCTCTCGGCGCAGGGCATCCGTTGTCATGTCATTCCCTCGCTTCCAGTTCCTGCGCGATTCGTTCGGCATATTCGGGCGGCACCTGCGGCACGGTGCTGAGCGCGCCCTGAGGTGGAGGTTGCCGCAGCCAGCCCCGCGTCGTCCAGAACAATACCGCCCCCCCTCCCAACAGGACCAGCACGGGCAGAATATATGCGCTGAGATTAAATCCTTCGGGCGGCGGCGCGCCCAGCACACGTTCGCCATATTGGGCAATAAAATACTGCCGAATCTGTTCTTCCCCCTGCCCCGCCTCCAGCTTTTCGCGGATCAACGCGCGCCATTGCACACACGCCTGCGTCTCGCAAACGTCCAGCGGAACGCCGGTGCAGACAGGACAGTACAAACTCTTGGAAATCCGCAGCACCTCATTCTCCAGGTCCGGCACGGGTTCTTGCGCCGAGACGGTTACTGCAGCGCCCACGGTCCACAATATCACGACCAAAAACAGCGCCGACACAAGACCCCAACGCGGAATCATTTTCATAAGCGCATCACTCCAATCGAACACAACAGAGGGTCCATCCTCGTCAAGGTCTAATTCTCCGCTTGCAGCGCAAGTTCGACCCGGCGCGTGTGCCTGACCATCATGGCAATATAGACGGTGATCAGGACGATGATAAGCAGATACGAAATGATCAGATAGGTCATGTCACACCTCTTGTTCCTCGCGCAAAAGCGCCAGGCGGTCGCGTTTCTGTTCCAACTGGACGCGATACAACAGCATCCACGCAAAGAGCAGGGTGAACGCCAGCAGCGCAACCATCAGGGTTGTCCGCATGGCAGGTTCCAGTCCGCCCGACTCGCTGACCACCAGCGTCGGATGCATGGTGCGCCACCACGTCACGGACAAAAAGATGATGGGCACATCGAGAAACCCGATAATTCCCAGCACGGCTGCCATTGGCGCGCGTTTGGTCTCGTCCACGCTGGCGCGGAGCATCAGATAGCCCACATAAATTAGCCACAAGACCAGCGTGGTAGTCAGGCGGGCATCCCACACCCAGTATGTGCCCCATGCCGATTTCGCCCACAAGGGACCGGTGAGCAGGACCAGTGTGGTAAAGAGCACTCCGATTTCGGCGGCAGACTGGGCAACGGCATCCCATTTGCGTTCACGTTTCAGCAAATAGAGCGCGCTGGCGATAAAGACGACAAAAAAGGAAAAGAAACCAATCCACGCGCTCGGCACATGCAAATAGAAAATGCGCTGGGCATCGCCCATCGTCGCCTCACGGGGCGCATAAAACAACGCCATCACCAGAGCAGTCGCAGTAATGACGAGACTGGTCGGGACGAGCACACGCAAAACCGCGCGCACGGCGTCGTCATTGAAAATGTGCCATTCCTGACGGGTCCGCGCATCTGCCGCCTGATCGGCTGCGGCGGGAGCCAGCGTGAGTGTCGAATTCATAATTTGGCTCCACATTTGGTGCAGAATTTGTACTTGGCGCGCATCTGCGAATGGCAGCGCGGGCAGGTGACGGCGACCGGGCTGTTGCCTTGTTTGACAGCTTGCCGCGCGTCAATTTCACGCAAAATCTGAGCGGCTTGCAGCTCATAGCGCGCTTTGAGTTGTTCATAATCCTGCGCCGAAAGTTTGCCGGTCGCATATTCAAACTGGAGATCGCGCAGGGTCTCGAACACAATTTCGCGCTCGCCAAAGAGGTCGTTGTCACTCGTGGCGATTGCATGTGCCGGAACCTGTTGAGGGTTCACCAGCGGGTACCCCAGAATCAAAATCACGACGGCGACCAGTCCGAGTATCACAACAGTTTCCATGTCTGCTCCCCTATGCTCCTACCCACGCCTTTTCCGCGCGCACACGTTCCAATGCTTTGGCTTCGCGCGGGTCAGGCAGCATGGTAATGATTGTTCCCAGGATAAAGACACCGAACCCAACCCACAACCAGAGCACGAGGGGGTTGATAATTACTTTGAGGGTCGCGCTGCCGTCGTCATTCCAGCCCGCCAGAATCACATACAGGTCATCGCGCATCGTTGTCCGCACCGCCACTTCTGTCGTCATCTGGTCTGCGGCGGGATAATATGCCTTTAGCGGGCGCATCGTGTCAATCTGTCTGCCGTTTTCAAACACCACCAGGTCTGCGCCGATCACTTGTGCGTTTGGTTCACGCGTAACCGTCAGCCGGTCAAACTGCACCAGATAGGGTCCGAGCTCAACCGTTTGTCCGGGCGCAAGATTCTGCTGGGCGCTGGTCTGGAAAAAGGTCGAACCGACAATGCCGATGACTGCCAGAATCACGCCCAAATGGACGATGTAACCGCCATAACGCCGACGGTTCTTGTTCACCAGCTGCGCTTGCGCGATGGCGGCATTCTCTTTGTACATTCGCATCCGGGCGCGCGTGCCGCGATAAAATTCCAGCAGGATTGTCGTCAGGACAAACGCCGCCGCAACTAACGCAATCAGTCCGTACGGATCGCGCACGCCAATCAGCATCAGCACAACCATGGTGACGACTGCGACCGCTGCGGGCGACATGAAATTCCGCACCAGGTGGCGCGGTGACGCCCGCCGCCAACCGATGAGCGTGCAGACGCCCATCAACAGGACCAGCGCCAAAAAGATGGGACCGTTCACCTGATTAAAAAAGGGAGCGGCGACCGTGATCTGTTTGCCGACAATCACTTCACTGATCAGGGGAAAGACGGTGCCCCACAAAGTTGCGACTGCCGCGCCCAGCAAGATGAGGTTGTTCAAGAGAAAGGTCGCCTCGCGCGAGAGCATCGAATCGAGCCGGTTCTCTTCTTTGAGCTTGTCGAGCCGCACATAAATAAAATAGACGGTCACAACCAGCACGGCGGCGATATAGGCGAGAAAGAACGGACCCATCGAGCTCACGCCAAACGCATGCACCGATTGAATCACGCCGCTGCGCGTAATGAACGTCCCCAGAATTGTGAGGAGGAACGTGAGCAAGATCAGCACCAAATTCCAGACTTTGAGCATCCCGCGCTTTTCCTGAATCATGACGCTGTGCAAGTATGCCGTGCCGGTGAGCCACGGAATCAATGCCGCATTTTCCACCGGGTCCCAACCCCAATAGCCGCCCCACCCCAGCTCGACATACGCCCACCGCATCCCAAACAAGAGTCCGAGTGAGAGAAACAACCACGCAAACAACGCCCAACGGCGCGTGGTGCGGATCCAGTCATAGCCCAGCTTGCCGGTCACGAGCGCGGCAAAGGCAAAGGCAAAGGGCACAGCAAACCCCACATACCCCAGATATTGGGTTACCGGATGAATAATCATGCCGGGGTCTTGGAGCAGCGGATTCAGCCCGATGCCATCGGCGGGCGCTTGCGCCAGCAGTGTGAATGGGCTGGACACAAAAACGAGGAGCGAGAAAAAGAACGCAGAGGTAAAGGCGAGAAACGCAATGACCCAGGGAATCAAAGGGTCTGATTCGCCCGGGTGTTGGAGCAAAACAATCGCGCCAAAGAGCGACAACAGCCAGACCCAAAACAGGAGCGAACCTTGTTGTCCGCCCCAGAGCGCCGTGATGGTATAGAAAAGGGGCTGGTCTCGACTGACATGACTGGCGACATATTCAAAACGGAATTGATGGGTGATCAGCGCCCATTCCAGAATCACGACGGCGAGGGTTGCCAGACCGGCTATGAGCCAGACGCCGTTCCTGGCGCTGAGAAAAAATTCATTGCGCCTTTTGATCTGCGAAAATACGGCGGCGAAAACGACATACACCGATGCCGCAAGTCCGAGAACGAGCGCAAGATTGCCAACTTCGGCGATTTGTGGGTTAGCCATCATCGGCTCCTAAACCAGAGAATCTGTGATTTGATTACACTAATACTGCACGGGGCTCTCTTGATATTTCGAGGGACATTTCACCAGGATTGACTGTGCCCGAAAGACGCCGTCCGAATCCAATTTGCCCTCGGCAACTACGCTCTCGCCACTGCTCATCGTATCCGGCGCAACCCCTTGATACACCACCGGCAGCACGATACCATCCTGGACCAGATTGAATTCCAGCACCAGATTCTTTTGGTCGTTGCGGATACTCGTCTTGTCCAGCGGTCCATTCACGCGAATCGTCTTGCCGACGAGACTCGCCTGCTGTGTCTGCACCTCGGACAGGGTATAGTAATAGACCGTGTTGGCTTGAATGGTGTTGAACATTACAAAAGCGATGACTCCCAACAAAACAATCCCGCCTGCAATGAATTTTATCGAGTTACCGCGAGCGGCGGTTGTGGATTTTACGGGTGGGCGGCGCAACGTGCTTTCCATGTTTCTCTCCTTGGACACGCATTTGGCTATACGTCGAGCGTCGGGCTTGTACTCGACTGGAGAATAGAAATCGCAGGTCGTAGCAAGGTCAAAATCAAGTCCAAATCCGGCGGAGGTTGCAATTGTTGTGACAATCATGCCCGTATCGGAGGGACATTTGTCCCAAGGGCAAAAAAAAACCCTCGTCCCCTTGTGGAGGGACGAGGGCTGGCACATCTGACTTTTATTTCATCAGCGTTGCGCCGGGCACATCTTTGCCGGTCAGGTCTTTGTACGAGAGCTGCAAGAGCATCACCGCGCGCTTGAAATTGTGCATCGCTTGCGCTTTGCCTTGATTTCCGTCGCCGGTTTCCTCGCCCCACATTACGCCATAGACCGTCCGATAGTTGTACCACGCATTGTCAATCTTGTCGTCAACTTGGCCGTCAACACGGGGCAGAACGGCATAGGGATAGCCGGTATCCACCTTTTTGACACCGGCGGCTTCGAGTTCAGCCCAGACCACATTCAACAGTCCGAGGACTTCGTCCTGGACGCCTTCGGTCTTGCCATTGCCGTCATAGTCCGCCTTGGCGGGCATGTTAAAGGTTGTAAGGTCCTGGTGACAGGTCGTGCAGGCGGCAGTGTATTCGAATGTGCGGTCGGGACTGACCGTATTGAACGAGTGACCGCCGACCTTTTCAAAGTTCGGGTCCTCCGGGTCCGTAATGATTGGCGCCATGTGGCATGCCACGCACGGTCCGGGGATGTTGCCGTTATCGTCAGCCGAGACACCCACCAGATCACCGTGCGGTGAATTCGACACCTTTTGTCCATAATCCACGCCGCCCGTATTACTCAGGAATTCAGCCACCGAGCTGTAATGCGGGAACGAGCTCTTGATCGCATCCGCCGGATCGGTGCGCGAATTGTGACACTCGAAACAGGCGGCGGAAAGCCCAACATCTTTGGTGATCTCGAACGGCATCTCGATGGGCGTGCCCACGATACGCAGCTGGGCGGGATTGTCCGCGCTGTGCGGATCATGGCATGTGGCGCAGACGATGGTCTGCTTGGTGTTGGTCCATGCTGCCGGGTTTGTGGGGTTCTCTATAAAGCTGGAAAAACCCTCGCCCGAGTGGCAGCGCACGCACAACTGCCGTGTCGGACCGATGGGCTCGTTGAATGCGGGTGAATTGACATCCGAGTGTCCCGCATTAGCCAGCTGTTCGCCCTTGTCATTGCGGTTGCTCGAATTGTGACAGACATTGCAGGTGCCTTCCTGCTGGCTGCTCGCCATGATCGGGGCATTGTTGTTGACATGATCAGCGGCGGGACCGTGACATGCCTCGCATCCCACGTTCGCCATCGCTTTGACTTGGTCCGGCATGGCATCCCAATTGCTGGTGCCGCTCTTGCCCGCCTCATTGATTTCCTCAAAGGTCGGGAACGTCCATCCTGTCTCGATTGCAGCATCCTTGAACCCGCCATTGCCTGCGCCGACAGGTGGGACAAAGTAACCTGTCACATGACAAGCGGCGCACTGTTCATTAAAGTGTGTTTCCTGGTCCGGCGTCTTGCTGTTGTCAATCAGAGACTTTAGAGAATTGCCGTGACCCGTCCCGAGCCAATCCTGGACTTGATTGGGATGGCACGTCGCACAAGTTTCGGCATTGTTGCCGATATACGCACCGGCGTAAAGATGTACGCCGCCCGCCTGCCCGCCGCCGGGAAGAGTACACGCAACCGCATACGCGCCTGCGAGGTCCGGGGTGAATTTGGTCAGGTTGGCTTTGGGGTCCGAAAATTCGGCTGTGGATTGCGGGGGTTTATACAGAGACCACGTTGGCGTAATGGGTCCTGTAAAAGTCACGTCATCAGGCATACATTCCAGCGTGACGGGCACATTGAGCGGCACATTATTCAAGCCACTTGCGCCCATGGCGATGACTGTGTCAACTGCGCCGACGGCGGTGTCAGTGACCATTTCGATGGTGCCCGTAATGACGTTGGGGTCACCAGTTTCATTTGCCGCAACCGGCACAATCGTGACTATCGCATTGATCGGTTCCGTCGTTGGCGCTTGTGCGGGCGGAGCCGCCTGAATGGTGCGCTCCATGCCGAGCGGTGTCAGCGCCAGCGCCGCAGCGATTGCACCGACAATCAGTAGTGGAATCGCGATGAATTTCCAATTCAACATTTGGTTTGCCTCCAGAGATAGAGTTACGAGAGAGACCGCTTTTTTGCTCGCCGCATCTATGCTTTGAGCCGATCACATCACCTCTTTCCGCGGTATTGATATGGTCCCAACCTTCCGTGCGTCTCGTCATGCGAGCCGTTCGGTGGTGGGTGAAGCGGACCCGTGTCCGCCCCGGCAAACCACGCCGCGTCGTGCCAACAGGGCACAACGCATGATCCCCATCATGAGGAAATTTCAGTGCTGACCTACGAGTGAGGCGACCTGCCATTTTGCCCGCTCGTATGCAGCGCGATTCTTACCCAGCGTCGGGTATTGACACAGCAAATATAAAGAGTCAAGGTCAAAATTTGGTACGATTTCCTCACAATTTTGGTCAAAATGCGCGCAGGTTCGGCGACCCGCGCCGCAGCGAGATGCGACGCAATTGGATGCCGGGAACCGATTCTTGTTTTCTCACCTGATTTTGACCGCTTTTCCATGCAAAAAGGACTTGGTCTCTCTATGCTCACCGTGTGCAGGTTGGTTGCGAAGGATCTTGCAAGCGAGGATGCGGAGGCACCTGGTTTATGAGATGGCTATGTAAATTGTTAACGGGAGCGATTCCCCATGTTCAGCCAAGTCTGTTGATGCCCGGCGTCGCGATGGGTATCGCTCTCATCGTCTCTATCGGCGTATACGCGACCGTCGAGGCGCAAGGTCCCACTGACGATGCAACCTGTTTGCAGTGTCATTCGAACCCCGAACTTGAGATGACCCTTCCCAGCGGCGAACCCCTTTCACTGTATGTGGACCCGGAGAGCTTTCACGGTTCGATCCACGGAACGCTGAATGTGACCTGTGTCCAGTGTCACACCGACATTCAGGGCTATCCGCACCCACCAGCCAATTACATTGACCGGCGCGACGTCACCCTGCAAAACTATAGGACTTGCGAGGGCTGCCACGTCGAGAATTATCGCAGCACGCTCGACAGTATGCATCAGGTTGCCCTCGCCGGGGGCAATCGCAACGCAGCCGTCTGTACCGATTGCCACACGGCGCATGCCGTCACCGACCCGGCAAACCCGCGCACGCACATTCCGCAAACCTGCGCGCAATGCCACAGCACCATCAGCGACGAATATATTGCGAGCGTGCACGGTGAAGCGCTGTTTGACAATGACAATCCGGATGTGCCAACCTGTGTTGATTGTCACGGTGTACACAACATCGGCGACCCCACAACGGCAGCTTTTCGACTCAACTCGCCCCAGATTTGCGCCGACTGTCATACCAACGCTGCGCTTATGGACAAGTATGGGATTTCGACAAACGTGCTGGACACCTATCTTGCCGATTTTCACGGCGCCACCGTCGAACTCTTTGCGCGGCAGCATCCCGATCAGGCGACCAATAAACCGGTCTGTTACGATTGTCATGGCGTGCACAACATCAAGAGCGTCTCCGACCCCACTTCGATGGTTGCGACACAGGAGAATCTGCTCGTGACGTGTCAGCGCTGTCATCCCGACGCGACGACCGCTTCTTTTACGGCGGCTTGGATGAGCCACTATGAACCCAGCCCCGACAAGTATCCGCTCGTCTATTATATTAATCTCTTTTATTGGATCATTATTCCAATGACCATCGGCGCCTTGCTGATCTTTATCGGGAGTGACGTGCTCCTGCGTTTGCGGCGGCGCTTGGGCAAATCCACATCAACGCCGGAATCTTGACGAGGCGATTATGGAAACCTCAACTCCCAACTCCCAACCCGAAACGGCGCGCGAATATCGTCGCTTTAGCAGCGTGCAGCGCGCACAGCACGCCTTGCTGATTCTCTCTTTTACGGTCCTTGCCATCACCGGACTGCCGCAAAAGTTTCTCGGCGTCGAGTGGGCGGAAACCATGATTGCGTGGATGGGCGGCATCGAGAACGCGCGCATCCTTCATCGCTATTCGGCGATCGTCCTCCTTTTTGTTTCCATCGCCGAGTTTATCATGATCGGTTACAAGATTTATGTAGAACGGGCGCGCTGGACGATCTTTCCGCGCGTGCAAGATGGCTTTGATGCCTTTAATCAGTTTTTTCACAATCTGGGGCTGCGCAAGGATGCGCCCAAATACGACCGTTACTCGTGGGGCGAAAAATTCGAATATTGGGCGTTGGTGTGGGGCACTGCCATCATGGCGCTCACCGGGTTCATGTTGTGGAATCCGATTCTGACCAACAAACTCTTGCCGGGTGAATTTATTCCCGCCGCCAAAGCCGCGCACGGCGGCGAAGCGCTCCTGGCGGTGCTTGCCATTTTGGTATGGCATTTCTACAATGTCCATATCAAGACATTCAACAGGTCCATGTTCACGGGCAAAATGTCAGAACATGAGATGCAAGAGGAACACGCGCTGGAATTGGAGCTGCTCGAACAAAACAAGGCGAGCTACGCCGCGCCCGCGGAAATTCAACGGCGTCGCCGTCGCCGCTATATGCCATTCGCGGTGGTTACAAGCGTTGTGCTGCTGTTTGCGGTCTATTTGTTTGTCACAGCCGAGACCACCGCCATCAGCACGATCGAGCCGATCTCGGACCGCAGCCAGGTGTTTGTGCCGCGCACGTTCACGCCCACCAGCACCCGCGTGCCGCCCACCCACACACCACAGCCGCCCACCGCCACGCTCGAACCCGGAAAACCGACATTTACACCGGCGCCCGAGGTCTCGCCCACGGCGAGTGGGGCGCAGGTCGCGGGTGGCTCACTGCCCGCCGACCATGCAGGTCGGACGGTGTGTCAGGTGTGTCACGTGAGCGGGATGGGCGGCGCGCCCAAGAACCCACCCGATCACGAGGGGCGCCTGGATACATCCTGCGCGGACTGTCACAAACAGGAATAGCAAGGTGAACTGATTTTTGACTTGATCGTAACGCGTTTTTGACCTGTTGTTGGTAGTTTGGATGTTGTTCCAGGGTGATGATTGCCCGGTCCTGTGCGTGATGTTGCGTACAAATGGGAGACGTCTGCCGCTGCCGGCTGTCCACCAAACCGGATGCCGGCACGGGTGCTCCCAACGTCAGTTTCTCGGAGGCATTGCATGGACCGAATCAAAGGAGCATGGGCACGGCTCCGCCGGGTCAAGCCGCGCACGTGGCTCTTGGCTCTGGGAGGTATAGTCGTCCTGCTGCTGCTCTTTGCAGGCGGACTTTATGCATGGGACTATACCAATTCCTCTTATTTTTGCGGCACCACCTGCCACACGATGCCGCCCCACTATGAATCGTATCTTCGTTCGCCACATGCCCGCGTGGAATGTGTAGAATGTCATATCGGGCGCACCTCGTTTGGTGTGCAATTCACACGCAAAGCTGTGGATGCTCAATTTGTGTGGGCATATCTGACGGGGTTGTACGAATTTCCGCTTCATGCCAAAGGTCTGCAACCCGCCCGCGAGTCTTGTGAAAAATGCCACTGGCCCGAAAAATTCTCGTGGGACAAGGTCGTAACCAAAACCAATATCAGCACAGATGAGGAGAATACGCCGGTCGAGACGGCGCTCGTCATGAAAACGGGCGGCGGAAGCTCGCGCACGGGTCTGGGGCGCGGCATCCACTGGCATATCGAGAACCCGATTGACTTTTATTACACGGACGAATTTCAACAGGAAATCCCGTATATCGAGGTCACGAACCCCGACGGCACCAAGACGGTATATAGCGACATTGAAAACCCGCTCACGGAAGCAGAACTGGCGAAACTCCCCAAGCGGACGATGGATTGTATTGACTGCCACAACCGCGTCTCTCACACATTTCCGACGCCTGCGGAGGCGATGGACAGTTTGCTCAGCACCGGGCAAATTGACCCGAACATACCCAACATCAAGTCAAAAGGGGTAGAGGTGCTTGCAAGTCCGTTCGGCTCTTCGCCGGAATTGGCGCAGCAGGCGATTGACCGCGTAAACGCATATTACGAACAGAATTTCCCGGACTATTACAAGGAAAACACCCAAGCCGTCCAAAACGCCGTGGCGACCCTCAAAGAATGGTATCCCAAACTGCATTTCCCCGAGCAGGCGCTGGACTGGTCAACACATCCCGATAACTTGGGACACAAGGACTGGCCCGGTTGTTTTCGCTGTCACGACGGCAAGCATTTTACCGAGGACCGCAAAGAAGCAGTTCGTCTGGAATGCAATGTGTGTCATTCCATTCCGGTCGTCTATACCGAGGGACAATCTGCTCCGGCCATTTCGCTGGAACAGGTGAACGAGCCGGATTCGCACAAGACCACAACCTGGCTCCTGGAACATCGCACGCGCTTTGACACGACCTGCCAGGACTGTCACGACACGCGCAATGCGGGTGGGAGCGACAATACCTCATTTTGCTCCAACAGCGCGTGTCACGGGACGAAATGGGAATTTGCGGGCTTTGATGCCCCGGCGCTGGCACAGGTGCTCCAGCCGCCGGTGCGCCAACCCTCGGACCCGAATGCGCCCCCTTCAAAGATTCCGCACCCTATCGGTGGAAATCCCGACTGCCAAATCTGTCATGGTTTGAACGCGATCGTGCTGCCAATGCCGGATGACCACGAGGGGCGCACCAATGACCTGTGTCTTGCCTGTCACGATCCATCGGTCCTGCCCGAAGGATTCGATGCCGAGGCGGGCAAACCACCCAGCATTCCTCACGCGCTGGCAGGACAATCCGAATGTTTGGGGTGTCACAACACCGGCGCGGCAAGCATGCCGCAGATTCCGCAGTCGCACAAGGACGAGAACTATACCAACGGACAGTGCACCACGTGTCATCAACCCGCCAAAGAAGGTGAAACCACGCTGCCCGCGCTGCCCCAGATACCGCCCGACCATGCTACAAGCGCATGTGCGGCATGTCATTCCGCAGGTCTGGCGGGCGCGCCCAAGTCACCGGACGATCATGCCAACTATGCGGATACACAGTGCAGCACTTGTCATTCAAGCGCCCCTGCGCCCGCAAGTCCGGGGACAGCAGAAACTCCGGCAGCATCCGAGACTCGGGCTGCGACAGCAACGCCGACGCCGACGCCGCTGCCGGGAATTCCTGCCGACCACGCCACCAGCGCCTGTGCCGCCTGTCACGCGACCGGCGCCCTGAGCTCGCCCAAGTTTCCGGACGATCACGCCGGGTTCCCGGACAAACAGTGCGAGGTCTGTCACAAGCGCGAGCAATAAGAAGGTCGAACGCCGAAGGTTGTGTAAAATTTTCGTGGGGGCGTTCAATCGAACGCCCCCACGACCAACAAGAGATGATGTGTTGCAAGACCAAAAGGCAATCAAACAACCAAAAAGATCCGTTAAATCAAGAATCTACGTCCGTTCGACGTAGATTCTTGATTTACAGCATCCCATCCGCCGTGATGACGGCATTGGCGATTTCGCTCATCTTTTTATTTTCGTTCTGACTGCGCCGCTGGATGCGGTGAAATGCTTCTTCTTCGGTCAGGTTCAAGCGCCGCATCAAAATCCCCTTGGCGCGTTCGACCACTTTGCGCGATTCGAGCGCCTCACGCAGGTCGGTGACCTCTTTGTTGAGATTTTGAAATTCGTTAAAGCGCGAGGCGGCGAGCGCAATCGCGGGCATCAACTCTTCCGCCGAAACGGGCTTCATAAGATAGGCGGCAACGTGCGCGTCGGCGGCGCGCTCGGCGAGCGATCCTTCGCTGAATGCGCTGAGCAAAATAATGGGCAGCGGTTGTTCGTGCATGACCTGTTTGGCAACCTGAATCCCATCGGGTTCGGGCATCTTGATATCCAGAATCGCCAGATCGGGGCGTAAATCATGCAGCAGTTTGAGTGTCGCTTGCCCATCACTCGCTTCGCCCACAACGCGATGACCGAGCGTTTCCAGCTGGGCGCGCAGACTCATCAGGTGCAGTCCTTCATCGTCTGCGATCACAATGCGTAATGACTTCATAGTTCTCTTTACCTCGCGATCCTTCAGATCGGAAATGAAAATTCTGCGCGGGCGCCGTTCACGGGCATATCGGGCAGCGCCGCATTATTGAGCGCAAAGGCGCCCCGCAAATCTTTTTCAATCAGCGTGCGCACGATCCGCAGCCCCAGTCCTGCATCCTGTTTGGGATCAAACCCGTCGGGCAGTCCTGCCCCGCTATCCTGAACGACGATATAAGCGCGCTTGTCATCCGCAGCAATCCCGATTTCGATTTCGCCATCCGCGCGTCCGCCAAACCCGTGTTCGAGCGTATTGCTGACCAATTCGTTAATGACGAGCGCGAACGCAGTAGCCGCTTTGGAATTGAGCCGCACCGACTCGCCGGTGACCCGAATCTTGACGGTCTGCCCCGAATGAGTCTGTGCCAGCCGCGCGTTTTCGGCGACGCGCGCCGCAAGCTCTACAATGTCGGTCGAGCCAACCTGGTCTGCGGTCAAGAGCTCGTGCGCGGCGGCAATCGTCTTGATGCGGGTCACGGAATCGCGCAGACTCTGCGCTGCTTCGGGATGCGTGGTGACGCGCGCCAGTTCGAGAGACAAGAGGTCGGCAACCGTCTGCAAATTATTTTTGATGCGGTGCTGCATTTCCAGCAACATGCGTGTCTGCGTGTCCGCCTGGTCCTGGGCGGTTTCGCGCGCGCGAATTTCATGTCCGATCCAGTCGAGCGTCACCCATACCATGACCGGCGCGCCTATGCCAAAGACCAGAAACTCGACTACAAACAACAAAGGGTGGTCGCTGGCAGGAAAGATCAGATGTCGCGTCACCTGGTAAAACATCACAATCGCCAGGAGCGCAAAGGGGAGCACCTGCTGTAATGTCAGCACGCGTTCGGACAACCGGCGCTCGGCGGGCGGCGGTTGTCCTTTATCTTGTGCGGGTGCGATAGAGCGTTCCATGCGCGAGACATTCCCTTTTGCTTGCTTATCGTTACGGGCTATCTTGCGTTATCTTTTTTTGGCGCCGCACTTGGGGCAAAAGTTATCGTTTGGGCGCATGGCGTTGCCACACTGCCCGCAAAAGCCCGCCGCCCGTTCCGCCTTTTTGCCCGTGATACCACCTCCCGAAGCGCTTGCGAATTCCGGGCGCGGTTGACGGCGCGAGTACCATAAATAGATGCCAAGCATTCCCAACGCAAGCGCGATGCCCGCGCCAATGAGCAAATAGAGCTGCTGGGGGTCGGTGGGCGCGGCAATCTCCGCCGGGTTCGATTGGGGCGCGGTCTGGGGCGGGACCACATTTTGAACGGACGGGTTCGGGTCGCTCTTGAAATAGCTGACCTGGAGGTTCAACGGCTGCTCGGCGGCGATTCCCGGATAGTTGAAAATGTGATATTTGAAACCGTGATTGCCCTCGGACACCAGACTCGACGCGGGCGTGATTTTGAACTGGTCTGATTTGAGCGGCTGCTGCACCTGGATTTGCACGGAATCGGCGGGCATCCGCGCGGTGTAGGTGAAATTCAGCGACTTGGTCGGCGCGCCTTGAATGGCATCGTCATAGTATTCAAGATGGAAATTGGGTCGAGGGACGTTGAACGCGACCTTTTTCAACCCGTTGCCCGCGTCGGTGACGGTCGCCGGGTCCGAGTTGAGATATTGCTGCGCTTCGTCCATGTATGCCGTTGCGATCAGCGCGGCGTTCGCGGGAATATAAAATTCGACCTGGCGCGGATAGTCGTTCTGCGCGGCAAGCTTGCCGTCAAATTGCACGAGGACGCGCGGGTCATCAAATTCGGGCCAGACGTGGATATCGAGGTTTGCGATCCGGTCCACCGGGGTTTGGGCGGACGTCAGAGCGGGTGCGGCAAGCGCGACGAGCAAAAGCACGCACAATACGAGCAAACGAGTTCGAACATTCATAGTTCATCTCCGCGGGCAATAGCCGATACGGGCTTGCCGATACGGGCTTGCCAATAGACTCGAGATGATGCGGCAGCGCGGAAGCATCATCCCGCCATGAAGGTACCCTCGGTTGGTCAAAATTGGGTCAAAATTGGATACGAAATGGTCGTAACTCGGAAAAATCGGGACAGTTGACAGCTGCGCGGGGTGACAGATGACAAGGATGATTGTCCGGCAGATGATTGTTGACACGCTTGTCATTGCATGGTACTTTGTTCGCAAGTTTACATTTTTCACGCCGGCGTTTTGTCGGCGCGTGCCTTTGTACAGGCATGACAAATATATGGAGGTAAGACTATGGAGACGGCAGTAAGCACATTAAGCGCTTTCATGCCAGAAGGAATCGCTCGGTTGATCGTGGCAGTGCTGATCTTGTTGATCGGCTGGCTGGTTGCGACCATTATTGAACGCGTCGTCGCCGGGATCCTGAAACGCGCCAATCTTGACAATCGCCTCGCCAACAAACTCGAGCCCCAGACAATGCCCACTGAAACGAAAGCAGGGGGAGCTGCGCCCGCAACTCTGACGCCCGGAACCAAAGCTCCACCCTATCCGATTGAACGGTGGATCGGGACAATCGTTTTTTGGCTTGTCTTTTTGTTCTTTATCGTCGGAGCGCTGCAGGTCCTCGGCTTGACCACGCTTGCAGAACCGATCAACTCTTTTCTGGACAACGTGATCGGGTGGCTGCCCGCGCTGCTCGCCGCCGGGATTCTCGCTCTGATCGCGCATGTGGTGGCAAGTATTGCGCGGCGTCTCGTGACCGGCGCTTTGAATCGACGAAATGTGGACCAGCGACTTGCCAATAGCTCGGGCTCGGCCGCGTCAATTGCCAGCCCGCTGGGCGATGCAGTCTATTATCTGGTGTGGCTGGTGTTCCTGCCCGCGATTCTGGGCGCAGTGGGCTTGCAGGGTTTGCTTGTCCCCGTCCAGAACATGATTGACCAGTTCCTCCGATTTTTGCCGTATCTTGCCGCCGCGGCGATTCTCTTGATCGTAGGTTGGTTTGTGGCGCGCATCGTTCAGCGCATTGTGACGGGCTTTTTGGCGTCGGCAGGGCTTGACGCTTTTGCCGAGCGTGTTGGCGTCGCCAAATACATGGGCGGCACGACAGTTTCGGGTCTTGTCGGCTTGCTCGTGTTCATCGTCATCCTGATCCCCGTCATCACGGCCGCGCTCGATGCGTTGAATCTGACTTCGCTGACCGCCCCGCTGACCGCAATGATCAATCAGGTCATTGTTGCCATCCCAAGTTACGTGGCAGCAGCTGCCATTCTCGTGCTGACCTTTGTGCTGGGGCGCTGGCTGATTGGCATCGGGGTGGAAATTCTTGCCGGCATCGGCGTCAATTCACTCCCACGCGTGCTGGGCTTGGGCAACAACGAGACCATCGGCGGGCGCACATTGGCACAGTGGATCGGCGATCTGGCGCTGTTGATTGTGATGCTACTTGCGGCGGTGCAAGCGGCGCAGGTGATCGGTTGGACCGCAGTAACAGTCGCTGTGGGCAACTTTGGTGTCCAGATCGTTCAGATCATCTTTGGTTTGATCATTATCGCCATCGGCGTGTATTTGGGCAATCTTGCCGCGCGTTTTGTGAACGGGACGAGCGTCGCAAACAAGAATCTGCTTGCCTGGGGTGCGCGCCTCGCCATCATTGCGTTTGCGGGTGCGATGGGGCTTACAGCCATGGGCTTTGCCGAATCCATCGTGATCATTGCCTTTGCGCTGTCCTTTGGCGCCATTGCGGTCGCCGTCGCCCTGGCGTTTGGGCTGGGGGGTCGCGAGACGGCTGCCAAACAGGTCGCCGAATGGTCGGAATCGCTCAAAAAGGATGAAGCAGCATCCTAGCGCAACAACATGATGAAATTGCCGAGTCAAGTGCTGGCGCGCGAGTTATAAAACTCGATGTTCGACTACGCAATCTCATGTTGTTGCACTATTAGCTGGACTTTATCCAATCTGAATCAGCCGTGCGTGTAGGACAGGGCTGAAGTCAGGCGGTTAATTTGGCGTTCCGATATTTTTTGCACATCGCGTGTGCGCTTGCACATTGAAAAAAGCAACTGC